>DASSKF010000052.1:0-43410 GCA_035690725.1 Segeticoccus sp.
ACCCGGTTGCAGATGCTGCGGATCTGCTGGTTGCTGTGGCTGACGAGGAACACCGTGCCTGCGTGCTGGCGGATCTCCTTGATCCGCTCGCTGCTGCGCGCCCGGAAGGTGGCGTCGCCGGTGGCCAGCGCCTCGTCGACGATGAGGACGTCGGGCACGGCCGCGGTGGAGATCGCGAACCGCAGCCGGGCCGCCATGCCCGAGGAGTAGGCGGACATCGGCAGGTGGATGTGGTCCTCGAGGCCGGAGAAGTCGACGATCTCCTGGTAGCGCTGCTTGACCTCGTGGGCGGAGAGCCCGAGCGCCTGCCCGCCGATCATGATGTTGCGCTCGCCGCTGAGCCCGGGGATCAGCACGGCGTTCACCCCGAGCAGGGCGGCGCGCCCGTCCACCCAGACCTTGCCCTTGGTCGGCGGGAGCAGCCCGGCCACGGCCCGCAGCAGCGTGCTCTTGCCCGAGCCGTTGCGCCCGATGATGCCGATCGACTCGCCCTCGCGGGCCACGAACGAGACGCCCTTGACCGCCCGGATCTCGGTGGCGCCCATCGAGCCGCGGCGGTTCCCCAGCCGCAGCAGTCGCTGGAGCATCGAGGTCCGTCCGCCCTGCTTGGCGCCACCGCGCTTCTTGGCTCCGAAGACGCGGTAGACGATCTCCAGGTCGGAGACGATCACGCTCGGCCGTCGCTCGTCAGCCACGTCCGTAGCTCTCCTCTCCCCGCCAGAAGATGACGAAGCCGCCGACCAGCATGAGCACGCCCCAGGCGGCGGCCACGAGCCAGTTCAGCAGGACGGGGCTGAACTCGTTCATCAGCGACTCCCGGACGACCGACAGGTTCAGCGCGAACGGCTGGTAGCCCATCGCCAGCCCCAGCGCGCCGTGGCCCTGGGTGTAGGCCTCGATCGAGAAGAAGACGCCGGAGGTGTAGCGCAGCAGGCGCACCGCGATGTTGGTCAGGTTCCCCAGGTCGGGGGCCACGCTGACCACGCGCGCGACGATGAGCACGAGGCCGGTGTTCACCAGCAGGTTGAGGCCGATCCCCACCGGGTAGAGCAGCCACATCCACCCGGGCCGCTCCCCGGTGACGAGCATGATCACGACGAGGAGCCCGAAGGCGGGCAGCGCGGCGAGGAACTCGGTCAGGGCCACGGACAGCGGCAGCACGCACCGGGGGAACTGCAGCGCCCGCACCAGCCCCCTGTTGTTGACGACCGCGTTCGCCCCCTTGTTGAGCGACACGGAGATGAACTGGAACAGGAAGATGCCGGCGGTCAGGAAGCCGATGAAGTTGTCGACGCCCTTGCGCGTGCCCAGCAGGAGGCCGAAGACCACGAAGTAGGCGGCCGCCAGCATGAGCGGGTTGAGCAGCGCCCAGACGTGGCCGAGGTAGGTGTTGCCGTGCTTGGCCGACGAACGGGCCGAGGCCATCGTCCAGATGAAGCTCCGGCAGCGCCAGGTCTCCCGGACGTACGCGAGCAGGGGCGGGCGCACGCCCGTCTGCTCGAGGCCGTAGCGCTCGGCCAGTGCCGCCGCCTCCCTGGGTGAGGGGGCGTCCGGTGGGGGCTGCCGCAGCGCCTGCCGGTCGTCATACACGCGCAGTAGTGTCTCAGCCCCCGGAGGGTCACGACGACATTGCCCCGCCGGGCAGCCGCCCCGGTCGCTCAGCCGGTATGCCGACCGCTCACCGTGGGTGCCGGCCGCCGAGTCGCCGGCCCAGGGCGTCCGCACCGTGGAGCACCCGCCGCTTCACCGGACCGAGCCGGCGCCTGGTGCCGCGCAGCCACCGGGGCGTGCGGCCGCCCCCGGGTTCGGTCCAGCGCTCCGGCCGTGCCCGCTCCCGTGCCCGCTGCCCTGCCGGCGCCGGGCCCGTGCCGGCGGCCGCTCGCCTGAGCTGGCGGCGCTGCCTGCGGGCGCGGGCGCGCTGCTCCTTGACGGCCTCGTGCTCGGTGGCGAGACGGGCCAGCATCTGCGGGATGACCGTCGTCGTGATCCCCAGCAGCGCCGCGTCGTCCACGTCGCGCGGGCGCACCGCCCGCTCGTCCACGGTGACGTCCAGCAGGTCCGCGAGCTCGCCCACCACGTCGTAGCCGGCGTCCCCGAGGTGGGTGACCGTGCGCTCGCTGCGCTCGCGGAGCAGCTCCAGCTCGGGTCCGGCCAGCCCGATCGGGTGTCCCGGGTGCGGGAGCACGAGGTCGCGGCTGAAGTACTGGCGGATCCACCAGCGGGCGAACGGCTGCTTGACGTCGTCGACCTGCAGGGCCGACCTCAGCTCCGGTCCCAGCAGCTGCAGCAGCCGCGCCCCCTCCGCGGTCAGCGACTCGTTGGACTTGACCCCGTCCCCGGGGAAGGCCTCGGCCCCCGGGACACGGCAGGCCGCCGCGAACCGGTGCCACAGCTCCTCGCGGGGCGCGCCGGGACGGGGAACCGTCACGACGTGGATCCGCTCGGCCGGGAGGTGCCGCCGCCACCCCTGCAGGGCCACCGCCGGGTCGATCGTGCGCCAGCTCCACTGGGCGTCGCCGTAGTCCATGTCCCGGATGAAGTCCTCCAGCTCGGCGGCGTGGCCGGACTTCAGGGCCTGGCTCCACGCGGCCGGCACGGACGCGGCGAACCGGCGGGCGGTGAACACCACGTCGACGTCGACCTCACCGAGCTGGGCCAGGAAGCGCCCCAGCTGCCGGTCGCTGGGCACGCACAGCCATTCCGAGGACACCAGCACGGGACCGGGCCAGTCGCGGATCTCCTCCAGCAGCCGGCGCGCCGTGGGCCGCGCCCGCCGGTCCCCCCGCACGGCGAAGGCCAGCACGTCGTGTTCGCGCTTGCGCCTGCCGGGGAGCAGGACGCCGGCCTCGGACAGCCGGTCCTTGTTGTTCCAGAGGGTCGTCTGCAGGTAGGTCGTCCCCGACTTGGGGGAGCCCACGTGCAGCGTCACGTGATCAGCCACGCCCCGAACATAACCGGGTCCGGCGCGGGCGGTGCCGCACGCCGGGCCGGCGGCTCACCGCCGGCGGAGCGACCGCCCGAGCAGGCGCAGGCGCCGTTGCACCCGGCGCTTGGCGGGCCGCAGCCGGCGCCGCGCTCCCTCGAGGGGCACCTCCCGGCGCGGCTGGCGCTCGAACGGGTCCCAGCTCGGTCGGGGGACCTCGGCCGCGTCCGCCGGCGCGGCACCGTCGGGCAGCGAGGCGAGCTGCTGCTCACGGCGCTGGGCCAGCTCGTGCTGGTGCTGGATCTGGCCCAGGAGCACCGGCAGCACTCCGGCGGCGACCGGCAGCAGCGCCCCGTCGTCCACGTCGCCCGGCGGGACCGCGCCCGGCTTGCCCCCCGGTTCCGTGAGGTCCGCCAGGTCCCCCACGACCGGGTACCCCTGGTCGCGCAGCGCCGCGGCCGTGCGCTCGGCCCGCTCCTGCAGGGCCCGTGCGTCCTCCTCGCCGATGCCGATCGGACGGCCGCCCAGCGGGCGCAGTGCCCGCTCACTGAACCGGCTGCGGATCCACACCCGCGCCTGCCGCTCGTCCTCGTCGGCGCCCAGCTCCTCGCGCAGCCGGGGACCGACGAGCTGCAGCAGGCGCGCCCCCTCGGCACTCAGCGAGGGGTTGCCGCGCGCCCGGCGCAGGTCGACGTCCACGTCGGCCAGGTCGGTCGCGCTCGCGAACCGGTGCCACAGCTCCTCCGGCGGCGACCCGGGTCGCGGCACCGTCACGACGCGGGTGCGCTCGAGCGGGACGGCGCCGCGCCAGTGGGGGAGCACCTGCGCCGGGTCGAGGGCCCGCCACCGCCAGTGGGGGTCACCACCGCTGTCCATCCCGGCGAAGAACGCGGACCACGTCGACGGCCGCCCCGACTTGAGCGTCTGCTGCCAGGTGGCCGGCGCCACCGAGACGAACGTGCGCGTGGTGAAGACCACGTCCACCCGGGCCGGCCGGAGACGGTCGACGAAGCGGGCGACCTGGTCGTCGTCGGCCATGCCGAACCACTCGGAGGACAGCAGCACGTGACCGTCCCAGCGGCGCGTCGCCTCCATGAGGTGCTGCTGCACCTCGTCGACCCCCCGCTCGTCGCGGACCCAGGCCGCCAGGAAGTCGTGCTCCCGCTTGTTGCCACCCGGCACCAGCACGCCGTGCCGCCGCAGCAGCGGCCGGTTGGACCACAGGATCGACTGGACGTAGGTGGTGCCCGACTTGGGTGCACCGATGTGCAGGGTCACGCGTTCAGCCACGCGACGAATGTAGCCTTCCCGGCACCAGCGCCCGGTCGTCACCTCGCGGGCGGGATCCCGGTCCCCATTAGAATCTGCGTCGACCCGCGCACCGAAAGCCAAGGAAGGCCCTTGCCCGCACCTTCGCTCAAGACCTGGTCAGCCCGACCGAC
The DNA here is from genome assembly GCA_035690725.1 of Segeticoccus sp. GTDB lineage: Bacteria > Actinomycetota > Actinomycetes > Actinomycetales > Dermatophilaceae > DASSKF01. The sequence goes on from DASSKF010000052.1 coordinate 4,366, forward strand.
CCTCCCGGACGGGGAGGCGAGCGACCCCACCGCAGCTCGCGCGCTGGTGAACATCCTCGCGACTGCGGCCGCCGTCGCCGGCCTGCTCCTGCTCCTGACCACGGAACGGGTCGGGTGGGGACTCGCCGTCCTGGCCGGAGCCGTCGTGCTCGCCGTGGGCCGCGCGGCGGCGGCGCAGCTGTGGCGCCAGCAGCTGCTCGGTGCCGACCTGCTGGTGCGCCTGACCGCCGTCGTCGGCGTGGCGCTCGCCCACCTCCAGCAGCGGCCGGCCGACGGCCTCTGGGTCTGGCCGGCGACGATCCTGCTGCTCCTGACGACCCTCGGCGAGCCGCTGGTGGACAAGCTCCACGACGGTGGCAGCTTCACGGCCGCCCACGTCCCCGGGCTGCCCGAACCGGCCCGGCCCCGGCTGCCCGGCCGGTGGGTGACGGCGGCGGCCACCGCCGCACTCGTGGCCGGCGGCGTCCTGGCGGCCCTCGGGCTGCCGGCCTGGGCCTGGCTGTGCGCAGCCGGCGTGGCCGCCCTGCTCGCCCTCGTGGCCGCCGGGGAGGGCGTGCGCAGCCTGCTCGTGGACCGGCGGGTGCGACGCCGCCTGGAGCGTGCGCTGGCCGACTACCAGCCCGAGTTCATCGTGTATGCCGGCCGGCAGGAGGACGCCTCCTACCAGGTGACCATGTGGTCGCCCTACCTGCAACGCACCGGACGCCGCTTCGTCGTCATGACGCGCCACCCCCTGCCGGGAGCGTCCCTGGCCGACCAGCTCGACGTGCCGGTGGTCTGCTGCCGGACCCTGGCCGACCTCGAGGCCGCCCTGGTCCCCAGCGTGACCACCGTCTTCTACCCCAACGCCGCCTCCGCCAACGGCCACATGGTGCGCTACAGCCACCTGACCCACGTCCACCTCGGTCACGGCGACTCCGACAAGGCGACGTCGTACAACCCCCTGCACGCGATGTACGACAAGGTCTTCTCCGCCGGCCAGGCCGCGATGGACCGCTACGCCAAGCACGGCGTGCTCATCCCCCGTGAGCGGTTCTCCGTCGTCGGCCGCCCGCAGGTCGAGGACGTCCAGCGCACGAGCACCCCCATCTCCCAGGTGGACCGGCCGGCCGTCCTCTACGCCCCGACCTGGCGCGGCCACGTCGACGAGACGCGGCTGTACTCCCTGCCCCACGGGGAGCGGATCGTGCGGGCCCTGCTCGAGCGGGGGGCCACGGTCGTCTTCCGTCCGCACCCGTTCAACCTCGACATCGCCGAGGACGCCGCCGTCGTCGAGCGCATCAACCAGCTCCTGCGCGCCGACGCGGCCCGCAGCGGACGGCAGCACCGCTACGGGGACGAGGCGCTGCGCACCATGAGCGTCTTCGACTGCTTCAACGCCTCCGACGCGATGATCGCCGACGTCTCCAGCGTCGTGAGCGACTACCTGTACTCGGGCAAGCCGCTGGCCATGTACTCGATCGGCGACTCGCCCGAGCAGTTCGTCGCCGACTTCCCGGTGGCCGAGGCCGCCTACCTCGTCGACCCGGACCTGACCCGGCTGGACGACGTGCTCGAGCAGCTGCTCGGGGCCGACCCGCGCCGAACGGTGCGCGAGTCGATGCGGGAGTACTACCTCGGGTCGTTCCCGGACGAGGGCTACTCCGACGTGTTCGTCCGCGAGGCGGAAAGGGTCATCGCCGGCGGCGGACGGACCCGCGACCCGAGCCGCGACGACGTCGTCGAGGGCGACGACCGCACCGAGTGGGCCGGCACCGAGGCGGCGGACGCCGACACCGACGACGACGCGGGCGACGACACCGGCACGACCTCGCCGCTCGACGCCGAGGCCCACCAGGGGCTCGACACCGATGTCCCGGCCGGCGCCTCCGGCACGGGAGGCGCCACCATGTCCACCGAGGAGGTCGCCGCGGGTCTGCCCGCCCTGACGTCCGCCCTGGCCGTCGTCTCGGCACTGGCGCCCTGGCCGGACGCGCTCACGGCGGTCCTGGTCGTCCTGACGCTGGCGCCCCTGACCTGGTCCGGCAACAGGGGCCTGCGGCGCCCCCGCTCGAGCACGGACGCGCTCGGCGCCTGGTTGCCCGCCCGGTGGCTGGCCGCGATCGCCGTCGTGGCGCTCGCCACCCGACGCTCCGACCCCAGCGACACGATGGTGTGGATCCTCGCGGGCGCCCTGCTGCTCACCATGGTGGGCGAGGCCTGGGTCCGCACGGCCCGGCGGATCCGCCGGCTCCGGGTCCGGCACCTGCGGACACTCGACTACAAGAACCCCCGGCCCACGTTGCAGGGGTGGATGTTCCTGCTCGGCACGGCGCCCCTCTGGCTGGCGCTGGTCCTGGCGGTCGCCGGTGTGCCCGTGTGGTTCGCCACCGCGGTCGCGCTGGAGGGCCTGGCGGTCGCGGCATACATGCTCGTGCGCGAGCACCACCTGGTCGCCGCCCACTGGAAGGGGACCGAGGAGCTGCGTGGCGCGATCGAGCAGTACGCCCCCGAGTTCGTCGTCTACTTCGCGGCCAAGACCGGCGCGGACTACCAGGTGGGCATGTGGATGCCCTACTTCGAACGGATCGGGCGCCGGTTCATCGTCGTCACGCGGTATGACGAGTCGCTCGTCCCGCTCGCGGAGCTCACCCGGTCGCCCGTGGTCCTGTGCCGGACCCTCGGCAGCCTCGAGGACACCACCGTCCCGTCCGTGCGCGCCGCCTTCTACGTCAACAACGGGCTGACCAACACCCACTACGTCGAGCACCGGGAGCTCACGCACGTCTGGCTGAACCACGGTGACTCCGAGAAGCCGGCCTGCTTCAACCCGGTGCACGGGATCTACGACCGGATCTACGCGGCCGGCCAGGCCGGCGTGGACCGGTACGCCCGGCACGGCGTGGCCATCCCCCAGGAGAAGTTCGAGATCGTGGGCCGCCCCCAGGTGTCCGGCATCCTGCCGGCGCCGCGGCCGATCCGCGAGGTCAGCGGGCCGACCGTCCTCTACGCCCCGACGTGGATCGGGCCCTACGAGGACACGCGCTTCTACTCCCTGCCGCAGGGCGCGCGGATCGTGCGGGCGCTGCTCGACCGCGGCTGCACGGTCGTCTTCCGCGCCCACCCCCTCAACCACCAGTTCCCCGACGCGCGCGAGCTGATGAGCGAGATCCACGCGCTGCTGGACGAGGACCGCGCGCGGACCGGCCGGGACCACCGGTTCGGGGACGACGCGGAGAAGACGATGGACGTCAAGGACTGCTTCAACGCCTCGGACGCCATGATCTCCGACGTGTCGGCCGTCGTGACCGACTACCTGCAGTCGCAGAAGCCCTTCGCCATGGTGGCCGCGGAGTCCAACAGCGAGAAGCTGATTCGCGAGGCGCCGGTCGCGGTCGCGTCATACCCGCTCATGGGTGACCTCAGCAACCTGGACGAGGTCCTCGACAACCTGCTGCGGCACGACCCGCTGGAGCGGCAGCGCGAGGCGACCCGTGACTACTACCTCGGCGACTTCGACGTGGACGACCCCGCCCAGCCCTTCCTGCGCGCCGCACGCCGCCAGATCGACGAGCCGACACCGGAGCATGATGCGCTGGCGACCGGCTGAGCTCTCCGGCCTCGAGGTCCCGCTGGTCGCCCTGGTGGCGTCCACCGTGGCGCTCGTCCTCGTGGCCGCGGACTCCCCCTGGTGGTGGGCCTCCATCGTGGGGGCCGTCGCCTGGTGCTCGGTGACCGCCATCGCGGTCACGGACTGGACCCGCCGGGAGACCTCGATCGCGGTGTCCCACCCGGCCGTCGTGGCCCGCATCACCCTGCTCTTCGCCATCGGGCTGGCGGCCAGCCACACCAAGAGCCACGCCCCCGTGTTCTGGACGTCGATCGCGGTGCTGGTGATCGGTATGACGATCGAGCCGGTCCTCGTGAAGATGGCACCGGAGGGCGGCGTCGCGCACCTGCCGGGGGTCGGTCCGCTGCTGGACGACCGGCTGCTGCGCACCGGCTCCATGGTGAGCATGGTCGTGCTCGCGGTCGGGGTCGTCCTCGACCTCACCAAGGCCGGGTTCCTGTGGTGGGCCCTGCTGGCGCTGATGCAGATCTGCGCCACGGCCGTGCTGGGCGTGGTGGTCATGGGCGCGCGCCGCCGGCGGTCGCGCCACGCGCGCGGAGTCGCGAGCGCGATCGAGGAGTACGCGCCGGTCTATGCGCTCTACACCGCGCGCCGCAGCGGCGGTGCCTACCAGGTCGAGATGTGGCTGCCGTGGCTGGAGCAGCTCGGCGCGCCCTACATCGTCGTCACCCGCCACCCGTCGGCCGTGGACCGGCTGTCGTCCCTGACGAGCGCCCCGATCGTCTCGTGCGAGAGCTGGGCCGACCTGGACCGGGTGGTGGTGCCGAGCCTGCGGGTGGCGCTCTACGTCAACAGCCTCGGTGCCAACGCGGACTTCCTCACCCATCGCGAGCTGCGCCACGTGTACCTGGGGCACGGGGAGTCCGACAAGGCCCTGTCGGTGCACCCGATGCACGCGGCCTACGACGTCGTCCTCGTCGCCGGGCAGGCGGCGATCGACCGGTACGCGCACGCCGGGCTGCAGATCCCCCCGGAGCGCATGGTCGTCGTGGGACGGCCGCAGGTCACGAGCATCCAGCGGGCGGACGGGGACCCCGACCGGGACGGCGGGGGACCGAGCGTGCTCTACGCGCCCACGTGGATGGGCTACAACGCCAAGACGTCCTACTCGTCCCTGCCCCAGGGGAGCCGCATCGTGGAGCAGCTCGTGGACGCCGGGTGCCGGGTGGTGTTCCGTCCGCATCCCTTCAGCCGTGAACGCGGCCGGGAGAAGGACATGGCGGCCACGGTCGACGCGGTGCTGGCGGCCGACCGGGAGCGCGGTGGCCGGGAGCACCTCTTCGGTGCCGCGGTCGACGGCGACTCGTTCGCGGCGGCGGCCAACGCGAGCGACCTCATGGTGTGCGACGTCTCGAGCGTCCTGACGGACTACCTGCACTCGGGGAAGCCGGTCGCCGTGGTCGACGCCCTCGGCGCGATCCTGTCCCACCCGGAGCAGTACCCGGACGCCGCCGGCGCCTACGTGGTCGCCGGCGACCTGTCCAACCTCCGCTCGGTGCTGGAGGACATGGCCGGTGGCGACACCCTCCGCGACCAGCGGCTCGAGCACCGGGCCTACGTGCTCGGGCCGAGCGAGCCGGCGGGTGAGCGCTTCCTGGCCGTGCTGAGGGGGCTGGCGGGGGAGCCGTCCGACACCCACGACGTCGAGGCGGAGCGGTCGCAGTGACGGCCCCAGCCGGCCGGTAGCATCCGTGCGGTGACTTCCTTGCGCAACGTGGCGGTGGTGCTGGCCGGTGGCGTCGGGGCCCGTGTCGGCCTCAACATCCCCAAGCAGCTGATCAAGGTCGCCGGCCGCACCATCATCGAGCACACCATCGACACGATGAACTCCAGCGAGCTCATCGACGAGGTGATCATCATGATGGCGCCCGGGCACCTCGACGAGGTGCGCGGCATCGTGAAGAAGGGCGGCTACCAGAAGGTCACCCACATCCTCGAGGGCGCGGCCACCCGCAACGGCACGACGGCGGCGGCCCTGGCCGCGCTCGGGGAGCAGGAGTGCAACGTCCTGTTCCACGACGCCGTGCGCCCGCTGCTCAGCGACCGGATCATCGCCGACTGTTTGGCCGCGCTGGGCAAGCACGAGGCCGTGGACACCGCGATCCCGTCCGCGGACACCATCATCGAGGTCGACACGTCGGGGACGGACGAGGTCATCTCCGACGTGCTCGACCGGGGACGGCTTCGGAGGGGCCAGACGCCGCAGGGGTTCCGGGCATCGGTGATCCGGCGCGCCTACAAGCTCGCGCAGGAGGACCCCAACTTCACCGCGACGGACGACTGCACCGTCGTGCTGCGCTACCTGCCCGACGTGCCGATCGCCGTCGTGCAGGGGGACGACCGCAACATGAAGGTCACCGAGCCCATCGACATCTTCCTGGCGGACAAGCTCTTCCAGCTGACCAGCAAGGAGACTCCTCGCCGTCGCAGCGCCGAGGACTACCGCGCGGCGTTGACCGGACGGACCATGGTGGTGTTCGGGGGCAGCTACGGCATCGGCGCGGACATCGCGGCGCTGGCCAAGGACCACGGGGCGGAGGTGCTGACCTTCAGCCGCTCCTCCACGGGGACGCACGTCGACCGCCGCGAGGACGTGGCCGCCGCCCGCAAGCAGGCGATCGCGGCCACCGGACGGGTGGACTTCGTGGTCAACACCGCGGGCGTGCTGCCCCGCGGGACGTTGGAGGAGACCTCGGAGGAGACGGTCTACGCGGCCACCGAGGTCAACTACCTCGCCCCGATCTTCATCGCCCAGGAGTTCTACCCGTGCCTGCGGGAGACGGGCGGCTCGCTGCTGCTGTTCACCTCCAGCTCCTACACGCGCGGACGCGCCGGCTACAGCCTCTACTCGTCGGCGAAGGCCGCGACCGTCAACCTCACCCAGGCGCTCGCGGACGAGTGGTCCACCAGTGGCGTCCGGGTGAACTGCGTGAACCCGGAGCGCACCGCGACCCCGATGCGGCTCAACGCGTTCGGCGAGGAGCCGGCGGAGTCGCTGCTCACGTCGGAGGCGGTCGCGGAGGCGTCGCTGGACGCCCTCCTCGCGCCGTTCACCGGCCACGTCATCGACGTGCGCCGCGCCGACCCGCTCTCCGCCGACTACTTCGTCCCGCCCGCCGACCGGCATGCCGGGTCCTGACGCACGAAGGAGTGTGTGAGTCTTGCCAGTCTTTCGCCGGGACGGCCAGAACATCCTGTTCATCCACGTGCCGAAGACCGGGGGCACGTCGGTGGAGCGCATGTTCGAGGCCGGTGGCTTCGAGATGCTCTACCGCGACGGCCGGACCGGTGCCGGCAGCGTGAACAGCCTGCGCACCGTCTCGCCGCAGCACATGCACGCGTCGCTGCTCGAGCGCACCTTCCGGCTGGACCAGTTCGACCGGATCTTCATGCTCACCCGCGAGCCGGTCGCCCGCTTCCGCTCCGAGTACGGGATGCGCAACAGCAAGGGCCTGGTCCGCGACGCCGAGGCGGTGGACGCGTGGGCGGACAAGGCGTTCAAGCGCTATCGCAAGGACCCCTCCTGCTTCGACAACCACCTGCGTCCGCAGAGCGAGTTCTACGTCCCGGGAGCCGAGGTCTACCGGCTGGAGGACGGGTTGGAGAACGTCATGGCCGACCTGGACAGCAAGGTGGGGGGCGGCCTCCCGAGCGAGACGCTGCGGGCCCTGGACCGCCAGAAGACCGCGGGCGTGGCGACGCACGAGATCGAGGTCTCCGAGCAGCTGCAGCGGCGGTTGCTGGTGACCTACCACGACGACTTCGCCCGGTTCGGGTACGCACTGCCGAAGGTCTAGTCCGAGGAGGGCTTGACGGTCGCGTGTGGCAGGTAGGCGTAGATGAGGTTGCCGCGGACGGCACGTCGGTGTGGCACACCGGCCGGATCTCCGTCATGTGTCCTGGTCAGAGGCGGGGGTCGACGGGTTCGGACTCGAGGGCGAGGACGGCGAAGACGGGTTCGTGGATGCGCCAGAGGGGCTCAGCGCGTGCCAGCCGCTCGAGGGCCTCGAGTCCCAGGGCGTACTCGCGCAGGGCCAGGGAGCGCTTGTGTCCGAGGTTGCGGTCGCGGAGGCGGGCCAGGTTGGCCGGTTCGGTGTAGTCCGGCCCGTAGATGAGGCGGAGGTACTCCCGTCCGCGCACCTTGAGTCCGGGCTGGACGAGGGCCTTGCCGGTCCTGGTGAGGTTGGCCAGGGGCTTGACCACCATGCCTTCCCCACCCTCGTCGGTCAGCTGGTCCCACCAGGCGACTCCCTCGGCGAGCGACGCGGAGTCGTCGGTGTCGACGGCCAGTCGTCGGGTGGTGCGCAGCAGTTGCGGGTCGGCGTCGACGAGCCGGTCGACCAGCGCCAGGTGCCATGAGTGGTGGTCGCGGTGGTGCCAGGTGGCGCCGGCGGTGGCGAGCACCTGGAAAGGGGCGACCTCGATACCGTCGACTCCGTGCACCGGCCAGTGGTAGCGGCGGTAGGCGTCGGCGAAGGCTCGCGCGTTGTCACCGCGTCGGCCGGTGCGCTCGACCAGCGTGTCGACGTCCAGCCCGCGAGCCGATGCCTCGGCCAGGGCCCCGAGCGCGGCCGGGACCGCGCGCCGCGCCGCCGCTGCGAGGGCCGCGTACTGCTCGCGCAGCAGGCCCTCGGCCTTGAGCGACCAGGGCAGCAGCTCGCAGTCCAGCAGGATCCAGTCGGTGTCGAGCTCCCTCCAGAGGCCGGCCTCGGTGATCGCCGCGCGCAGCCGACCGAGCAGCACCTCGGTGTGTTCGCGCGGGAAGAAGGCGCGGCCGGTGCGGGTGTACACCGCGCCGCTGTCCTCGTTCGACGCGCCGAATCGACGGGCGGCGGTGGTGGCATCCCGGCAGACGAGGGCGACCGCGCGGGAGCCCATGTGCTTCTCCTGGCAGATGAGCTGCCTGACGCCCAGGGAGCGGTATGCCGTGAACGCCTCGTCGGGGTGCTCGAGGAGACCCTCCCGGGCCGACGTGGCCACGGGCGCCATCGTGGGTGGCAGGTAGGGAATCCAGTTGGGGGGCACGGCATACCGGCTCATGACTTCCAGCGCTGCGGCGGCCTTGTCCGCCGCGATGGAGACACGTCCGTGGTGGGCGGTCTCGACCACCCGTTTGCCGAGCACGTCGGTCACGTCGAGCTCGTCCGCCGGGCGGGACCGCGTCCCGGCAGCACCGGCGACGGCAGGCGCACGGCCGGCGGGCGGGAACGGTTTGGCCGGCTCGTACCAGACCCGCTGCGCGGCAACCTGCACGATCTCCTTCTCGGGGTAGCGCAGCGCGGTGAGGTGGCCACCGAAGACGCACCCCGTGTCCAGGCACAGGGTGTTGTTCACCCACTCGGGTTCCGGCACGGGCGTGTGGCCGTAGAGGACCATGGCCCTGCCGCGGTAGTCGTCGGCCCACGGGTAGCGCACCGGGAGCCCGAACTCGTCGGTCTCGCCGGTGGTGTCGCCGTAGAGCGCGAAGCTCCGGACCCGACCGGAGGCTCGCCCGTGGTAGGCCTCCTTGAGACCGGCATGGGCGACGACGAGCCTGCCGTCGTCCAGAACCAGGTGGGAGACGAGGTCGTGGCACCACCTCTGGACCTCGTCCCGGAAACCGTCCGGCTCCCGGGCGAGCTGGTCGAGCGTCTCCGCCAGCCCGTGGCTGATCCGGACCTTGCGCCCGGACAGGGCCCGGACGAGCTTGTGCTCGTGGTTGCCCGGCACCGCCAGGGCGTGGCCGGCCGCGTGCATGCCCATCGCCAGCCGCAGCACCCCGGCGGAGTCGGGGCCGCGGTCGACGAGGTCGCCGAGGAACACGGCCGTGCGACCCGCAGGGTGCTCGGCGTCGACCGGCCGCCCGTGCTCGTCGCGGATGAGGCCATAGCCCAGGGCCGTGAGCAGCGCCTCCAGCTCGGCACGGCAGCCGTGGACGTCACCGATCACGTCGAACGGGCCCCGGTGTTCGCGGTAGTCGTTCAACAGTGGTGTCCGCACGATCCGCGTCGCGTCGATCTCCTCGGCCGACTTCAGGACGTGGACCGTGCGGAACCCTTCACGAGTGAGGCCGCGCAGCGACCGGCGCAGCTGGTCGTGCTGGCGGCGCACCACCCGGCTGCCGAAGTCACGATCCGGGCGGATTCGGTTGCGTTCCACGGCAATCGACTGTGGGACGTCGAGGACGATCGCGACCGGGAGCACGTCGTGGGCCCTGGCCAGCGCGACCAGCTGGCGCCGCGCCTCACGCTGCACGTTGGTCGCGTCGACCACGGTCAGCCGACCCCGTGCCAGCCGCCTGCCGACGATGTACTCCAGCACGTCGAAGGCGTCCTTGGTGGCGTCCTGGTCGTTCTCGTCGTCGGAGACCAGGCCCCGGCACAGGTCGCTGGAGATCACCTCGAAGCGGCCGAAGTGGCGGGCGGCGAAGGTGGACTTCCCCGAGCCGGAGACGCCCACCAGCGCCACCAGGCAGAGCTGCGGGATCTCCAAGAGGCCGGCCGAGGCGTCCGCGGGCCCTGCCTCCACCGGGCCGGTCACGAATCGTCCCCCGTGCCGGGGCCGTTCGTGGTGAAGACGGCCATCTGCGTCGGCGGTCCCAGCTGGGAGTCCTCTTCCCCCACGGGACGGAAGCGCACGGCATACCCGTCGTCGGTGGCGACCTGTGCGGCCCATGCCCGGAACTCGGCCCGGGACCACTCGAACCGGTGGTCGGGATGACGACGGCCGCCGGCCGCCAGCTGCTCGTACTTCACGTTGAACTCGGCATTCGGGGTGGTGACCAGCACCGCGCCGGGGCGGGCTCGTCCGAACACCGTGCGCTGCAGGCTGGGCAGCCGATCGGGGTCGAGGTGCTCGACCACCTCCATCAGCACCACCGCGTCGTAGCCCTCGAGGCGGGCATCGCGATAGGTGCCGGAGGACTGCAACAAGGTCAGCCGGGCACGCTGGCTGTCCGGCATCCGGTCCAGGCCCAGCCGGCGAGCAGCCCGCTGCAGGGCGGGGGCCGACACGTCCGCCCCGACGACCTCGGTGAAGGCGGAGTCGGCGAGCAGCTCGCGCAGCAGCGCGCCCTCCCCGCAGCCGAGGTCCACCACGCGCCGGACCCCCAGCCGCTTGAGTTCGGCCACCACCGCGCTCGTTCGCTGTCGCCGCAGCGGCTCGGCCACCGACTCCGCGTCGGCGGCCGAGTCCTCCGGATCGTCCGCGGGTGCTGCTTCGAGAGCCCGAAGCCGGTCGTTGGCCTCCGACACGTAGTCGCGCTGGCGGGCAAGGTAGCGATGCGTGATGAGCTCCCGCTCGGGGTGGGCCGGCAGCCACGGGCCCGCCGCCCGCAGCAGCTTGTCGACCTCCTGCTGGTTCACCCAGTAGTGCTTCGACCCGTCCAACACCGGCAACAGCACGTAGAGGTGGGTCAGCGCGTCCTGCACCGTCAGCGAACCGGACAGCCGCACGTCGACGTAGTCGGAGTCGCCCCAGTCGGGAACCGTCGGGTCCAGCACCTCCACGGCCGTGGTGACGGTCCAGCCGAGCGGACCGAAGAGGCGCTCCACCAGCCCCGGCCCACCATCGCAACGGAGCGCGGGAACGTGTACCTCGAGCGGAAGCCGACGGGAGACCAGCTCCGGTCGGTCGTCGCAGCGCCCGCGCAGGGCCGACCCGAAGACCCTCCCGAGCGCCACCGCCAGGAGCGAGGACGCGGCATACGGTCGGTCGTTGACGTACTGGGCCAGGACCTCACCGCCGAAGCGCCGGCCACGAACCAGACCCACCGGATCGACCTCCAGCAGCAGGCACACGGTGCATCGGGTCGGCGACGCCTCCGGGTAGAAGACCTGTGCCGTGCCCACCGAGAGGTCGAAGCGCTGCACCCGATCGGGGTGCTTGTGCAACAAGAACCCCACGTCGGTCGCATCCTCGGCGGTCGAGGTCAGCGTCAGCAGCACGTCCGCCATTCTGCCGGAACCACGACCGACGGAACATGGCGCGAAGTCCAGCCGTGGACCCGTTGCTCACCTGACGATTTCGCGGTAATGTCATTACCGTGAAATCGAGGGCCTACCGGCAGGAGGCGCGGGCGCGCGCGGCGGCGGACAACACTCAGCGGATCATCGACGCCGCGCTCGAGCTGTTTCTCCAGCGACCGTTCGACCACGTCACCTTGAACGCGGTGGCCGAGCGGGCGGGCGTGGGCCTGCAATCGGTGATTCGCCGGGTCGGGACCAAGGACGGCCTGGCGGCCATGGTCGACGAGTGGATCGGTCCTCAGGTCGCGGCCACGCTGGGCGATCCCGCCACGGTCACCGGCGCTGCCGACCTCGCGAACCGGTTCTGTGCCCACCACGAACGGTGGGGGCTGCTCATCGAGCGCACACTTCACCAGAGCGACGTCTCGCCGGTCATCGCCGCCAACGCCGAGCGCGGTCGCGTGGCGCACCGCGAGTGGGTCGTCGCGGCCTGCGCGGACGCCCTGGCCGCCGTGGACGGCGGGGCTCGCAGGCGCCTGACCGCTCGCCTCGTCGCTGTCACCGGCGTCGAGGTGTTCCAGACCCTGCGGCGTGATGAGGGACTGTCCCTGGCCGACACCCACGCCGCGCTCACGGACCTCGTCTCGGGGTGCCTGACCGCCACAGCATCGGAGAAGCCATGACGCGCTACCTGGCCTACACACCCATGGCCGCGGGACACCTCTTCCCGCTCGTCCTCGGCCTCACCGAGCTGCGCGCACGCGGCCACCAGGTCGTGGTGGTGACCCACCCGGACCTCGTCGACACGCTGAGGGCCGTCGGCCTCGATGCACAGCCGATCGGCCCGGAGCTCGTGGCGCGCAAGCGGGAGGCCACGGCGCAGGGCCGGCCCGACACGATCGAGGCGCAGATCGCCCGGGCGAGACTGGAGCTGGACGACCTCCGCACGGCGGTGTCGCAGCATCGTCCCGACGCGCTGCTGATCGACGTGAACACCCACGGCGCGAACGTCGCAGCCGAGCTCACCGGGCTCCCGTGGGCGGTCACGATGCCCTCGCTGCTGCCCTACCCGGGTCCGGGCATCCCGCCGTACAGCCTGGGTATGGCGCCCCGGCACGACGTCGTCGGTCGCATCCGTGACGCGGTGCTCTGGAAGCTGGTCGAGCGGGGTTTCGCGCGGGCGATCCTTCCGGGCGTGAACGCGCTGCGAGCCGAGCACGGGCTGGCGGCCCACCGCACGCCCTACGGGCCGATGCTCGCCGGGGACCTGCTGCTGGTGCTCACCGACCCGCCGCTGGAGTACGCGCGCACCAGCCTGCCGGCGTCGGTGCGGATGGTGGGGGTCCAACCATGGGACCCCCCGGCCGAGACGCCCGAATGGCTGCTCGCGCCCGGCGATCCCTGGGTGCTGGTGACCTGCTCAACCGACTACCTCGCCGACGAACGGCTGGCGGCCACCGCGGTGCAGGCACTGCGGGATGAGCCGGTGCGGGTGCTGGTCACCCTGGCCGACGCGTACGACGGGGCACGGCTGGACGGGGCGCCGAACGTGCGCGTCGAGAGGTTCCTGCCGCATGCTGCCGTGCTGCCGCACGTCTCGGCAGTCGTGTGCCCCTCCGGGATGGGCGTGGTCTCGAAGTCACTGGCCGCCGGGGTCCCCGTGGTCGCCGTCCCCTTCGAACGCGACCAACCCGAGGTGGCCCGCCGCGCCCAGCAGGCCGGCGCCGGGGTGGTCCTCCCAGCCAAGCGGCTGAGCGTGGACCGGCTTCGGGACGCCGTCGCCCGTGCACGGCAGCTGAACGTGCCCTCTGTCGACCTGTCCGACAACCCTCGTCGCTTCGCTGACGCCGTCGAGGAGCTGGGCCACTCGCCCGGTCCCGGCGCCGCAGCCGACGACGTCGCGGCTTCGCCACCTGAGCGACTCAGCGGCGACGCAGCCTGCTCCGGGCCTTGATGCCCAACGCCTTGAGCATGTCGGTGGACCGGTACTCGGCAGCTGCGCGAGCGGCCGCCCCGGTCGGCCGCGCGGCGCGCTGCCGGACCGGCTCCGGTGCTGGTCTCGGTGCCGCTTGTGGGGCCGGAGTCGTGCCTTCGGGAGCCGCCGGCGCCGACGCGGCCCGCGCGGTCCGCGAGGCGGTCTTCGGGCTGCGCGCTCGGGCGTCCCGCTTGACCGCTGCGGCGAAGGCGCCGGCCAGCAGGTCGGCCGCGACCTCCACGGGCACCTGGTCCGCCACGAGGGAGTCGCCTCCCGGGGTCCCGGGGTCGGTCAGCGCGTCGAGGTCCCCCACGACCCGGACACCCGACGCCTGGATCTCCGTCACCGCCAGCTGGGACAGCTCCCCGGCGCGCTCGAGGGCCCACGTGGGCGGGACCACCCGGCGCTCTCCCTCCCCGGGCGTCCGGTCGTTGAGGAGGCTCTTGATGGCTCCGCGCTTGATGAGATCCCCGTGGATCGCCCAGTCGGTCGACGCGACCGGCTGCCGGGCGTTGAACTCCCGGAGCGCCTCGGCCTCCGGTAGTGACATGCTCCGGTTCGAGTTGAAGCCACCCGTCGGGGCGTCCGCGAGGATGCCGTCCGGCAGGCCCAGCAGCGCTTCGAACGACTGCGGCAACAGGTCCCGCCTGTTCTTGTCGACGACGACGACCGTGACCGAGTCCGCGCCGACCAGGCCGGCCCACCGACGGACGATCTCGCCCTGCCGGAGCCGGAACTGGAAGGCCGGGGTGACGCTCGGGTCAGGGGTCTCGGACAGCACCAGCTTGAGCCAGTCGTCGAAGGGGTGGACCAGTCCCGACTTGAGGTACTGCTGCCAGTACGAGGGCAGCGTCTGCGCGATCGAGCGCACCGTCACCACGACGTGCGTCCGGGGGCCGAGGCTCTCGATGAACTTCGCCGCCTGGGCATCGTCGGACAGGGAGATCAGCTCGTGGCTGACCAGGATGCGGTTGGTCGTGTCGGCCTCCACCTCGCGCATCAGCCGCTGCCACTTCTTCAGGGACGGCCGGGGGGATCCCGGTCCGGACCAGCGCACCGAGCGGCGCATGAGGCCCATGGCCTGGTACCGGTGGTTGACGCTGCGGCCGGGGTAGCGCACGCCGTGCTCCAGGAGGCTGGCACGCTTCGCGGAGGCGGCATTCTGCAGGGAGGTCGTGCCCGTCTTGGCGAGACCGATGTGCAGCAGGCGTGCTCGTTCCGGCAGCTGCAGCGACTCGGGGTCTGATCCGGCGTTCATCGTCCGCAAGATATCAGCGCGCGGAGCGTTTCCATGGCAGCCACGAGCGGGCTCCTACACTGGCGCCGTGTCCGAATCCGAAGGCCGCCAGTCGCTGTTGCTCCCCCCCGGCACGCGGCTGCTCCACATCGGCCCGCCGAAGACCGGCACCAGCACCCTCCAGTCGGCTGCCAGGAGCAGTCGGAAGGAGCTGTACGCGGCAGGGGTCCACTATCCCGGCCACCGCAAGAACCATCGGCGGGAGTTCTGTGCGCTGATGGGGCGTGCCGACCCCCTGATCGGACTCTCCAGCGGTCGCTCGACGCCGCGGGGAGCGACCCGGGCCCAGGCCACCGGGGTTCCCCCGATGGCGGAGTGGACGTCACTGCTTGCGGACATCGAGTCCGAGGCGTCCAAGCGCATCCTGCTCAGCCACGAGTCGGCGGCGACGGCCCCAACGTCGCTGGCACGCAAGTTCATCCGACAACTCGGTCCCGACCGGGTGCACGTGGCCATCACCTTGCGTCCGCCGTCCGCGGTGCTGCCCTCCCGGTGGATCGAACGGTTGAAGGGGGGAGCCTCCGACACGTTCGAGGAGTGGCTCGCACGGGTTTACGGGGAGGCGGGCAAGCCGATCTCGGACTCCCTGCGTCGCACTCTCGACCAGGGAGAGCTCGTGGAGCGGTGGGCCGAGGTCGCCGGCCCGGAGAACGTCACCGTGGTCGTCCTGGACGGGACCGACAAGAACCTCCTGACGGACACCTTCGAGCAGCTGCTCGGCGTCCCGGAGCGGACGTTGACGGGGGCCGTCACCGGTGGCAAGGCGACGAACCGGTCGATGTCACTGCCCGAAGCAGACGTGTTCCGGCAGCTGAACGCCACGCTGCGCGAGACGCGTGGAGTGTCGTGGCCGCTGTACCTCGACGTCGTCCGGGGCGCGATGAACCACGTCCTCGAACGGCGGACGCCCCTGGACGGGGAGCCGCGGGTCCGGATGCCACGCTGGGCAGCGGAGCTCGCCGTCCGCGAGGGGCAGCAGCACGCGGACCGCATCGCCCGCACCGGAGTGCGGGTCGTGGGCAGCCTCGACGCCCTGTCGTCCCGACCGGAGGTTGCCGAGGACCTCCCGCCGGACGGCGGGACCTGCCCTCGCTCGTTGGCCGTGGAGGCGCTGAGCGGCGCGGTGCGTGGTGCGGTGAGGGCGGAGCAGACAGCTGCCGGCCAGGCTGAGCAGGCTGAGGCACCTCGCACCCGCGTCCCCGGGCCCGAACGACGGACCATCAAGCAGCAGGTCGCCGGCCTCCCCGAGGACGCTCGAGCACGAAGTGCATCCGCCGCCTATCCCACGCGCGACCTCGTGCGCGCGCTCGGACTGAGCCTCCGGCGAGGGGTCCGCCGGCGCGTGCCCGGCTCACGGCGCTGACACCGCTCGTCCCCGGGACGCGGGTCAGCGCTCGGCTGCTGCGCGCGACGCACGCAGCGCCACCTCGGCGGCGTGCGCTCGCTCCGACTCCTCGCGCAACCGACCCAGGAGCTGCGGCATGACGGCACTGGCCAGCTCGAGCAGCTCGGCACTGCTCACGTCCGCGACCGCACGCGCACCGGGCTTGCTCCGGTGCTGGAGCAGCTCCTCGGGGTCACCGATGACGTGGTAGTCGGACTCGCGGAGGAACGCCACGGTCTGCTCGGCCCGCTGCCGCAGCAGGTGCAGCTCGTGGTCCCCGACCGCGATGGGGTGGCCGCCCTGCGGCAACAGCACCTGTTCGCTGAAGTAGCGGCGAATCCAGCGCTTCTGCACCCTCCAGCCGTCCCGGTCGGCCCGGACGGCCTCGCGCAGCTGCGGGCCGATCAGCTGCAGCAGGCGGGCCACCTCTGCGCTGATCGACTGGTTCGGCACGGCGAGGTCGAGCTGGCAGCCCTCGGGGGAGAAGCCGCAGGCCGTCGCGAAGCGGTTCCACAGGAGGGTGGGGTCCGCACCGGGCGTCGGCACGGTGACCAGGTGGATGCGCGACGGCGGCACGGCGTCACGCCAGTGGGGGAGCACGACGGCCGGGTCGAGGGTGTTCCACCCCCAGCGCCGGCGGCCCTCCTGCTCCGGGTGCCGGTCCATGGAGGCGACGAACTCCTCCAGGCTGGAGGCGTGTCCCGACTTGAGCAGCTGCTGCCAGGCGGCCGGGACGGAGGACATGAACGACCTGGCCGTGTAGACCACGTCCACCTGGTCCGTCCCCAGCGCGTCGACGAACCGGGCCACGTGGTCCGGTTCGGCCATGCAGAACCACTCCGAGGTCAGCAGCACGGTGCCGTCGAAGGCGCGGATGTCGCGCGACATGCGGTCCCACACGCGGGGGCTCGCCGCGCCGCGCACCCAGCTCGCGACGTTCTCGAAGTCCCCCGACTTGCGGTTGGGCAGGAGGACACCCGCGTCCCGCAGCCGCTTCTTGTTTCCCGCCAGGATGGTCTGCAAATAGGTGGTGCCCGACTTGGGTGCGCCGATGTGCACACAGATTCGCTGAGCCATCGACCGAAAGATACCATCGCGCAGATGGATTCCGCGGCAGCCACGGTGGCGAGGAGGGCTGGTTGATGGGCTCGGTCTTCGGCGGGCGGCCCACCGTCGTCGGACACCGAGGCTCCGGCCGGACCCGGGAGGGCGGGCTGGCCGAGAACACCCGGGAGTCGCTGCTCGCCGGTGTCGAGTCCGGTTTGCGCTGGGTCGAGTTCGACGTGCGTCGCACGGCGGACGACCACCTCGTGATCCGGCACTTCCCGACGTGGGAGGACGGATCCTTCATCGCCCACGTGGACCTGTCCGGCGCGCGGAAGGTCGGAGCCGTCACGCTGGACGAGCTCCTGGAGGACCTGCCCGGCCACGTGGGCGTGAACCTGGACGTGAAGACCTCCCTGGAGGACGCCGTCCGGCCGCCCGGGCGCACCACGGCCGCGATCCTCGCGCCGGTCGCCGCCGAGCTGTCACGCGAGCGTCCGGTGCTGGTCTCCGCCTTCGACGCATCGGCCATGCTCCAGCTCGCCGAGGCCGCGCCGGAGGTTCCCCGGTCCTACCTCACCTGGGTGACCTTCCCCCTGCGCATGGCCATTCCCGCCGCGAAGCACCTCGGCGCCGCCGTGGTCGCTCCGCACTGGACCTCGTTCGGTCCCAACCGGGACGACCGGGCGCCGGTGTTCGCCGGCCCGACCGAGGCGATCGCCCTCGCGCACGAGGCGGGGCTGGAGGTCATGCCGTGGTGTCCCCACGTCGAGCACGCGCGCGAGCTGCTGGGCGCGGGGGCGGATGCGGTGGTCGTCGACGACGTGGGGCTGGCGCTCCGGGAGCTCAGCGGCGTCGCGGACTGATCCGCCGGGTCAGGCCGCGGGCGACACTGATCCCGAGTGCCTTCGCCAGGTCCGCCGTGCGCAGCTCGGTGGCGACCTGCCGGGTCGAGACCGCCGGCGGCTGCTCCCCGGACCCGTGGGTGGGTGCGGGGGGCCCCGTCGCCGCGGGCCGCTGTGGGCGGTCCTCGTGGACCCGTTCGCGGGCCGCGCTGAACATCCCCCCGAGCAGCCGTGCCGCGACATCGACCGCAACCTGGTCAACGGTCGCCGGTGCCTCGCTCGTCCTCACCGGGGCGGTCAGTGCGTCCAGGTCGCCGACGACCCGGACGCCGGTCTCCCGGATTGTCGCGGCGGTGCGTCGGGAGTGGCTGACTGCCGCATCGGCCGCCCACGCGGGCACCGGCATCCGGGGCTCCGACGGCGACGGGACCCGCGCGGCCAGCAGGGTCTGCAGCGCGCCCTCACGGACCAGGGCCGTGTGGTCGGCCCACGGGACCTCCCGGCGGTCGTAGGTGAGGTTGAACTGCCGCAGCACCTCCGCCTCGGGCAGGGTCAGGCTGCGGTTGGCCTGCTGGCCGTTCACGGTGGCGTGGGCCAGCAGGTCCCGCGGGAGACCGAGCAGCGCCTCGAAGGCGTGGGCGAGCAGGTCGGGCCGGGCTCGGTCGACCACGACCACGGTGACCCGCTCGGGGCCCACGAGGGAGGCCCAGCGGTCGATGACGGCGCCGGCGCGGATGCGACTGCGGAAGGCGGGCGAGACGGACCGATCGGGATCGTCGGACAACACGAGACGCAGCCAGTCGTGGAACCCGTCGGTCATGCCCTCCTTGACGTACTGCTGCCACGCGGACCCGAGGACCGCCTGCACCCCCCGCACGGTCACGGCGACGTGGGTGCGGGGGCCGAGGGCATCGACCAGCAGGCGCGCCTTCTCGTCGTTGGCGAGCGAGGCGTGCTCGTGGCTGATGAGGACCCGGCGCTCGTCGTCGGCCTCGACCTCCCGCATGAGGGCATCCCAGTTCCTGCGGGTCGGTCCGGTGCCGGTCGGACCGGTCCACCCTCGCCGCACGTCCAACAGCCCCATCAGCGGGTAGCGGTGGTTGAAGCGGCGTCCCGGGTACCGCACGCCGTGCTCCAGCAGAGCCGGTCGTGATGCGGCAGCAGCGTTCTGGAGCGCGGTCGTGCCGGTCTTCATCAGGCCGATGTGCAGCAGCCGTGCACGCTCCGGCAGCAACAGCCACCCGAGATCCGGCTCGGGTGACGCCATCTCAGCTGGCGTCGTTGATCATGCCGGCGCCGACCGTGTTGCCGGTGGCCTCGTCGACGAGGATGAACGACCCGGTGGTCCGGTTCTTGCTGTAGGGGTCGCACAGCAGCGGCGCAGTCGTGCGCAGGTGGACGCGGCCGATCTCGTTCAGGCCGAGCTCCTGGGTCTCCAGGTCGCGGTGCAGGGTGTTGATGTCCAGGCGGTACTGGACGTCCTTGACCACGGCCCGGCCGGTCCGCGTGGTGTGCTTGAACGCCAGCTTCTGCCGGTTCCTCAGTGGCTCGGTCGTCATCCAGCAGATCATCGCGTCGATGTTCTGGGCCGGCTTCGGCGCGTTCTTCGGACGGCAGATCATGTCGCCGCGCGAGATGTCCAGGTCGTCGTTGAGCTGGACCGACACCGACATGGGCGGGTAGGCCTCGTCGACGCTCTGGTCGAAGACGTCGACGCTCTTGACCGTGCTCGTGAGACCGCTAGGCAGGGCGAGCACCTCGTCACCCGGCTTGAGCACGCCACCGGCCAACTGGCCGGCATACCCTCGGTAGTCGTGGAACTTGTCCGACTTGGGACGGACGACGTACTGCACCGGCAGCCGGGTGTCGATGAGGTCGCGGTCGGAGGCGACGTGCACGTTCTCGAGGTGGTGCATGAGGGAGGTGCCCTCGTACCACGGCATGTTCTCCGAGCGGTTGACGACGTTGTCGCCCTGGAGGGCCGACAGCGGGATGACCGTCAGGTCCGGGATCGCCAGCTTCGTGGCGAAGGTCCGGAACTCGGCGGAGATCCGGTTGAAGACCTCCTCGGAGTAGTCGACGAGGTCCATCTTGTTGATGGCGAGCACGAGGTGCGGCACGCGCAGCAGGGACAGCAGCACCGCGTGCCGGCGGGACTGCTCGGTCAGGCCGTTGCGGGCGTCGACCAGCACGAGACCGAGGTCGGCGGTGGAGGCGCCGGTGACCATGTTGCGGGTGTACTGGATGTGCCCGGGTGTGTCGGCGATGATGAACTTCCGCCGCGGCGTCGCGAAGTAGCGGTAGGCCACGTCGATGGTGATGCCCTGCTCCCGCTCGGAGCGCAGTCCGTCGGTCAGCAGGGCGAGGTCGGTGTAGTCGAAGCCCCGCGACTTGCTGGTGCTCTCGACCGACGCGAGCTGGTCCTCGAAGATCGCCTTGGAGTCGAGCAGCATGCGCCCGATCAGCGTGGACTTGCCGTCGTCGACGGAGCCGGCGGTGGCGAAACGCAGCAGATCCATGGTTTAGAAGTAGCCCTCTCGCTTGCGGTCTTCCATGGCGGCCTCGGAGAAGCGGTCGTCGCCACGGGTGGCTCCGCGCTCCGTCATCGTGGCGACCGCCGTCTCCTCGATGATCTCCTGGACGGTGGAGGCGTTCGACTTCACGCAGCCGGTGAGCGTCATGTCGCCCACGGTGCGGAAGCGCACCTGCTCCTTGCGGGCGGCCTCGCCGTTCTTGGGCTGCACCGCGTCGGAGACGGACAGCAGCATGCCGTCCCGCTCCACGATCTCGCGCTCGTGCGCGTAGTACAGCGACGGCACCTCGATGCCCTCGTGGCCGATGTAGGTCCACACGTCGAGCTCGGTCCAGTTCGACAGCGGGAAGACGCGCATGTGCTCGCCCTCGTGCAGCTTGCCGTTGTAGAGGTTCCACAGCTCGGGACGCTGGTTCTTGGGGTCCCACTGCCCGAACTCGTCGCGGTGGGAGTAGACGCGCTCCTTGGCGCGGGCCTTCTCCTCGTCGCGGCGGCCGCCGCCGAACGCCGCGGTGAAGCCCTCCCGCTCGATCGCGTCGAGCAGCGTCCCGATCTGCAGCCGGTTGCGGCTGGTCTTGCCGTCGTCGACCACGATGCCGTTGGCGATCGCCTCGTCCACGGAGGCGAGGATCATCCGGACGCCGAGGCGCTCGATCCAGCGGTTCCGGGTCTCGACGACCTCCGGGAAGTCGAAGCCGGTGTCGACCTGCATCACCGGGAAGGGGATGCGCGCGGGGTAGAAGGCCTTCTCGGCAAGGCGCAGCATGCAGATCGAGTCCTTGCCGCCGGAGAACAGCAGCACCGGCTTGTCGAACTCGGCCGCGACCTCGCGGAAGATGTGGATCGACTCCGACTCGAGCTCGTCGAGCTCGCTCAGGCGGTAGTCACTGTGCACAGACATGGGTTACGGCGTCCCTCCTCGGGCTTCCGGAAGCTCCGGCAACTCTACACAGCGCTCAGTCGCGCGGTTCTCGTCCGGTGGTCGTGGCGCTCGCCTTGTCGCTCGAACCAGTATGCCGGTCCGTCCCGCCCGGGTGCGGCACGGGAAGGGTCTCGAACGGCGGCAGCCCGTGGAACCGGCGCACGACGCCCCAGCCGACCGGCCCCAGCACGAGGAAGGCGGCGCCGATGACGCCGACCCACGTCGGTGGCACCTTGAGCATGGTGAGGCCGGTCAGCGTCAGCACGAGCACGATGCCCCGCCGGATCACCGACGAGGAGACCCAGCTGGCGATCCGGGCACCGAGGAAGGTGCCGGCGGACCCGCCGATGATGAGCGGGATGAGGACCGGCAGGTCCACCCCCGAGACGATGACGTGGCTGATGGCCGCCGAGATGACGAGCGGGATGGCCTGGACGAGGTCGGTGCCGACGAGGCGCAGGGGTGACAGCCGCGGGTAGAGCAGCACCATCGCGACCATGATGAGCGACCCCGAACCCACCGAGGTGAGCCCGACGAGGAGGCCTCCCGTGGCCCCGACGAGCAGGGTCGGCAGGGGCTTGATCGGCGGATCCCCGACCAGCGGCTGGCGGCCGTCCTCCTGCTGGTTCTTCACCATCTGCAGGTACATCCGCAGCGTGTAGGTGGCCGCCGTCAGGAGCAGCGTCGCGCCGATGGCCAGCTTGATGAACGGGCCCTCCTGGCCCTCGCCGGTCACCGCCTTGATGATGAAGGCGCCGGCGAAGGCGGTCGGGACCGACCCGGCGACCAGCCACCCGGCCAGCTTGAGGTTGGGTGAGCCGCCCTTCCAGTGCACGGCCGCCCCGACGCTCTTGGTGACGGACGCGGAGACCAGGTCGTTGGCCACGGCCGCCGCCGGCGGGATGCCGAAGAGGATCAGCGCCGGCGTCATCAGCGCACCCCCGCCCATCCCGGTCAGCCCGACGACGATGCCGACGAGGAAGCTGACGACCAGCAGGGACAGTGATGCGGTGGTGAGGATCTCGGTCATGCGCGCGCCTCCGCGGCGACCGGCGCCGACGTGAGCAGGCCGCGCCCGCGGAGCGTCTCGAGGACTGCGTCGACCATGACCTCGATCGACCGACCGGTCGTGTCGAGCCGCAGGTCCGCGTCGTCGGGCACCTCGTAGGGCGAGGAGATGCCGGTGAAGTCGGGGATCTCCCCCCGGCGGGCCCTGGCGTAGAGGCCCTTGCGGTCGCGGCGCTCGCACTCGGCGAGCGGCGTGGCGACGTGGACCAGCACGAACGCGCCGCCCGCGTCCTCGACCATGTCGCGGACCGCTCGGCGGGTGCCGGCGAAGGGGGCGATCGGGCTGCAGACGGCGGTCCCGCCGTGGCGGCTGATCTCGGCCGCGACCCAGCCGATACGCCGGATGTTGGTCTCCCGGTCCTCGCGGGAGAAGGTCAGCCCCGCCGACAGGTTGCGCCGCACGATGTCACCGTCGAGCAGGGTCACCGTGCGATGGCCGTCCTCGACCAGGGCGTCGCGCACCCCCCGGGCGATGGTCGACTTGCCGCTGCCGGACAACCCGGTGAAGAACAGGACCAGCCCCTGGTCGACCCCGGTCGGGCGGTCCAGCCGCACCGCCTCCGACACCTCCGCGGGGAGCGGGCCGGTGCCCGTCGCCGGGACCGACTCGTCCGCGTAGGCGGAGACGACCCGCTCGCGGACGGCGCCGTCCAGCGCGGGGTCCTCCCTCCGCGCGTAGGGCACGACGACGACCTCGGCGTCGGGGAGCAGGTCGGCGGCGGCACGACAGGCTCGGGCCAGGCCCACCGGGGAGACCCCGCGCGGGGTCCGGTGGCCGGTGAGCGCCAGCAGGACGACGTGCCGGCCACCGGCACGGGCTCGCACCTGCTCGAGGTCGGACGTGCCCGGCGGCGTGTCGCAGACCAGGGCGAGCGGGTGCGCGCCGTCGTCGCGCACCTGGGCGGGGGAGCGGTGCAGCCGGTCGAAGACCCGCCCGGCGCGTCGCCGCACCGACCCGATCGACCCGACGACGCCCACGAGCGGTGCGTGCTCGTCATACATCCGCTCGACGGTGACCACGGCCAGTGGTGCGCCCTCGGGGTCGACGAGCTGCACCGCGCCGGCCGCCCGCACCTGCTGGGCGAGGGGCGCGGGGAGGTGGAGCGTGATGCCGGACGCCGGCTCAGCGAAACCGTCCTGGGGGGCGAGGGCGCCGGAGACGAGCAGCTCGAGGTCGTCCAGCTCCCGCGGGCCCGGCGCGTGCTGGGGCAGATCAGGCGAAGGCACGGGCGCATTGTGTCACCACGACTCTCGTGGACCCGCCCTCCCGCGCCCCACGACCGGCGGGTGGCCGCGGGGCGGCTGGTTACGATTGCCACTCCCGAGCGAGGCAAGGTTGGTCGATGGCTGTCAAGATGAGCGTGGTCGTCCCGGTCTACAACACCGGGGAGTTCCTCGAACCCTGCCTCGAGTCCCTGGTGAACCAGTCGCTGCCCGCCGACGAGTACGAAGTCATCTTCGTGGACGACGGCTCCACCGACGACACGCCGGGTCGGCTCGACCGCGCCGCCGCCGAGCACGCCCACGTGACCGCGATCCACATCCCCAACTCGGGCTGGCCGGGGAAGCCGCGCAACGTGGGCATCGACGCGGCCCGGGGTGAGTACGTCTACTTCGTGGACCACGACGACTCGCTGGCCCCCGAGGCGCTCGAGCGCATGTATGCCATGGCGTCGCGGAACGGCGCCGACGTCATCATCGGCAAGATCGTCGGCCACGGCCGGCGGGTGCCACCGACCCTGTTCCGGCAGAGCCACGAGAAGTGCACGGTCGAGACCGCGCCGCTCATGGAGAGCATGACCCCGCACAAGGGGTTCCGGCGCGTCTTCCTCGACGAGCACCACCTGCGCTTCCCCGAAGGGCGGCGACGGCTCGAGGACCACGTCTTCGTCGTGGAGGCGTACCTGCTCGCCGACGTGGTGTCGGTCCTGTCGGACTACACCTGCTACCACCACATCGCCCGTCCGGACGCCGGCAACGCCGGGTTCGAGAAGCTGGAGCCGACGGGCTACTACCAGAACCTGCGAGAAGGCATCGACGTCGTCGAGCGGCTGACCGAGCCCGGTCCCCGCCGGGACCTGGTCATGCGCCGGTGGTACCGGGTCGAGATGCTCAACCGGGCCGGCGGGCGGGCGTTCGCGAAGTACCCGGAGAAGCACCGGCGCGCGATGTACACCGAGATCCGCAAGCTCGCGCTCGAGCGGTTCGACAGCCCGGCGGTCTGGGAGGAGCTCACGCCGCAGTACCGCGCCCGCTCGGCGCTGCTCCGGGACGGCCGGTATGACGACCTCGTTGCGCTGGCGCAGTGGGAGGCCGGTGCCCGCCTGGACTACACCCTCACAGGGCTGGAGTGGGACGACGACCGCCTCGCCCTGCGGCTGCGACTCGTCGTGGAGGGCCCGGACGGGAGCCCGGCCCTGGCGTCGGTGGACGGCTCGCCGGCCCTGCGCGTGCCCGTCCGCGCGCTCGACGGGGTCGACCTGGGCACCCGCGACGTCGCACCCGTGGCCCGGCTGCTCTGGCGGCACCGCGACGGCAAGGAGGAGTACACGGTCCCGGTCGCGCTGACCCCGTCCGTGGGCTCGGCAGGAGAGGTCTCCTGGGAGGCCACCGCTCGCCTCGACCCGGCGGGAGCCAGGGGGAAGTCCCTGCGCACCGGGCTCTGGGACCTGTTCGTCCGCGTCCAGGACTGGGGCGCGGGTGCCCCCCTGACCCGAAGGGTCGGTGCCCAGCGCGACGCGGCGGTCGAGGGCGTCCCGGTCGCGGCGCTCCTCGGTGAGCAGGCACGGGTCGTCGTCCCCTACTGGACCGACCAGGGGAACCTCAGCGTCGACCTGGACGGCCACAACCGGGACTGGGTCCCCGCGACCTCCGGCGAGGAGGACGCCGTGACCGTCGACCCGGCCGTGGAGCCGACGGTGCGTGGTCGACTCGGGGTCCACGTCGACGACGCAGCACTCCGCGGTGTCCGGATGGCCGTCCACGCAGCCGACCAGGTGGAGGTCCGGGTGCCGGTCAGCCGGGGAGGCGACGACTCCGAGGTCCGTGGACGTTTCCCCGACTGGGCGCCGAGGGGCACCCTGTCGGTGCAGCTGCCGCCGCCCGAGGGCGCCCACCGGGCCCTGGCCCTGCTGCCGCAGCCGACGAGCGAGCCCCGGTAGGCCGGGCGCCCATGTCGGACGGAACAGTGCGCCCCGGAGGAAGCGGACAGCGGATCCTGGTGCGGGGAGCCAAGAGGCCGTGGACCCCGGTGTCCGCCGAGGCCGTCCTCGCGCAGGACGTCATCGCGACCAACATCGGGAACCTGCTCTTCAGCCAGTCGGTGATGAGGGCGCTCAGCGTCCCCGGCGCGGACGTCGTCCCCAACAGCTACATGGCCGGCCGGCGGGGAGTCGACGACGCCTACATCGCCCGGATCAACGACGAGTTCGACCACTTCGTGGTCCCGCTGGCCAATGCCTTCCGCCCGAGCTTCCAGCCCAACCTCGAACGCCTGACCCGCGTGGTCCGGGGGCTGGACATGCCGGTCACGGTCGTCGGCGTCGGCAGCCAGCACCCACTCGAGGGAGCCGGCGACGACCCGTCCGCCGAGGCGGTCAAGGCGTTCATGGCGGCCGTGCTCGACCGGTCGGCCAGCGTCGGCGTCCGCGGTGAGCTGACCGCGGACTACCTCGCGGGACTCGGTTTCGGCGACGCCCACGTCGAGGTCATCGGCTGCCCCTCCCTCCACATGGACGGGCCCGAGCCGGCCGTGACCCGCCGGGTGGAGGCCCTGGGCCCGGACAGCGCCATCGCCACCAGCGCCTCCCCCGACACCGACGTCATGTCGCCGGTCATCCGGCGGCACGCCGAGCGGTTCCCGCACCTGGTCTACGTCCCGCAGAACTCCTGGGACCTCAACACCCTCGTCTGGGGAGAGGCCGCGCAGGATCCGACAGCCACCTCCGAGCTGGTCAGCACGAGCAGCCCCCTGCACCTCCGCGACCAGGTCAGGTTCCCCCTCGACCCGCGGACCTGGGTCGACTTCCTGCGTGGCTGCGACTTCGCGTTCGGCACCCGGCTCCACGGGACGGTTGCGGCGATCCTCGCAGGGACCCCGGCAGTGCTGCTCGCCCATGACTCGCGCACGCTCGAACTGGCCGACTACCACCGGATCCCGTACAAGCGCATCGACGAGGTCACCGAGGACGTGCGTGCCGAGGACCTCTACGAGGAGGCGGACTTCAGCGCCTTCCACGCCCAGCGCGCGGAGAACTTCGAGCGGTTCACGGCGTTCCTGGGCAAGAACGGCCTCCCGCACATCTACGAGGACGGTGCCGCGGCGCCCGAGTTCGACCGGAGGCTGCGGGAGGCTGAGCTGCCGCCCCTGGTCCACCCGCTGCTCGCTCCCGGGGTGGCCGGCCAGCGGGAGGTCATGTCACGGATCCGCTGGCTGCGGCAGGGGAAGCGCGGTGACAGGCCGCGCACCGCCCACGCGTTCACCCGCGAGCTCCCGCACACGGAGAAGCCGCCCGTCACGGTGGAGCGGGTCGACAAGCGGCTCACGCGGACCGTCGGCAGCCTGGACCGGCAGCGCGATGACCTCTCGACCCTGAAGACCGAGGTCGCCGAGCTGCGTTCGCGCCTGTCCGACGTCAGCGAGGACCTCCGGCAGGCGCGCCGGAGGGCGGACCGGCAGGCCGAGGTCCTCAAGCGCCTCGACGTCTTGCTGCTCACCCGGGCCCGTCGCCACCGTCAGCGGCTCGCTCGCCGTGTCGTGAGCCGGATCTCCCCTCGACGCTGAGCGAGGCGTCGGCCAGGAGCCGGGTGTACCGCTCCTGCTCCGAGGGCAGGAACGCCACCTTGTCCGCCTCCAGCAGGGTGGCCAGGAGCCGCGGCAGGTCCTCCGCGACACCATCCGGTAGCGGCCGCGGGCGGTACCGGTGCAGGTCGGTGCGGGGTGGCCGGGCGTAGCCCAGCTCGGCGAGCGTGGCGACGTCGTCCTCGATCCACCGGTGGTAGACGTGCTCCAGCAGCTCACGCCGCCTGCCCGGGCTCAGCCGCGTGTTGCCCTGGATGGCGGTGATCGCGCCGTGCACCTTCCTGCGGTCCTTGCGTACGAAGGTCCGCGGTCCGGACGTCGAGTGCGCGGACCACTTCCGGACGAACTCCGCGAGGGAGACCGACTCGTAGTGGAGTACTCCCGCATCCGCCATCGGGTGCAGCTCCAGGTCCTCGCCCGAGTCCCGCCGTGTGGCCTGGTGGATGTGCAGGTACCGGTCGAGCCCAGGCCGGATGCCGACCTTGCCGGCGCGGTGCCCGCGGAAGAAGGCCCCGTTGTCCGGGACGTCCAGGACGCCGAGCGCGACGAGCAGGAACAGCTCGTCGCGGTCCAGGCGGCGCTTGAAGAGCCGATCCGCGTCCCGGGGCGCGTCATCGGTCTCGCTGCTCACCGCCTCGGCGGACTGCAGCCGCACGCCGTCGGTGCCCGGACCGAGGCCTTCGAGCAGGTGGCGGTCCAGCTCCAGGCACTCGTCGCCGTCCAGGTGGAACAGCCACCCCTGGGGGTCGACGACGGCCAGGAGGGTGTTGGCGACGTTGGCATTGACCCGCTGCCGCCGGTTGAGGACCGGTTGCCGCTCCCCCCTCCAGTAGTCGTCGTCGGTCACGACGGTGGTGACCGCGTCCTGGTCGTCCAGGACCTGCTGCACCTCGTCGTCCGGGGCGTCGAGGAAGACGAGCAGGTGGTCCGCCCCGGACGACAGGTTGCGGTCGACGAATCGGCGAACGTTCTCGGCGGAGTCCTTGATCGTGCTGACGGTCCAGAGCATGGACGAGTGCCGCGGCGTCAGCCGGCGTCGGTGATCCGGGGGAGGGCCTGCTGCAGGGCGGTGCGCCAGTCGCGGATCGGGTCGAGTCCGGCGGCGTGCCAGGCCTCGTGGCCGAGGACGCTGTAGGCGGGCCGGGGAGCCGGGCGCGGGAACGCCTCCGTGGTGGTCGGCCGGACCCGGTCGGGGTCGAGGTCGAGGTGGGCGAAGATCGCCTTGGTGAAGCCGCACCAGGTGGTGGAGCCCGAGGACGTGGCGTGGTAGGTGCCCGGTTCGGCGTCCCCCTCGACCAGCCGCACCACGGCGTTGGCCACGTCCACGGTCCACGTGGGCTGTCCGCGCTGGTCGTCCACGACGTCGAGCGTCTCCCGCTCCCCGGCCAGTCGGAGCATCGTCTTGACGAAGTTGCCGCCGTGCTCGCCGTAGACCCAGGCGGTGCGGACGAGGTAGGTGTCCGCGCAGAGCGCCCGGGCCGCCCACTCACCGGCAGCCTTCGTGCGCCCGTAGGCGGAGCGGGGAGCGAGCGGTGCGTGCTCGGCATACGGCGTGGTGGCGGTGCCGTCGAAGACGTAGTCGGTGGAGACCTGCACCAGCCGGGCACCGGCGGCGGCCGTCGCCCGCGCGAGGTTGGCTGCGCCGGTCGCGTTGACCGTGAAGGCCTCCGGCTCATGCGCTTCCGCGTCATCCACCGCGGTCCAGGCCGCGGCGTTGGCCACGACGTCGTGCCCGTCGGCAGCCGCGAGGCAGGCCTCCGGGTCGGTGATGTCGAGGTCCTGGTGACCCGCCGCGGTCACGTCGTGCCCGGCGTCGGCGAGGGCCGCGCACAGGTCCCTCCCGAGCATGCCGCCGGCGCCGGCGACCAGCCAGCGGCCCATCAGCGGCCCAGCCGCTCGTAGCGGGCCTCGGCGACGACCTTCGCGGTACGCCACCAGTCCTCGTTGTCCTCGTACCACGCGATCGTGTCGGCGACGCCGGAGCGCACGTCGGGGTGGCCCGGGCGCCAGTCGGTCTCCGCGCGCAGCTTCGAGGAGTCGATGGCGTAGCGCAGGTCGTGCCCGGGCCGGTCCGGCACGTGGTCGAACCAGTCGGCGGGCTTGTCCATGAGCTCGAGGATGAGCGCGATCATGTCGCGGTTGTTCATCTCGCCGTCGGCGCCGATGAGGTAGGTCTCGCCCAGCCGCCCCTGCTCGAGGATCGCGATGACCGCGTCGTTGTGGTCGTCGACGTGGATCCAGTCGCGCACGTTGGTGCCCTGCCCGTAGAGCTTGGGCTTGACCCCCTCGAGGATCCCGGTGATCTGGCGGGGGATGAACTTCTCGACGTGCTGCCGCGGTCCGTAGTTGTTCGAGCAGTTCGACAGCGTGGCCCTGAGCTCGAAGGACCGGATCCAGGCCCGGACGAGCAGGTCGGCACTGGCCTTGGACGCGGAGTAGGGGCTCGACGGGTTCACCGGCGTGGTCTCGGTGAAGCGCGCCGGGTCGTCGAGGGCCAGGTCGCCGTAGACCTCATCGGTCGAGATGTGGTGGAGCCGCTTGTCGTGCCGCCGGACGGCCTGCAGGAGCTGGTAGGTGCCGACGATGTTGGTGTCGATGAACGGCCAGGGGTCGTCCAGGGAGTTGTCGTTGTGCGAGTCGGCCGCGAAGTGCACGACGACGTCGTGCGCCGCGACCAGCTCGTCGACGAGGGCCGGGTCGCTCACCGACCCCTTGACCACCTCGACGTCGTCGGCCACCGGGTCGAGGGAGTTCAGGTTCGCCGCGTACGTCATCGAGTCGAGCACGGTGAGCCGCCAGTCGGGACGCACCTCGCGTGCCCGGATGACGAAGTTGCTGCCGATGAATCCGGCGCCACCGGTGACGAGGACCTTCATGGGACGGGAGGCTATCCGACGGCATGGTCGGGGGCAGCGCGGACGGGCAGTGGGTAGGGTCGACGGCTATGAAGGGCATCATCCTCGCCGGGGGGTCGGGCACCCGGCTGCACCCGATCACCCGCGGCATCAGCAAGCAGCTGATGCCGGTCTACGACAAGCCGATGGTCTACTACCCGCTGTCGACGCTGATGATGGCCGGCATCCGGGAGGTGCTCGTCATCACCACCCCGCACGACTCGGAGCAGTTCCGGCACCTGCTGGGCGACGGTTCCGCGTGGGGGATCTCGATCGACTACGCCGTGCAGGAGAGCCCGGACGGCCTCGCCCAGGCGTTCCTCATCGGCGAGGACTTCGTCGGGGACGACACGGTGGCCCTCGTGCTCGGGGACAACATCTTCTACGGCCCCGGGCTCGGCACCTCGCTGCGGCGGAACACCGACGTCGCCGGCGGGCACATCTTCGCCCAGCACGTCTCCGAGCCGCGTTCGTACGGCGTCGTCGAGTTCGACGACGACGGCCGCGTCCTGTCGATCGAGGAGAAGCCCGAGCACCCGAAGTCCAGCTTCGCCGTCCCCGGGCTGTACTTCTACGACAATGACGTCGTCGAGATCGCCCGGGGACTCAAGCCGAGTGACCGCGGCGAGCTGGAGATCACGAGCGTCAACGAGACCTACCTGCGCCGCGGCGACCTCACCGTCACCACCCTTCCCCGGGGGACCGCCTGGTTCGACACCGGCACCTTCCAGGGGCTGCTCGACGCGAGCCAGTTCGTGCACGTCGTCGAGGCACGGCAGGGCCAGAAGATCGGCTGTGTCGAGGAGATCGGCTGGCGCAACGGCTGGATCACCGACGACGCGTTCTCCGCACTGGCCGACGCGCTGGTCAAGAGCGGCTACGGGACCTACCTGCACGGACTCCTGGACGAGGCGGGGGGACGCTGATGGACATCCGGCCACTGGCGATCGAGGGGGCCTGGGAGATCACCCCGAAGCAGTTCCCCGACGGCCGGGGGGTCTTCCTCGAGTCCTTCCGGGGCGACAAGCTCGCGGAGGTCGTGGGGCACCGCCCCGACATCATCCAGACCAACGTGTCGGTGTCCTCCCGGGGCACCGTGCGCGGCGTCCACTACGCCGACGTGCCGCCCTCCCAGGCCAAGTACGTCACCGCCCTGTCCGGGTCCTTCGTCGACTACGTCGTCGACATCCGGGTCGGGTCGCCGACCTACGGGCAGTGGGACGAGGTGCTGCTCGACACCGACGCCCGGCGCGCGGTCTACCTCTCCGAGGGCCTGGGGCACGCCATCTGCGCCCTCGAGGACGACTCGACCGTCCTGTACCTGTGCACCGCCACCTACGACCCGCAGCGTGAGCGCGGCGTGAACCCCATGGACCCGGCGCTCGGGCTGCAGCTGCCCCAGGGGATCGAGCCGAACCTCTCGGACAAGGACAAGGCGGCCCCGTCGCTGCGCGACGCGCAGGAGCAGGGGCTGCTCCCGGCATACGAGGAGTGTGTGGCCTTCCGCCGCTCCCTCGGCTGACGGGTCGCGCTGACGCGGAGGGCCGGCTGCATGTGGTGAGCCGGCGTCGGCTCAGCGCAGCAGCCGGCGCGCCGTCCGGCGACCCCGGCCGGCGGCCCGGCGGGCCCGCGTGCGGAGGGCGTGGCCGCGCGCGTGCTCGTCGAGTCGGGTGTACTCCACCATCCGCTGGCCGGCCGGGTGGCCCCACGTGCCCACGTACCGGAACGACCACTGGGCGGGGTCGGCGGCCCAGGCGAGGTCATCGCGGTAGTAGGAGTACGGGTTGCGCTCGGTGTAACGGCCGTGCTTGCCCCCGGGGAGGATCTCATCCACCGGCGCGTCGGAAGGGCGCTCGAAGAACGTGGCGTAGAGCTTCCCGCCCGGGCGCAGCACCGCGGCCGTCCGGACGAGGCACAGCCGGATCTGGTTGAGCGACAGGTGGCTGAACAGGGACTGGGCGATCGCCAGGTCGAAGGTGACGCCGAAGTCGGCGTCGAAGCGGTCGGTGGCCCGCAGGTTGCCCACCGGGAGCCGGGAGCGCTGCCCGTCGTCGAGCTCGGTGTCGTAGCCGACCTGCAGCACCTGGTGGTTCACGTCGATGCCGTAGTAGTGGCCGGGCTGCAGGTGGTCCACCAGGAAGCGGCCCGCGCGCAGCGCGCCGCAGCCCACGTCGAGGAAGCGCATGTCCGGCTCCAGGCCGTGCCGGCGCAGGAACTCCAGCTGCCGCCGGCCCATCTCGTCCCACCGGCCGCCGACGAACGTGCGGTGCCGCTCCGCCCGCAGCTCCTTGTCGGTGAACCCGCGAGCGGCGTAGTCCGGCTCGTACTGCCCCGACCACACCTCGGTGCGCTGCTCGATGCCCGCCACGTGCCGACCTCGCCTTCCCCGGCGCCCCGCGTCACTCCAGCGCCGGACCGGGGCGACGGCTCCGCCTGCGTTCGAGCAGGCTACGTCATCGCGCCGGCCGGGTCAGTGCTCGCTGAGGGCCTTCCAGGTCCGCCGCCCGGCGATGCCGTCCACCCGGAGGTCGTTGGCCCGCTTCACCGTGTTGACGGCGCGCACCGTGGCGCGGCCGAAGATCCCGTCGGCGACCAGGCCGCCCAGCGCGTTCTGCAGGACCTTGACCTTGCGACCGCGGTCGCCCCGACGCAGCGTGTCGTCGTACCACGGCGCGTAGTCGTGGTTGAGCACGTGCCAGGTCCGGTAGCCGACGATGCCGTCGACCCGGAAGCCGTTCGCGCGCTTGAGGTCGTTCACCGCACGCTCCGTGCCGCGCCCGAAGACCCGGTCGTCGGGCAGGCCGCCGAGCGTTCGCTTGAGGGCGCGGACGGCGGGCTCGCGGTCGCCGCGGCGCAGCTTGGTGCGGTAGTAGGGCGACAGGTCGATCGGCGCCGTCACCTCCAGCGCGGCGCGCCAGGTGTTGTAGCCCACGACTCCGTCTCCCACCAGGCCGTGCCTCGTCTGCCACCGCGCCACCCGGGACTTGGTGCCCCGGCCGAAGTCGCCGTCGACGTCGGCGCGGACCAGCTCCTGCACCGCCTTGACGACGGGGCCGTCCATGCCGCGCCGCACGGTGATGCCGCTGAACCGGACGAGCTTCTTGTGCAGCGTGGAGGAGCCGCTCTCGGGGGTGACCCGGGCGTAGCGGGGACACGGGGTCGGGTTGAAGCCGGCGTAGCCGCGGGACCAGTTGAGGTCGGCCGGACGGCAGGGGCCGAAGTCGCGCGCGGCGACGTCCTTGGTCCACCAGGAGGTCCGCCCCATCGCGCCCGCCCAGGACAGCGTGACGTGCACGTGGTTGCGGTGGCAGTAGTTGTCGCCATGCTTGCCCTCGGTGCAGTTGCGGTAGTCGAACCAGCCGCGCTCGGGCGCCCAGCTCCACCACTGCTGGTTGTTCCAGATGATGTACATCACGCCGAGCCGGCGGGCGTTGCCGCCCGGGACGCCGCGGGAGTCCTTGCGGACCAGCCACCGCACGAAGGCCATGCCGAGCCGGCGCTCGGCCGGCTTCTCCACGTTGACCGCCCAGTCGATGGACCGGCCGTCGTAGTGCTCGGAGTAGGACACCATCGTGTCCGTGCCGCAGGTCCGGGTCGTGGAGCCGATGTGGGTGCTGGGGTAGGTGTCCGTGAGCAGCTCGGCCAGCGCGCGGGTGCCCGGCTTGAGGTCGAGGTCGCAGGAGTTGTTCTGCACGTAGGCCGCGTACGGCTCGATCGCGCGGGGGAGGCCGCGTGGCCTCGGGGGGACCGGGGCCTTCGTGCTCGCGGCCGGCGCAGCGACCGGGGCGGCCGGGGCGGCCGGGGCGCCGGCCGGCGCCGCCTGGGCGGTGGGAGCGAGGGCGACGGCGGTCGCCAGGGAGGTCGAGGCGGCGATCGTGACCCGGAGTGCGGGTGGGAGTGCGCTGAGCGTGGGGAGCATCGTCGGGTTCTTTCGGCGCGTTGACGTGGCGAGTTCGGGTGTCGGTGCTAGAGGGCATGAAGTGAACCGCACGTGTTCCGTGTGGTGCAAGGGGCTGTCGTGAAGAGTGGGCCGAACGGAGGACTCCGACGCCGGTGTGCCGTGCCCGTTCCCCTCGTGCCCCGGCACCGACCATTGCCAACCGCCCACGGCGACCACTCGTCATACTGGCCGGAGCGGGGAACCGGAACCGCAGGTGAGAAGGGAGGCGCGCGTGGTCTCCACGTCCACGGGGGTCGTGACGGCAGCGCTGGTCGTGCTGCCGCTGTCCCTCGGCGGGGCGGCGCCGGCCGGCTCCCTGCCCGTGGGCGGCGGTGACGGCTCGGCCTCGCTCGCCGCGCAGGTGGCCGTCACCGGCGCCCGGGCCGGCACCCTGCACCCGTCGTTCATCCAGGCCCAGCGTTCCGCCGCCCGGGTGCTGTCGTCGATGACGCTGCGGCAGCGGGTGGGCGAGCTGCTCATGATGGGCACCCCGGCGACCGGGTCGGGCACTGCGCTCGCCGGCGACTACATCCGGCGCTACCACCTCGGTTCCGTCGTGCTCACCGGCCGCAGCCACGAGGGACGCACGCACACCCGGAAGGTGGTGCGCCGGCTGCAGTCCAACACCGGCGCGGCGTCAACCGGCGGGACGAGGCTGATCGTCGCGGTCGACCAGGAGGGCGGTTACGTGCAGGTGCTGCAGGGGCCCGGGTTCACCCGGATCCCCTCGGCGCTCCACCAGGGCACGCACTGGTCCCTCGGCACCATCCGGAAGAACGCCGCGCGCTACGGGACCCAGCTCCGGCGGGCGGGCGTGAACCTCGACCTCGCCCCGGTCATGGACACCGTCTCGCGGTCGTTCGCGCCGTACAACGCGCCGATCGGTTACTACGACAGGGAATTCGGCTACACCGCCCACGACGTGACGATGCGGAGCAACGCGTTCGCGGGCGGGCTGCGCGACGCCGGGGTGGGCGTGACGATCAAGCACTTCCCCGGTCTCGGCCGGGTGCGCGGCAACACCGACACCACCTCCGGGGTGACCGACACGGTGACCCGGCGGCACTCGGCCTCGATCGAGCCGTTCGCCGAGGGGGTGCGCAGCGGCGCCGAGATGGTGATGATGTCGACCGCCCACTACAAGCGGATCGCCCCGAACCCGGCCGCGTTCTCCAGCACCATCATGCGCTCGATGCTGCGGGGCGACCTCGGCTTCACCGGCGTCATCATCAGCGACGACCTCGGCGACGCGGCGCAGGTGCAGCGGTGGACGCCCGCCCAGCGGGCCGTGAAGTTCGTGGGCCACGGCGGCAACCTCATCCTCACCGTGGACCCCGGGACCGTGCCGAGCATGTATGCCGCGCTCCTCCAGCGTGCCCGCACCGACCCGAGCTTCCGGAAGAAGGTCAACGGCTCCGCGCGGCACGTGCTCCAGGCGAAGGCGAGGCTCGGCCTGATCGGCTGATGGGGAGTGCTCCCCATGTCCTGGGCGGCCCGACGTCACTACCCTCGTCCCGGAAACGGATGAGGGGAGGTGCGGGGCCGTGGAGCTGTCACACGCCGCGGACCCGGACGTCCTGGAGCGGGTCGCCCGGCAGCTGAGACGCAGCGCGGACGACCTCGAGGCGGTGCGCCACCGATCGGACACCGCGGTCCAGGCGCTGGGGGGATCCTGGGGAGGCCAGGACTACAGCGACCGGTTCGGCAGCTGGTTCGGCCGCGGGTCGCAGCAGCTGGCGACGGTCGAGGACGTCCTCGGCCGGATGAGCCGCACGCTCGTCGAGAACGCCCGCCGCCAGCGGGAGACCAGCGGCGACGGGCCGGTCGGACCCGGGCAGCTCGGTCACGGCCCGGTGTCCTCGTGGGACGACCGGCAGGGGCCCGCCGTCGTGGCCCGGCCCGACGACCCCGGTGCCGACGCGGACGGGAGCGGGGACGGGGACGAGGAGGCCCCGCCGCACCGGATCGACGCGAGCCGCAACCCGATCACGGGCGAGCCGACCCAGCGGGACGAGGCGCTGCTCCACGAGGGCCGGGACACGATGTACGTCCGGGACGAGGAGTACGACGGCGGCCGGCGCTACGAGTCCCACACGAGCGTCACCCGGACCCGCGACGGCAGCATCGACACCTCCGAGATGGACCAGCAGACCGGCACCAGCCGGTGGCGCGACCACGTCGACGGCAACGTCGAGCTCGCCAAGGCCGAGGTGAAGGCGCAGGGGGACGTGGTCGGCGCGAAGACCGAGGGGGAGCACGGCAGCGCCCAGGTGGGCCTCCTGCACGGGGAGGCCGGGGCGAACGCCAAGGCCGGCATCGGCAGGAACGGACTGGAGGCAGCCGCGGGTGCCGACGTGTCGGCGTCCCTGGTCCACGGGGAGGCGCACTACCGGAACAACGGGCTGGAGGCGAACGCGCAGGCGGACATCGGCGCCGCGGCGATGGCCGCCGGCGGGCTGTCCATCGGCGCGCACGGGCTCAAGGCCGGCGTGGGCGGCAGCGCCTTCGCCGGGGGCAAGGTCTCCGCCGACGTCAGCAAGAAGATCGGTGGCGTCACGGCAGGCGTCGGCGGCGAGCTGAGCTACGGCATCGGCGCGCACTTCGACGCCGGCGCGAGCCTGTCGATGGACAAGGTCGGGTTCAACGTCGACCTGGGCGCGACGCTGGGCATCGGCGCCGGGATCAAGTTCGACGTGAGCGTCGACCCCGGTGAGGTCCTCGATGACCTCGGCGACACCGTGGACGACGTGGGCGGCGCGCTCGGTGATGCCGCCGACGCGGCCGGTGACCTCGTGGACGACCTGACGCCGTGGTGACCCGATCGCCTACCCCACCTGTGCAGACCCTGATCGGACGGAGATGACATGACGACGCTGACCTACCCGAGCAGCGAGTTCCCCGGCCCCTCGACGGTGCACCTCGACGTGCCCGAGGGCTGGCACGGCGTGCCGGCGCCGGGCGCTGCCCTGGCGGCCGCCGCGGAGGACCGCGCCGACCGCTTCACCCCGAACGTGATCGTCCGGATGACGTCCCGCCCCGCGACCACCCCCCTCACCGAGCCGTTGGACGAGCTGCGCGCGTATGCCGCGCAGAAGCCGAAGGGCACCGTCTCCGAGCCGTTCAAGGCCGAGCTGTCGGGGGTGCAGTTCATCGGGTGCGACGTGTCCTGGGTGGACGAGCGGGCCGGGACGGTGGTGCAGGCGCACCTGTTCGGGCTCGTCCCCCGGGGCGAGGTGGCCGAGCTGGTCCAGCTGACCGGGTCGGTCGGCGGTGCCGACGCCACTGACGACTACCCGGTGGTCAAGGACGTGATGAAGTCCCTGCGCATCGAGCGCTGAGCCCGCCCGTGACACCCCTCTCCCCGGACCAGATCCGTGCCGGCCTGACCACCCACGTCGGGCGCGTGCGCGAGCACAACGAGGACCACGCGCTCGCCGGCGAGCGGGTGTTCGTCGTCGCGGACGGCATGGGCGGACACGCCGCGGGGGAGGTGGCCAGCAAGATCGCGGCCACGACGGTGGCCGAGCTGGACGGCATACCGCAGCTCTCCCGGGAGGACGTGATCAGGCAGGTGGGGGCCGCCAACGAGCGGATCCTCGCCGCCGCCGAGGCACCCGAGCAGCGCGGGATGGGCACGACCGCCACCGGGCTCGCGCTGGTCAGCGCCGCGGGCACCGACCACTGGGTGGTGTTCAACGTCGGTGACTCCCGCGTCTACCGCTACGCCGACGACCGGCTCAGCCAGGTCACCATCGACCACTCCGAGGTGCACGAGCTGCTCGAGGCCGGCCGGATCAGCCCCGCGGAGGCCCGCGTCCACCCGGCGCGCAACGTGGTCACCCGCTCGCTGGGCCAGGACCCAACCGTCGTCCCGGACGTGTGGGTGTTCCCGCCCGAGCCGGGCGAGCGCTTCCTGCTGTGCTCCGACGGCCTGTCGAACGAGCTCGACGCCGACGAGATCGAGCACCTGCTGCGGGCCAACCCCGACCCGCAGGAGGCCACGGACGCCCTCGTCCGCGCAGCGGTCGGAGCCGGGGGACGGGACAACGTCACTGCTATGGTCGTGGCGTTCGAACGGGCGGGGGCCCGCGAGGTGGAGTCCGACACGGCGCCGCGCGCGGTTGGGAGAGCACAGGGGACGTGAACGAGCTGAGGGTGGAGCGCGGCCACTTCCCCGACGGGTGGGCGCAACTGGTCATCGCGGACGTGCACCTGGCGGTGCGACGTCCGCCGGACGACCCTCTCCTCG
Source organism: Segeticoccus sp. (assembly GCA_035690725.1). Taxonomy (GTDB): domain Bacteria; phylum Actinomycetota; class Actinomycetes; order Actinomycetales; family Dermatophilaceae; genus DASSKF01. The sequence goes on from DASSKF010000052.1 coordinate 42,874, forward strand.
ACCGGCTCCGGCAGGCCGCGGGCGCCGGGCCGGACCCTGGTGCGGAGTCCGGTCTCGACCCCCTCCTCGACGCCCTGGTCGAACAGGGCGTCCGTCGCCTCCCCGATTTCGTCGCCGTGCATGCCACGGAGCGCCGCGTCGTCGCCCGCGGCGCTGCCTGCGCTGACGTCCAGGGGCCCGGCACCACGGCCCTCGTCCGTGCGGCCCCGCGCCAGGTGTGGGCTGACGTCGTCGTGGACGTTAGTGCCGAGCGGGTGGTGTTGTCCGGCGAATCGGGGAATCAGCCCGAGCCGGCGCCCGCTGCGGAGCTCGTCTCTGAGTCGGGCGCTGACCGCGAGCCGGACCCGGAGCCGGCTGCCGGTCCCGACCGTCGGGACGACGCGCCTCGAGCCGGCGCGACGGCGGCCGAGCTGACCGGCCCGCCACCGAGCTACGACCACCTCTTCGGCGCCACCCAGCACGGCCGCCCGCCGTGGCCCGAGCCGGTGGACGACTCGGACGACTCGGGCGCCTCGTCGACTGATGAGCGGCCGTCCC
>DASSKF010000053.1:0-15183 GCA_035690725.1 Segeticoccus sp.
GCTCGCCCCGTGCCCTCACCGCGTCGAGCCGCAGCCGCACGAGCACCAGCGGCCCCCGGCGGCGGTGCGACTGCTCCACGAACTGCTCGTCCGGACGGCGGACCACCGTGGGATCAGCGGTCACGGTGGCCTCGAAGATCAGCACCGCTCGCTCGGCCGCCAGCTGCGGGACCGGCCCGGCCGTCCGGGCCGCCGTGTGGGCGGAGGCGGCCAGGAGGGTCAGTGCGGTCACGAGCAGGGTGAGGCTCAGTCCGGCGAGCCGTCCCCAGCGGGCCAGGAGCACGACACCCGCGAGCGCGGCACCGGTGGCCACCAGCAGGAGCCGGCCCGCGGGCCACCCGAGCCCGACCGCCACCGCGCTCCACGCCACCAGGGCCGGCACCAGCAGGCGCACGTCCACCCGGCGCGGAGCCCGCGCCGGCGCGTCCCCGGAACCGACCGCCGGCGTCGTCACACGGTGACCCGGGGCTGCAGGTCGGCGAACGTCTTGTCGCCGATGCCGCTGACCTCGAGCAGCTCCTCCACCGAGGAGAACCGGCCGTGGGCCGTGCGCCACTCGAGGATTCGCTGGGCGAGCACCGGTCCCACGCCGGGCAGCGTCTCCAGCTGCTCGGCCGTGGCCGCGTTGAGGTCGACCGGCGGCTCAGTGGTGCCCGCCGCGCCCGGCCCTGTGCCGACCGCGCCCGCTCCGGCCACGCCACCTGCCCCGCCCGCCGCACCGGGCGGCGGACCGGACCGCTCACCGGGCTTCGGGATGCGCACCTGCTCCCCGTCGGCGACCGGCCGGGCGAGGTTGACCGCCCCCAGGTCGGCGTGCCGAGTGGCACCCCCGGCCGCCTCCACCGCGTCCTGCACCCGGTCGCCCTCCCGGAGCCGGACGACGCCCGGATGGCGCACCTGGCCCACGACGTGCACGAGGAGCACCGCCGCGGCCGCAGGGGTCGATGCCGACCCCGACCCCGACGCCGAGGGCGTGGGCGTCGGTGCCGGCACCGCGGCCGCATCCGCCCCGGCGCTCCCCCCAGCCGCCCCACCCGACGCCGAGACACCCGACGTCGACCCACCCGGCGTCGGCTCGCCCGTGGCGGCGGTGACGGCAGCGACCGGCTGCGGCGCCGCCTGCTGCCGGGCGAGCAGCACCCGGACCCCGAACAACGCGGCGGCGAGCAGCAGGACCGCCGCCACGCCGACCACCGCGGCGACCCGCGGGTGCGCCCGGACGTCGACGAGGGACGCCGGCACCGTGACCACGCCCGGCCGAGGTGGGCGGTCCACCGGCTCCCCCTCCTCGTCGTCCGCCGCGGCAGTCCGATCCCGCTCCGCCGGGCCCGGCCGGCGACCGGCCCGGTGGCGCCCCGGCGGGCGGGCCGGCCGGCGACGCAGCCGCGGGAGGCGAGCTCGCGGCATACGGTCCGGCTCGGGCGTGGGGACGACCGACTCGCGGGTGGGCACCCAGCCGTCCTCCCGCGGCGCTGCCGGTGAGGCGACCGACGTGGGCGAGGAGGCCTCGCCAGGGGCACCTGCCGGTGGCGTGGGCAGCCCGAGCACCGCGGCGAGCCGGTGGGGAGGCGGGAGGTCGAGGTGGCGACGCGGCATACCGGGACGCTAGGAAGCCCCCGGCTGGCGCGGGGAGGGTCAGCGCGACCGGTGTGCACACACGGAACGAGGGTGACCACCCATGTGGATCACCCTCGTTCCTGCCCCTGCGTTACCGCGCCCGGTGAGGACGCTGCCGTGGCACCTCCACCACGGGTGGCGTCCGCGACCCTTCCCGAGTGGCGACCGGAGATCAGTGGTCGCCCACCGGAGCCCGCCTGCGCGTGAGGATCGGGACACCGCAGACCCGATCTCCACGCGCAGACGCGACCTTCCCTGGAAGGAACGCAGTCCCATGTCTAGCGGATCGGCAGCTGGCTGTGGTCCACTTCTCGTGGCACAACGCGGACATGACCGGGATGGGACAGGCGACCGGCACGTGAGACCAGCCGGGAACGGAACGACGGAGGGGAGCGGGCGTGCTCGAGGCCCTCGGCGTGAGCACCGGTGACGAGGAGACCTACCTCGCCCTGCTGAAGAACCCGCACTGCACCATGGCGGTGCTCGCGGCCGAGGTGGGCCGCTCCCCCGCCGCCACCCGCTCGGCGGTGGCACGGCTGGAGGAGCTCGGCTTCGTCGCGCGGACCGTCACCTCGCCCGCGTCCCTGGTCGCCACACCGCCGGACGCCGCCGTGAACGCGCTCGTCGTCCGCCGCCAGGAGGAGCTTGCCGAGGCACGCGCTGCGGGCGCCCGGCTGGCGGAGAGCTTCCCTCGCGAGCTGCAGTTCCGCCCGGACGAGCTGGTCGACATCGTCCTCGGGGTGGAGGCCGTGCAGGCCCGGTTCGTGCAGCTCAGCCACGGTGCCCGCGAGCAGATCTGCGTGCTGGACCGGCCGCCCTACGTGCAGGCGATCGGCCCGGCCAACGTGTCCGAGAACGACGTGCTGTCCCGCAACGTGGTGGTGCGGGCGATCTACTGCCCCGAGTCGTTCGAGCTGCCGGGCGCATTCGACCGCGCCATGGCGGCCGTCGCGGACGGGGAGCAGGCGCGGGTGAGCAACGAGGTCCCGATGAAGCTGGCCGTCGCGGACGGCTCGCACGCCCTGATGCCGTTGACCAACGACGGCGTGGTCGACGCCGCCCTCGTCGTGCGATCCCCCAGCGTCGTCGCGGCGCTGGTGCAGCTGTTCGAGCTGCTGTGGCGGCAGGCGAGCCCGCTCCCCGCATGGGACGGTGACCCGGCGAGTGCCACCCACGAGGAGACCGTGGACACCGGCCTGGTGGCCCTGCTCGCCACCGGCCTGAAGGACGAGGCGATCGCCCGCGACCTGGACGTGAGCGTGCGGACGCTGCGCCGGCGGACCTCGGCGCTGCTCGAGCTGCTGGGCGCCCGGAACCGGTTCCAGGCCGGGGTGCAGGCCGCCCGCCGCGGGCTCATCTGAGGGTTCGCCGCCGTCAGTCGCTCGACGACGGCGCCCGGGTGTTCGCCTGCTCGGGCACATCGTAGGGCTGGCCGTCGAACGACCCGATGTGGTGCGTCTCGCCGGCCTGGAAGTCGCCGTCGCGGTCGGTGGAGAGCTCCTGCACGGCGGTGACCAGGCCGCTGTCGTTGTTGACGACCATGATCGCCGCGGAGGCCCGTTTGCCGGGGATGGTCTGCGGGGTGGAGAAGTGGCTCAGCGACTGCACCGGGCTGACACCGCCGGCGGTCCCGAGCTCCATCACCACGCTCCAGGTGCCGTCACTGTTGCCGACGACGCGGTAGTGGAACTCGCGGTGCCAGTGGCCGTAGGCCACCGCGCTGGCCTCGAGGTCGGGCACCCCGTCGTCCGGGTGGTCCCCGGCGTCCGGGTCCGCGAGCCGCTGGTCGCCGGCGAACCAGTTGGTCATGCCGTCCTTGGTCATGTCCGGGATCTGCAGGAGCGGCTCGAGCGCCTCCGGCTCGTGGGCCATCGCGATCGTGGGGTCGGAGCTGTCGACCCGCTGCTTGAGGATCTCGCCGGCCTCCTTCTCGGTCATGTCGCCCGTGCCCGGCCGCTGCACGTTGTCCGCGACGAACAGCGCTCCCTGCTTGGTGAGGTTGGGGTCGATGACCCCGACGGCACTCAGTCCGTTGCCGATGTCGACGGCCGGGCCGGACAGCACGGTCATGCCGGCGTCCCGCATCTGCTGGATGGTCAGGTGGCTGTCGTGGTTGCCGACCACGGCGTAGCTGCGGGCGGCGATCTTCGCCATGTTGTCGACCGCCGACTTGTCCGCCGCGCCACCGTAGGCCTGGTCCCCGTCGAACAGCGCGACCTGCAGCGTCCCCTCCCCGTAGCTGTCGTTCACCTCGGCGACCAGTTGCCGGTACACCTTGATCATGTCGGCGTTGGAGTGCATGTCCGACAGCAGCAGCACCGCGGTCTCCCCCTCCCCGGGCGAGGCGATCTGGCCTGCTGACACTGCCTGGCCGATGGTCTCGTCGGCGTTGGCGAGGAACTCCTGGTTGGCCTGCTCCTCCCGGTCGAGCTGGGCGCGGGCGAGCGGCACGACCCCGTCGATCAGGGCCGCCGTCGTCCGGCTGTCGACGACGGCGTTCTTCAGCGGCGTGTCGGCCAGGACCTCGACCGGGTAGGTCGGTTCGGGCAGCTCGTTCACCGACTTCCACTCCAGGTAGCGGTGCACCGAGTAGCCGCTCGAGATGATGAAGAGCACGCCGATGGTGGCCGCCAGGGTGCGCCGGGTCGAGGCCGCACCGTGCAGGCTGGAGATCACGAACGCGACGAGGGCCAGGACCAGCCCTGCCTCGAGCTCGGTGCGCAGCACCGTGCTCGTGACGGCGTCCGCCATGGCGTTGCTGTAACCGGCCCGGATCTCGTCGGGGTCCTGGAACATACCGGCGTAGGCCCGGCGGACCCGCTTCAGCTCGGGCGAGTCGACGCTGTGGATCTTCGACAGGTTCGCGGGGAGGCCATCCAGCTTGACGTTCATGCCCACGCCGTACTGGGTGAAGTCGGAGTCGTAGATCGTCCCGAGCAGGCCGGTGTCGAGCGAGGAGTACCCGGGCTTGAGGCTCAGCGTCGCCGGGACGATCCCGAAGTCGTCCTTCACCTCGGTCTCGGTGAGGCCGAAGATGACGGCGACCGGGAACGCGGCGATCGCCCCGCCGACCAGGCAGGCCAGCAGGCGCAGGAGCACACGTCGCCACGGGCGCGTCGGGCGTCGCACCCGGGGACGGGTCGTGTGCACGTCTACGAGGCTAAGTCAGTCGCGGTGGCGCTGCCCCGGGGCGGGGTGGGCACCGGCGCCCGGCGGACCGCCGAAACCCCCCGGCAGTCCCGCGTCAGCGACGCCCGGCCGCCCACAGGACGAGGTTGCGGCGGTGCCGCACCGCGACGAGCACGGCGAGCGCCACGACCCACACCCGTGCCGCCAGCTGGGGGTCGGGCACCGGCACGACGAACGCGAGCACTGCGAGCGCCAACGCGGCGCTGAGCGATGCCAGCGCCACCCACCTGCGGACGGCCAGCACGACGGCGAACACGACCAGCATCCCGAGGGCGTGCCACGGCAGCACCGCGAGGACGGCGCCGAGGGCCGTCGCCACCCCCTTGCCGCCGCGCCAGCGCAGGAACGGCGAGAACATGTGCCCGAGCACGGCGGCCAGCCCCACGGCATACGCAGTCAACCGGTCGACCAGCAGCAGGGTGAGCAGGGTCGGGACCAGCCCCTTGAGCACGTCGAGCAGGGCCACGATGACGCCGTAGCGCACGCCGAGGAGGCGGCCGGCGTTGGTGGCACCGGGGTTGCCCGAGCCGAGCCGCAGGTCCCCCTTGCGGGCGCGGGCGACCATCGTCGCGGGGCTGACCGCCCCCACCAGGAACGCCGCCACGGTGAGCACCGCCAGCAGCAGCCACTGCCCCGAGGTCGCCGGCACGCTCAGCGCCCCGGTGCCACAGGGGCGTCCGCCTCGGGACCGCCCGGGTGCCAGGGAGCCGGGCGCGGCGAGACCACCACGGCGATGGTGCCCGGCCCGACGTGGGCACCGACGACGGCCGTCAGCTCCACGAGCCGCACCTCCCGCGCGGAGCGCACCGACGAGCGCAGCCGCTCGAGGAGGTCGGTCGCCCGGTCCTCGGAGTCGAGGTGGTGCACGGCGATGTCGACGCCCTCCCCGCTCGACCCGGGACCGGTCGCCGCCTCTGCCGCCGTGACCGAGCGCTGCTCCATCCGGCTGATCGCGCGGGAGGCGGTCCGGACCTTCTCCAGCGGCACGATCCGCCCGTCGTCCAGGCCGAGGAGCGGCTTGATCGCGAGCGCCGAGCCGAGCCAGGCCGACGCCGCACCGATCCGGCCGCCGCGTCGCAGGTGCTCGAGGGTGTCGACGTAGACGACGGTGCTGGCCGCGGCCGCCCGCGAGCGCGCGACCTGCGCCGCCTCGGTGACCGAGGCGCCCCGGGACGCGGCGTCGACGGCCGAGAGCACGGCATACCCGAGGGCCATGCCGAGCACCCGGGAGTCCACGACCTCCACCGGGACCGGGGACTGCCGCGCGGCCAGCTGCGCGCCCTCGACGGTCGCGGACAGCTCGCCGGAGATGTGCACCGACAGCACCGCGTCCGCGCCACCGGCGGCCGCCTCCTCGTAGGCCCGCAGGAACGCGCCGGGTGCGGGCCGGGACGTGTGCGCCCCGGTGCCCGCCCGCATCGCCGTGACGAGCCGGGTGGGCGACCCGTCGACGCCCTCGCCCGGGTCGTCCCCGTCGACCTGCACGTGCAGCGGCACGACCCGTATGCCGTGCCGCGCCACGAGCTCCGACGGCAGGGAGGCCGTGGAGTCGGTGACGATCGCGATGTCCACTGGCCTACGCGGGCACAATGTTGACGAGCTTGGGCGCCCGGACGACCACCTTGCGCACCGGGGCGCCGTCGAGGCTGGCCCGCACCTTCGCGCTGGCCAGCGCCTGCTCCTGCAGCTCGTCGTCACCGATGTCGGCCGGCACCTCGATCCGGTCGCGGACCTTGCCCTTGACCTGCAGCACGCAGGTGACGGTGTCCTCGACCAGCAGCGCCGGGTCGGCCTGCGGGAAGGCGTGGTGCGCCAGCGACTCGGTGTGCCCCAGCCGGGCCCACAGCTCCTCGGCGAGGTGCGGCGCCAGCGGCGCGGTCATCAGCACCAGCGGCTCGACCGCCTCCCGCGGCACGTGCGGCAGCCCGACCAGCGCGTTGTTCAGCTCGATCAGCTTGGCGACCGCCGTGTTGAACCGCAGCCCCTCGAAGTCCTCGCGGACGCCCGCCACGGCCCGGTGCAGCGTGCGACGGGTCTGCTCGTCGGCGGGCTCGTCGACGACGGTGACCTCGCCGCTGTCCTCGTCGACCACGTTGCGCCACAGCCGCTGCAGGAACCGCTGGGCGCCGACGACGGCCCGGGTCTCCCACGGGCGGGAGAGGTCCAGCGGTCCCATCGACATCTCGTAGACGCGGAACGTGTCGGCCCCGAACGTGGAGAACATGTAGTCCGGGGTGACGACGTTCTTCAGGGACTTGCCCATCTTGCCGTACTCCCGGGTGACCGGCTGGCCGTTCCAGGTGTAGCTCGTGCCCGAATCGGCCTCGTGCTCCTCGACTTCCGCGGCGGGGACTGCCTGCCCGCGGTGGTCCCGGAACGCGAACGCCTGGATGTAGCCCTGGTTGAACAGCTTGCGGAACGGCTCCTCGCTGGACACGTGCCCCAGGTCGAACAGGACCTTGTGCCAGAACCGGGAGTAGAGCAGGTGCAGCACCGCGTGCTCGACGCCGCCGACGTAGAGGTCGACGCCGCCCGGGTCCTTGCTGCCGGCGGGCGCCCCCATGACCGGCTCGCTGCGCGGGCCCATCCAGTAGCGCTCGTTGTCCGGGTCGACCAGCTGCTCGTGGTTGGCCGGATCCAGGTAGCGCAGCTCGTACCAGCACGAACCCGCCCAGTTGGGCATGGTGTTGACCTCGCGGGTGTACGTCTTCATCCCGTCGCCGAGGTCCAGCTCGACGGTCAGCCAGTCGGTCGCGCGGGACAGCGGCGGCTCCGGCGTGGACTCCGCGTCGTCCGGGTCGAACACCCGCGGCGCGTAGTCGGGCACGTCCGGCAGCTCGACCGGCAGCATCGACTCGGGCAGCGCGTGCGCGTGGCCCTGTTCGTCGAAGACGATGGGAAACGGCTCGCCCCAGTAGCGCTGCCGGCTGAACAGCCAGTCCCGCAGCTTGTAGGTGACCGTCCCCTGCCCCAGGTCCTTCTTCTCCAGCCAGGCGGTGACCGTCTCCTTGGCCGCGTCGACCTCGAGGCCGTCCAGGCTGACCTCGTCGTTGCTGGAGTTGATGGCCACGCCCTCGCCGGCGTACGCCTCGTCCTCCGGGTAGCCGTCCGGCGCCTGCACGGTCCGCACGATGGGCAGCTCGAACTTCGTGGCGAACTCGTGGTCGCGCTGGTCGCCGCCGGGCACCGCCATGATCGCGCCGGTGCCGTAGCCCATCAGCACGTAGTCGGCGATGAACACCGGGATGCGTTGCCCGTTCACCGGATTGGTGGCGAACGCGCCGGTGAACACGCCGGTCTTGTCGCGCCCCTCGGCCTGCCGCTCCAGCTCGCTCTTGCGGGAGGCCTGCAGGCGGTATGCCGACACGGCGGCCTGCGGGTCGTCCGCGCCTCCCGTCCACGCCGGCCTCGTGCCCTCGGGCCACCGGCCCGGCGTGATCCGCCCGACCAGGGGGTGCTCCGGCGCCAGCACCATGAACGTGGCGCCGAACAGGGTGTCCGGGCGGGTGGTGAACACCTCGATCTCGGCCTGCGGGTGCCCCGGCCCGTGCGTGACGACGTAGTCGGACGACTCGTCGTTGGTCGGCACCGGGAAGCGGACGTTCGCGCCGTGCGAGCGACCGATCCAGTTGCGCTGCATCAGCTTCACCGGCTCCGGCCAGTCCACCCGGTCCAGGTCGTCGATCAGCCGGTCGGCGTAGCGGGTGATCCGCATCATCCACTGCTTCAGGCTGCGCTGGAAGACCGGGTAGTTGCCTCGCTCGGAGCGACCCTCGGCGGTGACCTCCTCGTTGGCCAGCACCGTGCCCAGCCCCGGGCACCAGTTCACCGGAGCCTCGGAGGTGTAGGCCAGCCGCTCGCCGTCGATGATGCCCCGCTGCTCGTCCGCGGACAGGTCGGCCCACGGCCGGCCGCTCGGGGTCGCCCGCTCGCCGCTCTCCAGGTCGGCCACGAGCTCACTGATGGGACGAGCGCGGGCCGTGCGGTCGTCATACCAGCTGTTGTAGATCTGCAGGAAGATCCACTGGGTCCAGCGGTAGAACTCCGGGTCGATGGTGGCGATGGTGCGGCGCTGGTCGTGGGCCAGCCCCAGCCGGCGCAGCTGGCGCTTCATCACGACCATGTTGTCCTCGGTCGTCGTGCGCGGGTGCTGGCCGGTCTGCACGGCGTACTGCTCCGCGGGCAGCCCGAACGCGTCGTAGCCCAGGCAGTGCAGGACGTTCTTGTCGGTCATCCGCTGGAACCGGGCGAAGACGTCCGTGGCGATGTATCCCAGCGGGTGTCCGACGTGCAGCCCCGCCCCGGAGGGGTAGGGGAACATGTCCATCACGAACAGCTTCTCCCGGTCGTCGACCGCCGCCGGGTCGGCCCACGGCCCGGCCGGGTTCGGCGCCTCGAAGGTGCCGTGCTCCTCCCAGAGGTCCTGCCACTTCAGCTCGATCTGGTTCGCCAGCTCGGCGGTGTACCGGTGCGGGGTCTCCGTCATCGTCGGGTGTCCTTCGGAGCGTTCGAGGTGGTCGGTTCGGGTGGTGCGGTCCGCGGTGCCCGGCCCGGGGCGGAACATGAGAAGACCCCTCACACAGGAGGGGTCGGCCGCGTGATCGTCGGGGCGATCAACGCGGCTGGCTAAGGAGCAGCGTGCTGCGCATGTGCTCAGGTTAGCGCACCGCCTCCGGGCCCCCTCTCCCCCGCGTTTCTTTGGGACGTCTGCGCTGCCCTGGCGACCGACACGCAACAAAGATCCGCGGGGAGGACGGGCTACGGGGACGGCGACGGGCCGCCACCCCGCAGGGTGACGGCCCGTCGTGCATCGGCCCGGAGGGCGCCGCTCAGAGCTGGGCGGCCCGCTTGGCCATCGCGGACTTCTTGTTCGCGGCCTGGTTCTTGTGGATCACGCCCTTGCTGACGGCCTTGTCCAGCTTGGTGGAGGCGTGCTTGAGCGCCTCCTGGGCTGCGGCCTTGTCGCCGGACGCGGCGGCGGCGCGGAACTTGCGGATGCCGGTGCGCAGCTCGGCCTTGTAGGACTTGTTGCGCTCCGTGCGCTCACGGTTGGTGCGGATCCGCTTGATCTGCGACTTGATGTTTGCCACGTAAATCTCTCTCGTCAGGTCGGTGTGCCCGGCGGCTCGCGCCGCCTGCGGCTCTGTCGTTGAGGGCGACAGACGCGGTTCGGGACCGGGCGTGGGGCACCCGTGGTTGAACCGCGCTGGTGGTGTCCAGTGGTGCTGCATGCGCGCACGACCTCAGCGCGCACGCAGTAGCCAAATCTAGCAGCGGGCCGCCTGCCCGGCCAAAACGAGGCAGTCACCACGAGCACGAGGCGGGCACCACGAGCCGGTATGCCGTGTGCCCACCGACCGGGACCGGCTCGCGTGGCGCCCTTGGCTGAGCGGGCACCCCCTGGGTCGGTGCGGGCTCAGCTGCCGGCGCGGCGCTCGCGGGCGATGGAGAGGATGGCCCGCTCGACCGCGTAGACCGGGTCCCGTCCCCCGCCCTTGACGTCGAAGTCGGCGGCGGCGACCGCCTGGATCGAGCGACCGAGGGCGTCGGCGGTCCACCCGTTGAGCTTGCGCCGCGCCTGGTCCACCTGCCACGGGGCCATACCGAGCTCCTTGGCGAGCTGGCCGGAGCCGCCGCGGCCGGCGACGCCGACCTTGACCAGCTGGCGCAGCTGCAGGGCGAGGACCGCGACGATCGGGACCGGGTTGTCGCCGCCGGCGATGGCGTGGCGCAGCAGCCGCAGCGCCTCCCCCGCGTTGCCGGTGAGCGCCGCGTCGGCGACCTTGAAGCCGGTCGCCTCGACCCGGCCTCCGTGGTAGCGGGCGACGACGCCCTCGTCGACCACGCCCTCGGTGTCCTCGACCAGCTGCACGCAGGCCTGGGCGAGCTCGCGCAGGTCCTTGCCTACCGCCTCGAGCAGCGCCCGCACCCCGTCACCGGTGATCTTGCGGCGCCGGCTGCGGAACTCGTTGGTGACGAACTGCGACTTGTCCCGGTCGCTCTTGACGGCCGGGCAGTCGATCACCCGGGCGCCGCCCTTCTTCAGGGTGTCGAGCACCTTCTTGCCACGGTTGCCGCCACCGTGGCGCACGACGAGGGTCACGTCGTCGGCGGGCGCCCCGAGGTAGCCGAGCAGGTCGGTCTGCAGCACGTCCGGTGCCTCGTGCAGGCCCTGGACGACGATCACCTTCGAGCCGCCGAACAGCGACGGGCTGGCGTGCATCGGCAGCTCGCCGCCCTCGTAGGTCTCCGCGGACAGGCGGATCACCTCGGCGCCGGGGTCGGCGGTCCGCGCCGTGTCGAGCACCTGCTGGAGCGCCCGGTCGGCCAGCAGGTCCTCCGGGCCGCTGATGAGCACCGTCGACGGCAGCCGGGAACTGCTCGGCGCGGGGCCGCTGTCGGGGCCGGGTGCGGTGGTGGGGGTGCTCACGGCGCCCAGCCTGCCACCGGGCACCGTCAGTCGAACGACATGGTGGGCGCGTCGCTCACCTCGAGCCCGAGCAGCGTCATCCGGGCGGTGATGACGTCCGGTGCCAGCTCGAGGTGGTCGGCGAGCTCCTCGAGGGTGCAGCCCACCTCGACGCCGTCGCGCAGCTGCTCGTCCTCCTCCTCGCTCCAGGCGTGGCCGCCGGTGACGGCGGTCCGCGGCGACCGGGCCACCGGCGGGTGGTCGGCCACCGGCCGGTCGTCAGCCTCGCCAGCGGCAGCACCAGCATCACCACCGGCAGCAGCACCGGCACCGGGCCCGCCGGCCGACCCACCGGACGCCATCGCGGTCCCCTCCACGGCACCGGTCACCCCGCGCAGGGCCGGCGCGCGCACCGGCAGCGGCTCGGGCGCGGTCTCGTCGAGCCGCTGCAGCGCCCCGAGCACCAGCGTGCGGTCCGTCGTGGGCCAGAAGGGCGGCAGCGAGCGCTGGAGGAACCCGGCATACCGCGCGGTCATCATCCGCGAGTCGAGGAAGGCGACGACGCCGCGGTCGTCTCCGCGGCGCACGAGCCGGCCGGCGCCCTGCGCGAGCCGCAGCGCCGCGTGCGTCGCGGACACGGCCATGAACCCGTTGCCGCCCATCCTCGCGATCGCCTGCGAGCGCGCGGAGCTGAGCGGGTCATCCGGTCGGGGGAACGGGATCCGGTCGATGACCACCAGCTGGCAGGCCGACCCGGGCACGTCGACGCCCTGCCACAGCGACATGGTCCCGAACAGGCAGGTCGTCGCCTCCGAGGCGAAGTCGCGCACCAGCGTGGAGGTCTGGTCCTCCCCCTGGCACAGGAACGCCATCGTCCCGGCCGCGATCTCGTCGGCGAACCGCTCGCGCATCTGCTCGGTCGCAGCCACCGCGGCGCGCATCGAGGAGAAGAGCCCCAGCGTGCGCCCGCCGGCCGCCCGCACCAGCGCCTCGATCTCGTCGAACGCGGCGTCGGACGTGCCGTCCCGGCCGGGGGCAGGAAGGTGCTGGGCGACATACGCGATGGCCTGCTGCGGGTAGTCGAACGGGCTCCCCACGTCGAGGCCGTGCCACGTCGGCGCGTCCTCCCCGCGCAGCCCCAGCGTGCCGGCGACCGCGTCGAACGTGCCGCCGAGCTCGAGCGTGGCCGAGGTCATGACCACGGTCCGGTCGTCGAAGATCTTGTCCCGCACGAGCATCGCCACGCTCATCGGCGCCACCCGCAGCACACTCCCCCGACGAGGGTCCTTCCCGACCCAGACGACGTCGAGCTCGCGCTCCTCCAGCACCCGCTCGGCCGTGTCGAACACGTCGTCGACCGCCGCCCGGGCCACCTGCCGGGCACCGCTCTCGTCGGCCTTGCTCTCCGGCTTCAGCTCGCTCTGCACGGCGCGGGCGGCGTCGAGCACCGACCCCAGCGCGGTCGCCAGCACATCCGGTATGCCGTTCAGCCGGCCCTCGTCGAGCGCCTCCAGCGCCTGCTCCACCAGTGTCCCGGCGTCGGCGAGCCGCTCGGTCTCCGCGAGCCGGCCGGCCTTCTTCGCCGCGGTCGCCACCATCGACCCGGTCAGCTCGTCGGTGATCGTGGAGGTCACCCGGTCGACCAGCTCGTGCCCCTCGTCGACGACCAGCAGGTCGTGCTCGGGCAGCATCTGCCGCCCCTCGAAGGCGTCGATCGCCATGAAGCTGTGGTTGGTCACGACGACGTCGACGTCGCGCGCGGCGTCCCGGGAGCGCTCGACGAAGCACTCGTCGAGCACCGGGCACTTGCCGCCGAGGCACTCGTGGGCGGTGACCGACACCTGCCGCCAGGCGCGTTGGGACACCCCGGGGACCAGCTCGTCGCGGTCACCGGACTCGGTGACCTCGGCCCACTCCCGCAGCCGCACCACCTCGGCACCGAGCCGGCCTGCGCCCTTGTCGACCTGCCCGACCGACATCAGGCTGTCCTCGTCCTCGTCGGGGAAGCCGCCGACCAGCTTGTGCTGGCACAGGTAGTTGGAGCGGCCCTTCACCAGGGCGTAGGTCGGGCGGCGACCCAGCACCGGCGCCAGCGCCTCGGCGAGCCGGGGCAGGTCCCGGTCGACGACCTGCGCCTGCAGGGCAAGGGTTGCCGTCGCGACGACGACCGGCTTGCCGGTGTCGAAGGCGTGCGCGATGGCCGGCACCAGGTAGGCCAGCGACTTGCCGGTGCCCGTGCCCGCCTGGACCAGCAGGTGCTCGCCGGACTCGACCGCCTCCTGCACCGCGTGCGCCATCCGGACCTGGCCGGGCCGCTCGGTGCCACCCACCCCGGCAACCGCGGCGTGCAGCAGCGCGTCGAGCGAGGCGCCCCCGCCCCTGCCGTTCGACGAGCCGTCACCGCCGGAAGCCATCGCCCCACCCTAAGCCCCGGCGCCGACCCTCCGGCCGCTCCTCCACAGCCCCTCCCGATCTCGGGACTTCCCCGCCGACCTCGGGGCTTTCCCACCGACCTCGGGGCTCTCCCGCCAACCTCGGGACTCTCCCACGAACCTCGGGACTCTCCCGCCCAGCATCACGGGCTCGGTGGCAGCGGGTCGCCCGGCTGCCGGTCCTGTCCGCGCACCCGGTCGAGCCAGTCCCGCAGCAGCGCGGCCAGCAGGTCGGGCCGCTCGTGCGCGAGGGCGTGGCCGGCGCCGTCGACCACGGCGAGGGTGGCGTTCGGGTAGCGGTCCAGCAGGCCGGCGGCGTCGGCATACCCCGCAGTGGAGTCGCGGCGTCCCGCCACGATCAGGGTGGGCGCCGAGAACGGGCCCGAGCCGACGTCGACCGTCCACCGGCCGAACACGCGCGCCAACGCCGTCTCGTCCACCAGGGCCGTGCCGGGGGCCACGTGGTCGCGGTAGCGGCGGGCGGTCGCCGCTGTGCGCACGACGAAGTACTCGTCGAACCCTTCCCGCTGCTCCGGCTCGAGCTCGTCGTGGGCATCGGCGTCCTGCCGCACCACGGCGTGGTCAGGCACGTCCCCCGACTGCTCCCCCACCGGGCAGACCAGCGCCAACCCGAGCACGGCCTCTGGCCACCGGGCGGCCACGCCGCGAGCCAGGTACGCGCCGTAGGAGTGTCCCGCCAGCAGGACGGGGCCCCCGGCGAGCTGGTCGATGAAGGCGCCGAGCACCGTCACCACGTCGTCGTTGCCCGTCAGCCCATCGCCGGTCGAGCGGCCCATTCCGGGCAGGTCCGGGTAGATGCGTCGCACGCCCTCGGCCGGAACGACGGCCTCGAGCGCTGCCTCGAACTCGCGGTGGTCGACCCCGGCACCGTGCAGCGCGACGAGCGGCAGGCCGGTGCCGTGCTCCACGTAGTGGACCACCACTGGGCACGGAATCGACCCGTCAAGGGAAGCGGGCAGGGTCAGGGAGCTGGTCGTCATACCGGTCAAGACTGCCTCGCAGGTGGAATATCGTCGGTCCGTGGTGCGTCGTGCGCTCGTCGGTCTGGGCGCCCTCGCGGTCCTCGCGGCGGGAGTCCTCCTGCTGGTGCCGCTGCGAGCCGACGGGGTGTCCGGCAACGCGATCTCGCCGCGCTACTCCGACTTCGGGTGGTTCTCCTACGAGCCGTTGCCCGAGCACGCCACGATCGCCGACCTGCGCGCAGCCGGGGTGCGGGCGCCCCAGGACGCGGTCGCGGACCGGCGCCGCGAGGCGGCGGTGACCGCCGCGGCCGGGGCCACGCTGCTCGGCACGGGCGTGCTGCTGCACCGCCGGCGACTCGGGTAGCTCCGCCGATCTCGCTCGTCAGCAAGGGCGGAGACCTTTCCCGCAACGGGTGAGGTCTGCGAGCATCGGGACCATGTCCGAGGACACCCGGGAGGCGGCCTACACCGCCCGGCCGCTCACGACTGACACGTGGCCCGACTTCGCTGCGCTCGTGGAGGCGAACAACGGCGTCTGGGGTGGCTGCTGGTG
>DASSKF010000054.1:0-3772 GCA_035690725.1 Segeticoccus sp.
CGCTGCGGTCGTTGGGGGCCAACCTCTACGAGGACGACGAGACGCGGTGCCGGGAGCACGCGTACGAGGTGACTTGGGACGGGCCGATCAGCCACCCGGACTCTGAGGTGCTGTCCGGGGAGTGGATGACGTTGGCTGCGCTGGGTTCGGCGCTGCGTGATCCGGACTGGCCGTTCGTCCCCGACACGCGCCAACTGCTGGAACGGCTCGCGGGGGAGGGCGTCGGCGACTACGCGCTGCTGTGGGGGTGAGGGCTCGGAGCGGGCCCGTTTCGTCGGCATTCTTCACGCCGGTCGCCGTCGCGGCCGGGCCGCTCAGCATTCCTCGCGCCGGCCGTACCGGCGGGGTCCACCTGGGCGCAACCGGTGGCGGGCCGGCTGTGGACAAGGATGTGGTGGCCGACCCCCATGTGGATAAGTCGGAGTCGAATGTGACCTGTTCGCAACAGGATTCGCGGTGGACAACGGTTCTCTGTGTCGGTGTCGAACACTAGTATCAATGCATGTTCGAAAAGCGGCGCGGCACCGGCGAGCAGGAGCCTCGCGCCGGCGCGTCCCGGCCGCCCGGTGCCGAGTCGGCTCGAGTGCCCGAGGCGGCGCGGATGCGACTGCCGCAGCGCCGGGAGGCGCTGTCGGCCGCGGTGGACGCGCTGTCCGGGATCGAGCAGGTGCTGTTCCAGGGCGGCACCGACGCCCTGACCGGGCTGATGGACGAGCTCGGCGAGCTGGTCGTCGGCGCGAACGCCGCCCGGGTCGCGGTCGCGCATGACGCGCAGGACCGGGGTGTGGTGGCCGAGTCGACGTCGGCGAACACGGCACAGTGGGTGCAGGCGCACTCTCCGCACCCCGAGCCGGGTGAGGCGCGCCGGGTGGCCCGGCTGGCCGAGGCGGTCGGCAAGCCGGACAACGCCCCGCTGACCGAGGCCGTGTTCGGTGTGACCGTGTCGCTGGGGTGCGCGGACAAGGCCCTCAAAGAAGCCGAACGGGTCGCGCCGATCGTGCCCGAGGCGGACAAGGCCGAAGCGCTGGGCTGGTTCCTGGACACCGCCCGCTCCGGCGGGCGCAAGGACATGGACCGGCTGGCGACCTGGGTGATCGGCCGGTTCGGTGGCGACCAGCTGGCCAACGACCACGAGAAGGCCCGCCGCATGTCCGGGATCCGGATCAGTCAGCTGCCGGGCGGGTTGAAGCGGTACGTGATGGACCTGGGTCCCGAGCACGCCGCCGTGGTCGACGCCGCGCTGGAGCCGCTGTCCGCGCCGCAGTCCACGACCGACCCGGACACCGGCGAGGAGGTCCGCGACACCCGGGACGCCCCGCAGCGGCGGGCCGAGGCCCTGGTCGAGGTGTTCCGCCGCGCCCAAGGCGGCGACGAGACCACCTCGGTGACCGGCACCACCAAACTCGTGGTCACCATCAACCTGGACGACCTCGTCGGGGCGAGGCCCGAGGACGCGACCGGTGGGCCGTTTCCAGCCGGCAGTGCGTTCACCAGCCACGCAAGCGGCTCGCCCGGCTCGGGTGGTGGCGCCCACTGCGGCGGGACCGGCCGCACCCGGGAGGGCGACCTGCTCGACGCCGGGACCATCCGCCGGCTCGCCTGCGACGCCGAACTCATCCCCATCGTCCTCGGCGGCGACTCCGAACCGTTGGACGTGGGCCGGCAAGAACGCCTGTTCACCAAGGGCCTGCGCACGGCCGTGGTCCAGCGAGACCGGTGCTGCTCCTTCCCGGGCTGCGACCGGCCTCCGACCTGGTGCCGCGTCCACCACGTGAAGCACTGGATCAACGGCGGAACCACGTGTTTGGAGAACTCCGCCTTGCTCTGCGAGCGGCACCACGTCATCGTCCACCGCGACAACCTCACCGCCACCGTCACCCCGACCGGCGTGCGATGGCACGTGTGACCGCCCCGCCCCGACCCCGCCGGAGACGGCGGGGCGACGAGGCATGCCCGGGACGGGCAGCTGGGGTCTCGTCGGCGGAGGGGACAGGTCATCCGCTGCACCATGGAAGGAACTCACCGCGGGCGTTCGCCGGACACCCCCGGGCACTCCCGGACACTCGCCGCGCGACGAGTCGACTACGCGCTGCGGTGCAGCTGGTCGGGTGCGACGGCGTGAGCCAGGGGAGCGCCGGCGGCCAGTCTGCGAATTTCCGCGACCGCCGCGTCGCCGAGGCGGGTGAGGTCGTTGCCGAGCGACCCCGCGATGTGCGGGGTGACGAGCACGTTCGGCAGGTGCAGCAGCGGCGAGTCCCCTGGGAGGACGTCGGGCTCGGTGACGTCGAGTACTGCAGACAGGCGGCCGCGAGTGAGCTCCTCGACGAGCGCGTCGTGGTCGACCAACGCGCCGCGGGCGGTATTGATGAGCGTGGCACCGTCGCGCATGAGCGCCAGGCGCCTCCGGTCGACGAGGTGGCGTGTCTCGGGCAGGTCGGGCGCGTGCAGCGTCACGACGTCGCTGGTCGCCAGCAGTTCGTCGAGGGGGAGTACCGGCGCGTCGACCGGGGCCGGGGCGTCGGCGTGCGTCCGACCGTCGGTGAGGTACGGGTCGTGGACCACCGTCTCGAGGCTGAACGGCCGCAGCAGCTCCAGGACGCGCCGGCCGATCCGGGACGCGCCGACCACGCCGACTCGCTTGCCGACATTGCCCATGCCGACACTACCCATGCCGACACTGCCCGCGCCGACACTGCCCACGCTGTTGGGGGCGGGCTCCTCGGCAACCCAGTCGATAGGGCGCGGGTTCGACCGGTAGTCGGCAGCTGCGAAGGGGACCCGCTTGTTCGCGAAGAGGATGGCCGCCACGGTGTATTCGGCCACGGGCACCGCATTGGCGTCCGCTGCCGTGCTCACCAGGATGCCGAGCGTCCAGAACTCCGGCGGCAGGTGTCCCTTGACCGAGCCGCCGGCGTGCACGACCGCCGTGAGGTGGGGCATCGCCTGGACGACGTCCTGCGTCAGGCGCGGGGAGCCCCACCCGGTGACGAGGACCTGCACCGTCGCCAGGTCACGGAGGTCGCGAGGTGAGGCGAAGTCGTGCCAGACCTGGTCGGCGTCGAAGTCCGCCACCCCGGCCAGCAGCTGGAGCCCATCGGGAGAGAAGAGCTGGTGGCAGAGCCCGGGCCGCATCGCGAAGGCCAGCTCCAGCTTCGTGCTCACGGTGCACCCCTCCCGTCCGCATCCATCATGCCTCCTCATGAGGCGGGTCGTGACGAGGCGGTCTGTGGTGGGGCCGGTCGGGGTGAGCTCGGTCGGGGCGAGCTCGGTCGGGATGAGGGCTCGCCACGGAGGGCAGCCACGATGCGGCTGCACCAAGTGCCACGTCGAGCTCGGGAAGCCCGTCGTGCCAAGGCTTCTCCCACTCCAGGTTCATCGGCCCGGCGTACCCCCCGACGCGCAGCACGTCGGTGATCTCGCCCCACGGGAGCACGCCGTGGCCGACCAGTGCCGGCGTCGCGCCGACCCGGCGCTCCGCGACGTCCTTGATCTGGACCGACGCGAGCCAGGGCGCGAGGACCCGCCAGGTGTCCGCCGGCTCCTCGCCGGCGACCCACGGGTGGGCGGCGTCCCAGATGGCGCCGACGGCGCCGTCCGGCCACGGGCCGTCCAGGACCCGGGCGACGTCGGCGCCGCGCGGGTGGCTGTCGTGCGTCTCCACGAGCACCCGCACCCCGCACTCCTGGGCGACACCGGCCGCGGCCGCGATACGGCGGCGGGCGCGGTCATCGTCCTGCCCGTCACCGGCCCCACCGGGGAAGACCCGCACGCC
>DASSKF010000055.1:0-24344 GCA_035690725.1 Segeticoccus sp.
GAGCAGCTACACGATCCCCAACGTCGTCGTCGAGCACCCTCGTGGGGACCGGGTCACCGACGTCTACAGCCACCTGCTCAGCGAGCGGATCGTCTACCTCGGCACCGAGATCGACGACGGCGTCTCCAACGCGATCGTCGCACAGGTGCTGCACCTGGAGTCGACCGGTCCGGACCGCCCGATCAGCCTCTACATCAACTCACCGGGCGGCTCGCTGTCCGCGTCGTTCGCGATCTACGACGCGATGCAGTACGTGCAGGCGCCGGTCAGCACCATCTGCATCGGGCAGGCCTGCGCCACTGCGGCGCTCCTCCTCGCCGCCGGCGAACCGGGCCAGCGCAGCGTCCTCCCGCACGCGCGGGTCCTGCTGCACCAGCCCTCGGCTCGGGGGCAGGGCGCCATCCCGGACCTGATCCTGCAGGCGGATGAGGTGATCCGGCTGCGAGCGGAGGCCGAGCAGATCCTGTCGCGGCACACCGGGCAGACGGTCGACACGCTGCGGCGGGACACCGACCGGGACCGGATCTTCACCCCGGACGCGGCCGTGGCCTACGGCCTGGCGGACACCGTGATCGCCTATCGCAAGCCGCAGGCGGCGTGAGCCGTCGCTCGGGTGGGTGAACCGTCGCTCAGGCGGGGTGAACCGTCGCTCAGGCGGCGAGCGCCAGCGACCCGGCCTGCAGCCGCACCGACCCGGCACCCACCCGGGACCGACGCAGGTCCTGCACCGTCATCGTGGTCACCTCGAGCACGGTCACCTCGAGGGCCCCGGCCACTGCGGCCACCACCTCCGAGGACGGGTCCTTGCGGCCCCGTTCGACCTCGGAGAGGTACTGCGGGCTGATGCCCGCCCGTCGCGCAGTGGCCGCCAGGGTTCGTCCGCGGCGCTGCCGGATCCGCCGCAACCGGACGCCGAGCGCGTCGCGCCACAGCGGCTCGGGGGCGGGTGTCCGGCGCTGCTCGCCAGGGCCGTCGGTGCCCGCTCGCCGGGTGCCACGCCGGGCCTGGTCGATCCTCGTCACCGTCGCCACGGGCACCAGTCAACCGCGCGCCACCGCTTGTCGGCACCCGGTTTCGCCACGGGCGGACAGCTCCGGGGCGCTCAGGTGCGTGCCCCGCCCGACTACGATCGCGGCGTGACGCAGGAGCCGGCTCCGGGCGACGGACCCACGCGGCGGTCGGTCACGCTGCGCGCCGTCGCCCAGCACGCAGGCGTCAGCAAGTCGCTCGTGTCACGCGTCCTGCAGGGCTCCCCACACGTCAGCCCCGAGCGGCGCCGGGCGGTGGAGGACGCGATCCGCGAGCTGGGCTACCGACCGCACGGTGCGGCACGCAGCCTCACCAGGCGGCGCACGCAGGCGGTGGGCGTCCTCGTGACCGACCTGGCACAACCCTGGTTCGCCGACTTCCTGGCCGGGCTGGACGGCGAGCTGCAGCGCAGCGACCTGCACGCGTTCGTCGGCGACGCGCGGCTCGACCGGACGCGGGACGAGCCGGTGCTGCGGGCATTCCTCGAGATGCGGGTGGACGGGCTGGTCCTCGCCGGTTCCATGCCGGTCTCGCCGATGATCGAGGAGGCCGCGGGCTGGCTGCCGACCGTCGTCGCCGGCAGTCGCGATCTCGAGCTCGCCCGCACCGACGTGGTCGTGCAGGACGACGCCGCCGGCGTGCGCCTCGCCCTGGAGCACCTGGCCGAGCTGGGGCACCGGCGGATCGCCCACCTGGCCGGGCCCGGCAGCCGCACCTTCGCCATCCGGCGCGACGCCTATCTGTCGTGGATGGCGGAGATGGGCTGGGGTGACGAGGCGTCCGTCGAGGAGTGCGAGATCACCGAGGACGGCGGGTATGCCGCCACGCACCGCCTGCTCGCCCGCCCCGGTCCGCGCCCCACGGCCTTGCTCTCCGTCAACGACCCGGTCTGCGCGGGTGCCGTCGCCGCTGCCCGCGAGCTCGGGATCAGCACTCCGGACGAGCTCTCGCTGGTCGGGTTCGACAACAGCCAGGTGGCGCGGATGCGGCACCTGGCCCTCACCAGCGTCGACGTCGCGGCGGCGGAGGTCGGCCGGCTGACGGCACGCCACCTGCTGGAGCGGATGGAACAGCCCGAGCTGCCGGCCCGGGAGCGCTTCGTCCAGCCGTCCCTGGCCGTCCGGCAGTCGACTACCGCCCCACCCCCGGACTGACCGAGCGCACCAGGTCGCGCAACGACACGGACGGGTCGGCCAACTGTCCTGCCTCGGGCGAGATCCCGCGCTCGATCAGCCGCTGGGCCAGCCGGACGTCCTTCGCGACGGACCCGCCCTGCCCGAACCCGGCGCCGCAGACGAGCCGGTCGTCCTCGTCGAGGCCGAAGTGCAGGCTGACTCCGTCCGGACGCTCCCGCACGACGTCACGGGTGACGAGCTGGCTGAGCCCGACAACCTGCAGGACGTGGTCGTACTGGTCGGACCAGAACCACGGCACCGCCTCGTGCGCCACGTCCTCCCCGAGCAGGTTGCGGGCAGCGGTGACGGCCTGGTCGAGGGCACTGCGCCACGACTCCAGGCGGACGCGCCGCCCGCCGAACAGCGGGTGGGGGAAGGAGCAGCAGTCGCCGGCCGCGTAGACGTCGGGTGCACTCGTGCGCAGCCGGTCGTCGACCCGGATTCCGTTGTCCAGCGCCAGTCCCGCCTCACGCGCCAGGCCGACCCGTGGCTCGACGCCGATGCCGAGCACGAGGGTGTCCACCGCGACCTCCCCACCGGCGTCGAGCTCCAGGACGGCACCGGCTCCGTCCCGCCGGGCGGCGGTCACCCCGGCCCCGAACCGCACGTCCACCCCGTGGTCGCGGTGCAGCGCCACGACCCGGTCGGCGACCGCGGCAGGGACGGCGCGGGCCAGGGCACGAGGGGCGGCCTCGAGAACCGTGACGGCACAGCCGTGGTGACGAGCGGCGGCGGCGAGCTCCAGGCCGATGAAGCCGGCTCCGACGATGCCCACGTGCGTCCCGGGTCGCAGCCGGGCGCGGAGGCGTTCGGCGTCTGCATGCGTGCGCAGGGTCAGCGCCCCCGCGTCGGCCACCGCAGGGATCGACCGTGGCGCCGAGCCGACGGTGAGCAGCAGCCGCTCGTAGCCCAGCCGGGTGCCGTCGTCACAGGTGATGCGCCGGGCCCCGGTGTCGAGCTCGCGCACCGTCGTCCCCGTGTGGACGGCCACGCCCGCCGCCGCGATCTCCTCGCGGGTGTAGGGGTGGACCGGTGCCGCGCCCTCGTCGTCCTCGGCCACCATCGCGGCCTTCGACAGCGGCGGGCGCTCATAGGCGTGCAGCGGGTCGTCGCCCACCACGGTGACCGCCCCGGTCCAGCCCAGCTCGCGCAGGGTCATGGCCGCGCGCGTGCCGCACTCGCCACCGCCCACGACCACCATGCCGGCGTGCGTCAGCGCCTCACCCGCCATGCCTCACCCGTCCAGGTCGACGTGGACCTCGCCGTCCACGACCTTGGCGGGGAACGTCCGCAGGTCGACGATGACCGGCGCGCCGAGCGCCTTGCCGGTGCGGACGTCGAACCGGCCGTTGTGCTTGGGGCACTCGATGACGCCGTCCATGACGAGGCCGTCGCAGAGCACCTCCTGCTCATGGGTGCAGTGCGCCTGGCTGGCGTAGAACTCGTCGCCCTCGAGCCGGTAGAGGGCGTACTCCGTGCCCGCGTGCTCGAACGGGACGACGTCCTCCTCGTCGATGTCGCCGACGGCACAGGCAGGGACCCAGTTGGACACGAGCGTCCTCCAGTCTGGTTGGGGTTGGCGGATGTTGCGACAGCGGGATCGATGCGGTGCGGTGCGGTGCACGAGTGGATCAGACGAGGCCGGCGGTCTGCGGCAGCACTCCGTCGACCGGGCCGTGGTAGGGCGCCGCGCCCTCGGGCAGCTCCCGGCGGATGAAGTACGTCTCGTCCTTCAGCTGGCGCAGCACGGCCGGGATGATCTCCCGGTATGCCGCCCAGATGGACGGGTACGGCTCGGCCAGGTCGTGCCTGATCTCCTCGTGCAGCTCGGGGAGCCGGTGGTAGGGAACCATCGGGAACATGTGGTGCTCCACGTGGTAGTTCATGTTCCAGTAGAGGAACCGGTTGATCCGGTTCATCAGCACGGTGCGGGTGTTCAGCCGGTGGTCGATGACGTTCTCGCCGAGTCCCGCGTGCTGGGTCAGGCCGTACACGAGGTGCATGAAGCAGCCGTAGACCCGGGGGCCGCCGACGAGCACCAGCGGCAGCCACGTCTGGAACACCACGGCGGCGGCGATGGTCACCGCATAGACGGCGACCCAGATCCGGCTGGTGCGGACGACCTTGGCCCGCTCGGTCCCGGGCACGAACGTCAGCTCCTCCCGCGTGAGCCGGCCCGCCGCGTGCCGCACCATGAGGGCGATCGCGATCGGCACGTCGACCAGGCCGACGAGGTTGAGCAGGATGCGGGCCAGCCGGGCCGGGCGCATCGCGACGATCTCGGGGTCGCGTCCCACGATGAGGGTGTCGGTGTGGTGCCGCGCGTGCTGCCACTTCCAGATCGTCGGCTCGCGCATCATACAGAACGACGCGACCTGGTAGACGACGTCGGCCATCCAGCGGGTCTTGAAGGCGGTCCCGTGACCGGCCTCGTGCCAGCGCGAGTCGGACGCGGAGCCGTAGAGGATCCCGTAGACGAGGAAGCACGGCACCGCCCACCAGGTGCCCCACAGCGCGACACCGGCGGCAGCGGCGGCCAGGCCGATCCCGAGCCAGAGCAGCGTGTCCCGGATCGCCGGCTGGTCGCTGCGGCGCATGAGCTCCTTCATCCGCCTGCGCGGGACGTCGCTGCGGAACCAGTCCGCCGACGCCAGACCCGCCTGCTCCGCCCAGTCGGTCGCCGGGCCGTAGAGGCTGTACAGCTTGAGCCGTTCCCGGTTGGCCATGTCGCTCCTCCGTCGTGTCGTGGGACCGGTCCCACGTTCTGTCAGTGTCGCAGAGATCAGCGTTGCGGGGAAGAGGGCCGGGGCGTGGTCCGGAGCGGAGACGCGGTCAGGGGCGTGCCGCGAGCTCGACCGCCACGGGACGGCCCTCGCGCAGGGACGCCATGCCGGCCGAGCAGACGACCGTCGAGGCGTAGCCGTCCCAGGCGGTCGGTCCGGTGACCTCCCCCCGGCGGCAGGCGTCGACCCACGCCTGCACCTCGAGGTCGTAGGCCCGCGCGAACCGAACCCGGTAGTCGTCCGGGACCGACCCGCCCCACCGGCCGCGGGTGCGGGTCACGACACCGGAGCCGAGCCCCGCCGTGGCGGTGCCGCGCTCGGCGACGGCCTCGCACCGGACCTCGTAGCCGAGCTGGGAGTTGACGAACACCTCGTTGGTGACGACCGCCCCGCCGGCCATGCGGAAGACGGTGACCTGGGGGTCCTGCACGCCGTCCGGTGCCAGCGAGCTGGGCGAGGGGCTGTGCACGGTGATCTCCACGATCTCCTCGCCGAACACCCACCGCGCCACGTCGACCTCGTGCACCAGCGAGTCGCGCACGATCATCTCGCTGCGGAAGTCCGGGTTCGGCGCCGCCTTGTTCCGGTGCACGTTGTGCAGCAGCAGCGTGCGCCCCAGGGAGCCGGAGTCGAGCACCTGCTTGAGCTCGGCATACTCGGGGTCGAACCGGCGCATGAAGCCGACCTGGACCAGCGGGCGCGAGGCCTCCCGCTCGGCGGCGAGCAGCCGCAGCGACGACTCGGCGTCCATGGTCAGCGGCTTCTCGCACAGCACCGGCTTGGCGTGCGCCAGGCACGCGAGCAGCTGCTCCTCGTGCACCCATCCGGGCGAGGCGAGGACCACGGCGTCGACCCCGGGGTCGGTGACCAGGTCGAGCGGCTCCTCGACGACGCGCACGTCGTTGAACTGCCCCGCGAGCTCCTTCGCTCGGGGCAGGTCGGGGTCGGAGACCGCGACGAGGTCGGCGTTGGCGATGCGCCGGGCCAGGCGCCCGGCGTGGTCGGCGCCCATGGTCCCGACGCCGACCACGCCCACCCGCAGGGTCACGGGGCCTCCACGCGCGAGCCGCTCCCGTCGGCCCGCTGGAGCTCGTGCTTGATCGCCTCGAGCTCCTCGCCGCCGGCCATGTGGTGCGTCAGCTCCTCCAGGGTCAGCTCGCTGCGTGGGGCACTCAGCTCCATCCGGCCGCGACTCAGCACGGTGAAGTCGTCACCCACCACGTAGGCGTGGTGCGGGTTGTGGGTGATGAAGATGACCGCGAGGCCGGCGTCCCGGGCCGCCGCGATGTACTTCAGCACCACCCCGGACTGCTTGACGCCCAGCGCGGCGGTCGGCTCGTCGAGGATCAGCACCCGGGCCCCGAAGTAGATGGCACGGGCGATGGCGACGCACTGCCGCTGGCCGCCGGAGAGGGTGCCGACGGGCTGCTCCATGTCGGCCAGCTCGATGCCCATCCGGCGCAGCTCGGTGTCCGACGTCCGGCGCATGAAGTCGGCGTCCAGCCGGCGCACCGGCCACGGCCCCTTCGTCTTCTCCGAGCCGAGGAAGAAGTTGCGCCAGACCGGCATGAGCGGCGCCAGGGCGAGGTCCTGGTAGACCGCCGCGATGCCGAGGTCGAGCGCCTGCCGGGGGGTGGTGAACCGCACCGTCTTGCCGTCGACCTGGTAGTCGCCCTCGTCGTAGGGGTGCAGCCCGGCGATGATCTTGATCAGCGTGGACTTGCCGGCGCCGTTGTCGCCGAGGATGCAGCAGACCCGGCCCTTGTCGACCGAGAGGGTGATCCCCTCGAGGGCGCGGATGTTGCCGTAGCTCTTCCCGACGTCCTCCAGCGCGAGCACGGGACCCAGCATGTTGGCCACGGTCATCACCTCTCCACGGCGCGCTTGCGCACCCACAGGTTGACGAGGACGGCGAGCAGGAGCATGGCACCCAGGAAGGCCATGAACCAGTCGGGGTTCCACCCGGCATACACGATGCCCTGGGTGGCGACGCCGAAGATGAAGGCGCCGAAGGCGCCCCCGATGGCCGAGCCGTAGCCGCCGGTGAGCAGGCACCCACCGACGACGGCTGCGGCGATGTAGATCAGCTCGTTGCCGACGCCGGCACCGGACTGCACCGAGTTGAACGAGAACAGCAGGTGCATGCCGGAGAACCACGCGCCGACGCCCACGCCCATGAACAGGCCGATCTTGGTCCACCGCATCGGCACGCCGACCGCCCGGGCGGCGTCCTCGTCACCACCGACCGCGTAGATCCAGTTGCCGGCCTTGGTCTTGAGCAGCAGCCACGTGGCGATCAACACGAAGAGCAGCCACCAGAAGACGGTGACCTGGATACCGACCCCGGCGATGCTGATCGTCGAGGCGAACACCGCCCGGGCCGAGTCGAACCCCTCCATGTCGGAGATGCTCGACGTCGCCACCTGGCCGGTGATCAGCTTCGTCACAGCGAGGTTGAGGCCCTGCAGGAGCAGGAAGCTGCTCAGGGTCACCAGGAAGCTGTGGATCCCCGTCTTCACCCGCACGAAGCCGTTGAACCAGCCGATCGCCAACGACACCACGAGCGCCACGAGGACACCCACCCAGACGTTCGCCGTCATCTGGAAGCTGAACATGGCGGCCGTCAGCGCGGAGGTGATCACCGCGACCCCTGCGGACAGGTCGAACTCGCCGCCGATCATCAGCAGGGCGACCGGAACCGCCATGATGCCGATGGTCGAGCTCGCGTAGAGCACGGTGGCGATCGAGTTCGCCTGCCGCAAGGGGTCCGCGACCGCGAAGAAGAAGAAGAACACGATGAGCGCGCCGAACAGCGAGCCCACCTCGGGGCGGCCCAGCACCTTGCGCAGGTCCACACCGGAGCGCGCCCCTGGTGCCACGTCCTGGCTGGACGCTCCCGCGTCGGTGGTCAGCGTGTCGTTCATGGTCAGATTCCCGTCACTTGTTGAACCGCGCCAGGTCCCCGATGTTGTCGTTGGTCACGAAGGTCGGGCCGGTGAGGACGGCCTGTCCACCACCGATGATGGCGCCGTTGTACTTGTAGAGCCACAGGCTGTCGACCGCCTCGTAGCCCTGGAGGTAGGGCTGCTGGTCGACGGCGAAGGTGATGTCGCCGTCCTTGATCGACTTGATGACCTCGTCGTTGAGGTCGAAGGTCGCGACCTTGGCGTTGCTGTCGGCGTCCTTGACCGACTGCAGCGCGGTCATCGCGAACGGCGCTCCGAGGGTGGCCACGTAGTCGATGTCCGACTCCGACTGCAGCTTGGCCGTGATGTTCTGCCGCACGCTGGGCATGTCCGCGCTCTTGACGTAGAGCACCTCGGACTTGCCCTTGAACTCCTTCTTCAGGCCACCACAGCGGGCCTCGAGGCCGACGTGGCCCTGCTCCTGGTTCACGCACACGACGTGCTTGGCGCCGAGCTCGTTGAGCTTCTTGCCGAACGCCTGGCCGGCGATGAACTCGTCCTGCCCGAAGTAGGACATGATGCCCATGTCCTGCCAGTCCTCCAGGCCGGAGTTGAAGGCCACCACCGGGATTCCGGCGTCGACCGCGTCCTTGACCGCACCGCTCATCGCGTCGGCGTGGGCCAGCGTCACCGCGATGCCGTCGACGTGCTGGTCGATGGCGTTCTGCACCAGCGTCGCCTGCTTGCCGCCGTCGGGGTCCGCGGAGTAGATGAGCTTGACGTTGTCCTTCTTCGCGGCCGCCATCGCGCCGGTGCGGATCTGGTCCCAGAACGTGTCACCGGGGACGGCGTGCGTCACCATCGCGATCTTGATGCGTGCGGTGTCGGCCTGGCCGCCGGCGGCAGCGTCCTGGCTCTGGGCCGACTGCTCGGCAGCCTTCCCGCCCGAGCTGCTGCAGGCTGCCAGGGACAGGGCCACGGCGGCGGAGACGCCGATGACACCGGTCAGCTTGCGCTTGGCCTTCATGGTGGATCCCTTCGTCGGAGTGGAGTGGGGTGTTGCCGGGTCGGTGCCGGGTTCCATCAGGGCCGCCCCGGCGGGGAGAGGTGGGAGCGCTGGGAGGCCTTGTGCACGGCATACTCCTCGTGCGCCTGTCGGGTGGAGTCGAGCTCGGAGACCTCGCTCACGGGCACGTCCCACCAGGAGTCGCTGCCGGGCGCGTGCACCATCGGGTCGGTCTCGACGTGGATCACCACCGGTCCGCCGTCCTCGGGGGCGGCCTTCGCGCCGGCGATCGCCTCCTCCAGCTCGGCCACGGAGCGGGCCTCGAGGACCTGCGCACCGAGGCTGCGGGCGTTGGCGGCCAAGTCGACCGGGAGCCTGCGCCCGTCCAGCCGGCCGTCGTCGCTGCGGTAGCGGTAGCTCGTGCCGAATCGCTGCGAGCCCAACGACTCCGACAGGGACCCGATGGAGTGGAACCCGTGGTTCTGCACGAGGACGACGATGATCTTGACCCGCTCCTGCACGGCCGTGACCAGCTCGCTGGAGAGCATGAGGTACGACCCGTCGCCGACCAGCACGAAGACGTCCCGGTCCGGCTGGGCCAGCTTGACCCCGATGCCTCCGGCGACCTCGTAGCCCATGCACGAGTAGCCGTACTCCACGTGGTAGCCCTTGCGGTCCCGCACCCGCCACAGCTTGTGCAGGTCACCCGGCATGGACCCCGCGGCACAGACGACCACGTCGCGGGGGTCGGAGCGCTCGTTCACCGCGCCGAGCACCTGCCCCTGCGTCAGTACGCCCGGCGCCAGCCGGTCGGTCACCTCGGAGGACGGCTGGTATGCGGTGTCGACGGTCGCGTCCCAGTCGCGCCGGAGTGCCGCCTGCTCCTCCCGGTAGGCCGGGTCCACCTTCCAGCCGTCCAAGGCCCTGGCGAGCGCGGTCAGCGCCTCGCGGGCGTCGGCGACGACCGCGAGTCCCGACTGCTTGCCGGCGTCGAACCGGGCGACGTTGACGTTGACGAACCGCACGTCCTCATTCTGGTAGGCGGTGCGCGACGCGGTGGTGAAATCGCTGTAACGAGTGCCGATTCCGATGACGAGATCGGCTCTGCGGGCGATCGCGTTGGCGGCGGTGGTGCCGGTCGAGCCGACCGCTCCCAGCTCCTGCGGGTCGCCGTGCGGAAGCGACCCCTTGCCCGCCTGCGTCTCCCCGACCGGGATGCCGCTGACCGAGCACAGCGCGCTCAGGGCGTCCTCGGCGCCGGAGTAGTGGACCCCACCACCGGCGACGATCATCGGCCGGCGGGCGGCCCGGATGAGCCGTGCCGCCTCCTCGACGTCCGCCGGTGCGGCGGGCGGTCGTGGCACCCGCCAGGTCCGCTCCTCGAAGAGGTCCACCGGCCAGTCGAAGGCCTCCGCCTGCACGTCCTGCGGTAGCGCCACCGTCGCGGCGCCGGTGTCGGCCGGGTCGGTCAGGACCCGCATCGCGCCCAGCAGGGCGGAGGGCAGCTGCTCAGGCCGCTCCACCCGGTCGAACCAGCGGGACAGCGGCCGGAACGCGTCGTTCACGGTGACGTCACCGGCATACGGCTGCTCGAGCTCCTGCAGGACGGGAGCGGAGACGCGGGTGGCGAACGTGCCGGACGGCAGCAGCAGCACGGGAATCCGGTTGATCGTCGCCAGCGCAGCGCCGGTGAGCATGTTGGTCGAGCCGGGCCCCACGCTCGCCGTGCACGCCCAGGTCTGCAGGCGGTCCTTCGCGCGCGCGTAGGCCACGGAGGTGTGCACCATCGCCTGCTCGTTGCGGGCGAGCACGTAGGGCAACTGCTGGGGGTCCTTCAGCTCACTCTGGAGCAGGGCCTGCCCGATCCCGGCGACGTTGCCGTGCCCGAAGATCCCGAGCACGCCGGCGAACAGCCGCTGTCGCTGACCGTCGCGCTCGGTGTGCTGGGCCGTGAGGAAGCGGACGGTCGCCTGGGCGACGGTGAGCCGGACGGTGGTGGTCACTGGTCGCCTCCGAACGGGAGCCGGGGGTCGATCTGCTCGTCGGCCCACTGCCGGCGGACCCACCCGTGCGCCGGGTCGTCGCAGATCAGCCACACCCGCTCGGGTCCCGGCCCCGCCATGACGTTGAGGTAGTACAGGTCGTAGCCCGGCGGCGCCATCGCCGGTCCGTGCCAGCCGTGGGGCACGAGCACCACGTCGCCGGTCCGGACCTCGGCGAGGACGTCGATCGGCCGGTCCTCGGTGCCATAGACCCGTTGGTACGCCACGGGTTCCGCATCCGGCGGGGCGTCGTCGGTCGCCCGGGTCTCGAAGTAGTAGATCTCCTCGAGCTCGGTCTCCTCGCCGGGCCGCTCCTCGTCGTGCTTGTGCGGCGGGTAGGACGACCAGTTGCCGGCCGGGGTCAGCACCTCGCAGGCGATGATCGAGTCGGCCTCGAGGACGTCGGGGGTGCCGAAGTTGCGGACCTCCCGGGAGCACTGCCCGGCGCCACGCAACTCCACCGGCACGTCCTCGGCCGGGATGTGCCGGAACGGCAAGGGTTCCGGACGCTTCCCCGCGACCGCGAACGTCAGGGCGACCCGCGCGCCGTCGGGGGTGGACACGGACAGCCGCGACGCCCGGGGCACGTAGGCCACGTCGGTCGGGCCGGCGAAGACGCTGGTGCGGCCGGGCAGGTCGACGGCGTGCTCGCCCCCGTCCGGGTCCCGCACCTCCACCCGCACCGGCCCCGAGAGGGGGACGACCACGAACTCGCGGTCGCCGGTCTCGAGGCGGTGCGACCCGCCCGCCTCCAGGTGGGCGACGAGCAGCCCGGTGTGCGCCCAGTCGGATCCGTCGGGGGTGACGTCGACGGCCAGGCCCTCCGAACCCGACCGGCCGAACGGCCGGACCCAGCGCGCGGCGTCCGTCCCGGTGCTCATCGGTTCCCTCCGTGCACGAGTTCGGCGGCGATGTCGACGGCGACGGCCACGTCGCCGTCCGGAGGGTAGAGCAGCGCCCGTCCCACCACCAGGCCACGCGCGGCGGGCAGCTCGAGCGCGCGGCCCCACCCGGCATACGTCTCCCGGGGGTCGCCCTTCGGGTCGCCGCCCAGCAGCAGGGTGGGCAGCGTGGTGGCGTCCAGGACGCGCTCGAGGTCGTCGACGACGGGCAGCTTCAGCCAGGTGTGCGCACTCGTCGCGCCCAGGCCCGCAGCGACGTGCACGGACAGGATGGTGGAGTCGGGGTCGAGCTGGTTGACGACCCGGCCCCCCTCGCGCACCGAGACGAACGGCTCGACCATCGCCATCAGCCCGTGCCCGGCCAGCTCGGTCACGGCACGCGAGCTCGCCTCCAGGGTCGCCACGGTGCCGTCCTCCTGAAGGGCGATGCGGGTGAGCATCTTGCCACCCTCCAGCCCCCGCGCGGCCAGGTCCGCAGCACGGTATGCCGTGAAGCGGTCGTCCAGCTCGAACGCCGCCCCCTGCAGCCCGCCCCGGTTCATCGACCCGACCGCGACCTTGTCCTCCAAGGCACCGAGGAGCAGCAGGTCCTCGAGCACGTCGGGGGTGCCCAGGACGCCGTCGACACCCGGGCGGCCGAGTGCGGTGACGAGCCGGGCGAGCAGGTCGCTCCGGCTGGCCATGGCACCGCTGTCGCCCCGGACGCCGAGCGCGCCGCGGGCGGGGTGGTCGGCCGCGACGAGGAGCAGGCGGCCGTCGTCGCGCAGGAGTGGCCGTCGTGCCCGCGCCTGCCACGCGCGGTCGACGAGCTCCGGTGTGCGGGCACGGGTCTCGGTGAGCCGAGCGAGGGACTCCCGGTCGATGACCCGGCCCGCGAGAGGGCCGCTGCGCGTGGTGGTCATCGGGCCTCCGTGGGAAGGTGGCCGGCGAGCAGCTCGTCCACCTCGGCCTCGGTCGGCATCGCGGTGGAGCACTCGAGCCGCGAGGCGACGATGGCGCCGGCGGTGTTGGCGAAGCGCAGGGTCCGCTCCAGCGGCCACCCGGCGAGCAGCCCGTGGCACAGCGCGCCGCCGAACGCGTCGCCGGCCCCGAGCCCGTTGACGACGTCGACGGGGACGGGCGGCACCTCGACCCGCTCGTCCCGGGTCCTGCCGAGGACGCCCTTGGGGCCCTGCTTGACGACGGCGAGCTCGACGCCCTTGTCCAGCAACGCCTCCGCTGCGCGCTCGGGGTCGCTCTCGCCGACGGCGACCCCGCACTCCTCCCGGTTGCCGACCGCCACGGTGACGTGGTCGAGCGCCTGCTGCACCACCCGGTGTCCCTCCTCGGGGCTGGGCCAGAACATGGGCCGCCAGTCGAGATCGAGGACGGTGACCGGCCGGCGGCCCCGCGCCTCCCAGGCGGCCCAGTGCGCAGACCTGCTCGGCTCGGTGCACAGGCCGGTGACCGTGGCCCAGAAGATCCGGGCGTCCCGGATGGCGTCGAGGTCCAGCTCGTCCGGCTCGACCATCAGGTCGGGGGCGATCGGATAGCGGTAGAAGTAGAGCGGGAAGTCGTCCGGCGGGAAGATCTCGCAGAACGTCACCGGGGTCGGGGGGCCGTCCACCGCGGTGACGAACCGGTCGTCCACCCCGAGCTCGCCGAGAGCCTGGTGGATGAAGGTGCCGAACGGGTCCCGCCCGGTGCGCGTGATGACCGCCGAGCGAAGCCCGTGCCGGGCGGCCGCCACGGCGACGTTCGTCGCGGACCCGCCGAGGAACTTGCCGAACGTCTCGACGTGCTCGAGCGGAACGCCCGTCTGGAGCGGGTAGATGTCCGCACTGACCCGGCCGAACGTGATGAGGTCGAACGGGTCCCGGTCCTGCTCGGTGGGGGTCGCCGGCTCAGGCATGGGTGCTCCGCTCGGCCAGGTCCCGGAGGTACGCCACCGAGGTGCGGACGTCGTCGATCGCCCGCTTCCCGTCGCCCCCGGGGGGACCGCTGAGGACGGTGTCCTGCTCGAGGACGTACCACCCGGCATACCCGCTGGCCTCCAGGGCGTCGACGATCGCGGCGACGTCCACGTCGCCGGACCCGAGCGGCGCGTAGAGGTCCTGCCCGACCGCCTCGGCGTAGGCGACCTCGCCGGCCCGGACGCGGGCGGCGGTGGCCGCGTTGACGTCCTTGAGGTGGACGTGCGAGATGCGGTCGGGGTGCTCGCGGGCGATGGCGACCGGGTCGGCGCCCCCGACGAGCAGGTGCCCCGTGTCGAGGCACAGCCCGATGCTGCTGCCGTCGAGGACGCGCCGGGTCTCCTCCCCGTTCTCGACCAGGGTGCCCACGTGCGGGTGGAACGTGGCGGTGACCCCCTGCTCCCCGGCAACCTGCGCCAGGCGGTCGAGGTTCACGAGCAGCACCCGCCAGCCGTCCTCGTCGAGGACCGGACGGGCGTCATACCCCTCCCGTCCGGTCGCGGCGGCCAGGACGACGGTGGACGCACCGGCCGCCAGCAGGCCGTCGATGGCCGCCTGCACCTGCGGGAGCGGGTCGTGGTCGGGGTCGTGCAGCACCACCGGCACGAACTGGCCGACCGCCGCGAGGCCGTGGTCGGCGAGCACCTCCACCTTCTCCCGCGGTGCGTCGGGCAGGAAGCCCTCGGGACCGAACTCCGTTGCGGCGAGGCCCACGTCGCGCATCTCGGTGAGTACCGTGCCGGGGTCGTACTGCCAGCCCCAGCCCGGCACCTCGCAGACGCCCCAGGAGATGGGCGCGCCGGCGATGCGGGCGCTCATCGGCGCCCGGGCCGCGTTGCTCGCCATCGTCATAGGTCATCCACCTCGTCGAGGCGCACCGGCCGCCCCTGCTGCTTACTCAGCTCGCACGCCTCTGCGACACGGAACGCCTGCAAGGCGTCGGAAACACTGCACGGAGAAGGGATCTCACCCTTGGCGACGCGGGTGAACGCGGTGAGCTCCGCCTGGTAGGCAGGCAGGAACCGCTCCATGAACGACCAGACCTGCGGCCCGCCGGGGAACTCGACCCCCTCCTCGGCGGACTGCAACGGGTAGGTGCTGTCGAGGCCGACCGCCATGGCGCCCTTGTCCCCCATGGCCTCGAAGCGCACGTCGTGACCGCCGCCGTTGTAGCGGGTGGAGGAGACGAAGACAAGGGTGTCGTCGTCCAGCGTCAGGATCGCGGCGCCGGTGTCGACGTCGCCGTACTCGGTGAAGAACGGTTCGCCCTTGTTGGCGCCGGTGGCGTAGGCGCTGACGACCTCGCGGCCGGTGACGAAGCGCAGGATGTCGAAGTCGTGCACGTTGCAGTCGCGGAAGATGCCGCCGGACGTCTGGATGTAGCCGGGGGGTGGCGGGTCCTGGTCGTGGGTGTTCGCCCGGATGCTGTGCAGCCAGCCGAGCTCGCCGGACTGCACCGCATCGCGGATGCGGCGGTAGCCGGTGTCGAAGCGCCGCTGGAAGCCGATGTGCACCGGCACCTCGCTGTCCTGGAGCTCGCGGGCGAGGGCGATCGTGTCCTCGAGTGTCCCCGCGACCGGCTTCTCGCAGAACACGGGTATGCCGGCGGCGACGCCGGCACGCAGCAGGGTCGCGTGCGTCTGGGTCGGACTGGCGATGACGAGCCCGTCGGGGGCCGAGGCGACGAGCTGGTCCACGTCCGGCACGGACTCGAGGTCCAGTTCCTTGGCGACGACCTGCGCCCGTTCGGCGTCGGCGTCCGCAAGGACGATCTCGTCGACCCCGTCGACCTCCGCGAGCGTCCGCGCGTGAAACGCTCCGATCCGGCCGACTCCCACCAGTCCGATCCGCATGTGCTTCGTGCCTTTCGTGAGGTACGGGCCTGCTCCCGGGACGCCGGGCGCTCGTTCCGCCCCAGCCTGCTGTGGACCCGCGTACCTGTCAAGAGTTTGTCAGGACATATCGACATGAAGACATAGAGACGGCGCGCATGTAGCATCGGCGCCGTGACAGTCACGTCGCCGATGGTGCTCCGCATCGACCGGAGCTCCCCGGTGCCGCTCTACCACCAGCTCGCGCAGCAGCTCACGAGCGCGATCGAGGAGGGGCGGCTCCGCCCGGGGGACGCGGTCGAGAACGAGCTGGCGCTGGCCGACCGGCTGGGGCTGTCCCGGCCCACGGTGCGCCGGGCGATCGGCGAGCTCGTCGGCCGCGGCCTGCTGGTGCGCCGCCGGGGGGTCGGCACGACGGTGGCGAACCAGATGGTGCACCGCAAGGCGGAGCTCACCAGCCTCTACGACGACCTGAGCCGCACGGGGCGCAAGCCACGGACCGAGGTGCTCAGCCTCGACGTCGAGGCGGTCGACGAGGTGGCGGCGGCCGCCCTGGACCTGCCGGCGCAGACGCCGCTGGTCGCCATGGTGCGGCTGCGCTATGCCGACGACCAGCCCCTCGCCGTGCTCCGGAACTGGCTGCCACCGCTGTGGGCCGACCTCCGGCGGGAGGACCTGGAGCGGGACGGCCTGTACATCCTCATGCGCAACCGCGGGATCTGGCCCTCGGTCGCCCGGCAGCAGATCGGCGCACGCACGACCACGGCCGAAGAGCGCCGGCTGCTGCGGCTCAGCCGGTCGATGCCGGTGCTGACGATGACTCGCCGGGCATCGGACGCCGCCGGTGTGCCGGTCGAGTACGGCGACCACTGCTACCGGGCCGACCAGTACGCGATCGACGTGGCGGTGTTCGACCGCTGACCCCGATCTCGGGGATGGTGCACGGTCTTGAGCCGGGCGACCCGCACATCAGGCCGGATCTCGGGGATGGTGCACGGCCCCCGACCGGCCCACACACGCGAAGGGCGCGGCCCCGCTCACCTGGAGGTGAGCCGAGCCGCGCCCCAGCGCGGTGCGGGTCTGCCGGTCAGCCGGCGACGACGCTGAGGTCCAGGGTGGCCTGGACCTCCGGGTGCACCCGGACGAACGCCCGGTGCTCGCCCGTCGACTTGATCGGGGTCGGGACCTCGATCCGGCGCCGGTCGACGTCGGGGCCGCCGGCCGCCTTCACGGCGTCGGCGATCTCGGCGGTGGTGACGGCGCCGAAGAGGCGGCCGCTCTGGCCGGCCTTCACGCTGATCGTCACCGCCTGCGACTCGAGCGAGGCCTTGACCTGCTGCGCCTCCTCAAGCGACTTCACGGCGCGCGTCTCGCGGGCCTTCTGGATCGCGTCGACCTGCTGCTGGCCGCCCTTGGTCCACGGCGTGGCGAGCTTGCGGGGCAGCAGGTAGTTGCGGGCGTAGCCGTCCTTGACGTCGACGACGTCACCGGCGGTCCCGAGCCCGGACACCTCGTGGGTCAGAATGATCTTCACAGCTGAGCTCTCCTTGCTCTGCTCGACGGCCGGCTCAGCGGGCCGAGCTGCTGTAGGGCAGCAGGGCCATCTCGCGGGCGTTCTTCACCGCGGTCGCGATGAGCCGCTGCTCCTGGACCGTCACGCCGGTGACCCGGCGGGCGCGGATCTTGCCGCGGTCGGAGATGAACTTGCGCAGCAGCGCCGTGTCCTTGTAGTCGATTCGCTCGACCTTCGCCGCCTTGAGCGGGTTGGCCTTCTTCTTGGGCTTGCGCACTACGGGCTTGGCCATCGTGGTGCTCTCCTTGTCTTCTTCGAGAGCCGACGTCAACACACGGTGCCGGTCGGCAGAGCCCGGGATGGGCTGTACTTCAGTTCAGTTGTCGGTCTGCCGTCTGCTCGCCTCAGGCCGCTTCTCCGGTCCGAACGAGCGGCGTGAACCGAGCAATGCGGCTCGAGGCGAGCACGCGAACCGGTCGACGGATCAGAACGGCGGCTCGTCGTAGGACGGACCGCCGCCCCAGCCGCCGCCCTGCTGGTTCGGCTGGTTCTGCTGGCCCTGCGAGGGACCGGTGGCCCAGGGGTCCTCCTGCGGTGCGCCGCCGCCCTGCTGGCCGCCCCAGCCGCCCTGGCCCTGCCCGCCCTGGCCGCCCTGCATCTGGCCGCCCTGCATCTGGCCGCCGGAGGAGCCGCCGAAGCCGCCCCCTCCGCCGCCTCCGCCGCGCTGGACCTTGTTGACCTTGGCGGTGGCGTAGCGCAGCGACGGGCCGACCTCGTCGACGTCGAGCTCGAACACGGTGCGGCGCTCGCCCTCCTTGGTCTCGAAGGAGCGCGACTTGAGCCGGCCCTGCACGACCACGCGGGTGCCGCGGGTGAGGGACTCGGCGACGTTCTCGGCGGCGTCACGCCACACCGAGCACCGCAGGAACAGCGTCTCGCCGTCCTTCCACTCGCCGGCCTGCCGGTCGAACGAGCGGGGCGTCGAGGCCACGGTGAAGTTCGCGACCGCGGCGCCGGACGGGGTGAACCGCAGCTCCGGGTCGGCGGTCAGGTTGCCGATGACAGTGATGACGGTGTCGCCAGCCATGGGATGCCTCCAGCTGTTGAGGGGGTGGCGGTCGGGTCCGGACGGGCGCTCAGGCGCCGAGGCGCAGCAGCTTGGTCCGCATCACGGACTCGCTGAGCCCGAGCTGGCGGTCCAGCTCCTTGGCGGTGGCCGACTCGGCCGTCATCGTGATGACGGCGTAGATCCCCTCGGACTTCTTCCGGATGTCGTACGCAAGACGACGGCGACCCCAGATGTCGACGTTGTCGACGCGCCCGCCGTCCTTGGTGACGACCGTGAGGAACCTGTCGATCGAAGTCTTGACGGTGCGCTCCTCGACGTCGGGGTCGAGGATGATCATCAGCTCGTACTGACGCATGTGTGAACCCACCTCCTTTGGTCTCGGCGGTCACGGTCTCTCCGTGACAGGAGGGTTGAATGCGTCCCGCCGGCCCGAACCAGGGAGCCCCACCCTGTCACGCGCGGGTGACAGCCTCGGGGTTGTCCACAGACGGATCCGGCGAACCTGCCCGAGGATACCGGTCCACGTGCTCGGAGCCGAAATCGCGCGGCCGGCCCGGCCCCCACCAGGCGGCCCCCGCGACCCAGGCGATGCCGACGAGGCGGGCGACCAGGAAGATCGCGTACACGTGCGCCGGGATCGCCCGGTCCGGGTCCTCCCCGATCGGGGCGTAGAGCCACACCCCCACGAAGTAGCCGCACTCCAGCCCCGCCCACACCAGGTGGTCGCGCCAGCGCACACCGGCGAGCGCGACGAGCGGCAGCAGCCACAGGCTCGACTGGACGGGCAGGCTCTTGCCCGTCACCAGCACGATCGCGACCATCACCGCCGCCAGCGGCACCACGCCGGGCACCCGCCCGCGGACCGTCGCCGACGTCGCCGGGTCGGTGAGGGAGCCCCACGCCAGCCGGGCCCCCACCAGCAGGGCGGCGCCCCATCCCAGCAGCGCGAGCAGCGTCGTCGCGCCTCCGGGCAGCGGCTGCCCGAGCAGCTGCGGGATGAGCCAGGGCGAGCCGTAGCCGGCCGCACTCGTCCACCAGGAGTGGTATGCCGTGAGGAAGCCTCCCGCGTCCACGACCAGCCACGGGATGCTCACCACCGCGACGGTCGCGAGCGTGGCACCGACGACCGCCTTCAGGCGGCGGCGCTCCCCGTCGCGCAGGGCGACCATGGCGACGGCGACGACGACGAGCACCGGGTAGGAGCGGGCGAGGACGGCCAGCCCGAGGAGCACCCCGGCCGGCACGTCGCGCCGCTTCGTCCAGGCCCAGATCCCGGCCGAGGCCAGGAGCACCCCGAACAGGTCGGCCGAGACGAGCGCCACCGTGACGAGCAGTGGGCTCAGGGCGACGTGGGCGGCCCGCCACGGCACGTCGTCGACGGTCGCGGCGGTCACCAGGACGAGCAGGGCGAGCAGGACGACGACGAGGCCGGCCCAGATCCCGAAGTACCACTGCTGCTGCCGGAGCACCCCTGACCCGGCCGGGACGAGGTCGCCGACCCCCCACATGGCGAGGCCGGTCAGGATCGGCTGGGCGAGGGCGTGCTCCCCGGCGCCGGACAGGTAGGGCGCGACGCCCTCGGAGAGCCCGGACGTCGTGTAGACGACGGGCAGGTCGGAGTAGCACGCGTGCCAGAACTGGTCCGTCCCGGACCAGCCCCGCATCAGGCAGTGGGCCTTCTCGAGGACGCCCCCGGCGAGGACGACGCTGGCGAGCGCCATGAGCACGACGGCGACCGGCTGCCAGCCGCGCCGCCCGACGACCGCGAACCGGCCGACGGGGCCGCCGACCACCTCGCTGGCCGCGGCGGCGACACCGTCCTCCCGGGACGGCACGGCTCCGACCCGCACGTCAGCCGCCGGACCCGTCCTGCGGGGACCGGCCGGCCGGCCCGGGCCCGGTTTTCGTCGGGCTCGGCCGCGTCGTCGTCGGCGTGGGCGTCTGCGTCGGCGTCGGTGTGGGCGTCTGCGTCGGCGTCGGTGTCCGAGTGGTCGTCGTCGGCGAGGGCGACGTGGTGGTCGTCGGGGACGACGGCGTGCCGGTCGTGGTCGGCGGGACCGTGGTCGTGGTGGTGGTCGGCGGAACCGTCGTCGTGGGAGCGGTCGGCGTGGTGACGAGCTCGTCGTTGACGCCCGCGCGCGGCGGGAAGTCCTCGACCGGGCTCCCCTGCAGCGCGCCCTGCATGAAGGCGGTCCAGATCCGGGTCGGGTAGGTGCCGCCGGTGAGGCCCTGGAAGCCGCCGATGTTCTGCATCGGCACGGTCCCGTCGCCCTTGTACATCGCCACGGCGGCGGACAGCTGGGGGGTGAACCCGTCGAACCACACGGCCAGGTTGCGGTCGGTGGTGCCGGTCTTGCCCGCCGCGGGCCGGCCCAGCGCGAGCGCGTTGACGCCGGTCCCCTCGGTGACCACGTGGGTCATCGCGTCGGTGACGTCGGCGGTGATGTCAGCGTCGAAGACCCGCTTCGTCGACGCCTTGGCCCGGTAGTCGACACCGGGTCCCGTAACCTGCTTCAGCAGGTGCGGCTTCGCCCGGACGCCCTGGGCCGCGATGGTGGCGTAGGCGTTGGCCATGTCGATCACCCGCGGCGAGGCGGTGCCGAGGACGTTGGCCGCGTTGGCGTTCAGCCCCGGGGTGCAGTCGTGCGCCGAGGCCGAGCAGTTCTCCTTGCGTGGCGGGAGCCCGGCATCGACGGCCGCCTCCATCGTGTTCGCCGGGCCGACCTCGATGTTGAGCCGCGCGAAGACGGTGTTCACCGAGTGCGCCGTCGCGGTGACGAGGTTGATGTAGCCGAACTGCTCGTCCCCGTAGTTGCTGACCTCGCCCCGAGGGTTGTCCGCACTGGCGAACTCGGGGAAGTACTGGGGACTGTGGCCGTCATACCGGTTCATCGTGCTGACGTCCTCACGCAGCCCGGCCAGCAGCGCGAAGACCTTGAAGGTCGAGCCGGCCTGCAGGTGGGCGTCGGTCGCCGAGTTGAACTGGCGTTTCGCGTAGTCCGCGCCGCCGTACATCGCGACGACCGCTCCGGTGCCCGGCTTGATCGCGGCGAGCCCGGTGTGCAGGTCACCCGTCCCGGGACCGGTCGGGCTGTTGTCCTGGACGGCCTGCACCGCCGCCTTCTGGGCCCGCTCCCGGATCGTGGTGGTGACCCGGTAGCCGCCGCGCGCGATGTCGTCCTCGGTGAGGTCGAACTGGTGCGCCAGCTCCTGCTTGACCTGCTCGGTGATGTAGCCGTCGGTGCCGGAGGAGGCGTTCTGCGCGTGCGGCGGGAGCACCTTCGGGAACTGGGCATTCGCCTTCTCGCGCTTACTGATCCAGTCCTCGGTCGCCATACCCTTGACGACGTAGCGCCAGCGCGCCTTGGCGTTGTGCACGGCCTGCTTGCCGTTCGCCGGGTCGTAGAGGGCCGGTCCGCGCACCAGCTCGGCGAGGAAGGCGCCCTGGCTCACGTCGAGCTGGGAGACGTTCTTGCCGAAGTAGGCCTGCGCCGCGGTCTGGATGCCGTACGCGCCGCGCCCGAAGTAGACCGTGTTGAGGTAGTCGCGCAGGATCTCGTCCTTGGACTCCTGCTGGTCCAGCTTGATCGAGATCAGGATCTCGCGGAACTTTCGCGACAGCGTCTGGTCGCTCGACAGGAAGTAGTTCTTGACGTACTGCTGGGTGATCGTCGACCCGCTCTGCGCCGGCGCACCGGTGAGGGTCCGCCAGGCGCCGCGGACCATGCCGCTCGGCGAGATGCCGCTGTTCTGGTAGAAGTCGCGGTCCTCCGCAGCGAGGAACGCCTTCTGCACGTGGTCGGGCACCTTCGCGAGCGGCACCGGCTGCCGGTTGACCGCCCCGAACCGGTCGAGCTCGGTCTTCCCGTCGGCGTAGTAGACGATGCTCGTCTGGGAGCTGGCGAGCTGGTTCGGCCGGGGGATGTCGACCACCTGGTAGGCGATGACCAGCACGATGATCCCCAGCACGACCAGCCCGAGCACACCCCACAGGACCCGGCGCAGGACGGTGCGCTTCCGCGACCGTTGCTTCCTGGTGCCCTGGGAGCCCTTGGAGCCCTGGGGCCGCTTCTTCGGGGCGGGCGTGCGGGGCTTGCTCGGTGACAACGGCTCTTCTTCCGGTCGGGGACTGCCGACGAGGCACTGCGGACCAGTATGCCGGTCCGCCCGGCACCCGCCGGGCACGCGGACCGGTCGTGGTGCTGGCGGGACGATATATCGATCCGATACAGTGACAAAGTCGTTGTTTGTCAGTATGCCGGGCGCTCGCCCGGCCTGCCCGGTTCCCCCGGGTGGCCCCGTCCCCCAGCCAGGAGGTGGAGATGAGCCGTCGTAGCGCCACGCTCGAGCTGGCCGTCCTCGGCCTCCTGCACGACGTCCCGATGCACGGCTACGAGCTGCGCAAGCGGCTCAACGCGGTGCTCGGCGTGTTCCGGCCGCTGTCCTACGGCACGCTCTACCCCTGCCTGCGGGGCCTGGTGCAGCGCGGGTGGATCCGCGAGGTGGGCTCCGCGTCCCGGCGCGGGCGGATCGTCTACGAGCTCACGCCCGCGGGCACGGACCAGTTCCGGTCGCTGCTCACCGAGGCGGGGCCCGCGGCGTGGGAGGACGAGACCTTCGACGTCCACTTCGCCTTCTTCGCCCGCACCGAGCAGGCCGTGCGGCTGCGGATCCTCGAGGGCCGGCGCAGTCGGCTCGAGGAGCGCCTCGACCACTTCCGCCAGGCAGCCCAGCGTGGTCGTGCCCGGGTCGACGCCTGGACGGCCGAGCTGCAGCGGCACGGCCTGGAGTCGACCGAGCGCGAGGTCCGCTGGCTCAGCGAGCTCATCGAGAGCGAGCGCGGCCGGTCCGACCG
Source organism: Segeticoccus sp. (assembly GCA_035690725.1). Taxonomy (GTDB): domain Bacteria; phylum Actinomycetota; class Actinomycetes; order Actinomycetales; family Dermatophilaceae; genus DASSKF01. The sequence continues at coordinate 23,065 of DASSKF010000055.1, forward strand.
GCCGCACCGTCCGAAGCACCCCCAGAACCCGCACAACCCCGACAACCACAACCCCGACAACAAGGAGTAACCATGGCATCCGTGCGCGTCGCCATCGTCGGCGTGGGCAACTGCGCCAGCTCGCTGGTGCAGGGCGTCCACTACTACCAGGACGCCAACGCCGACCAGTCCGTCCCCGGGCTCATGCACGTGCGGTTCGGCGACTACCACGTCAGCGACGTCGAGTTCGTCGCCGCGTTCGACGTCGACGACAAGAAGGTCGGCAAGGACCTGGCCGAGGCGATCAACTCCTCGGAGAACAACACGATCACCATCGCCGAGGTGCCGACCACCGGCATCACGGTCCAGCGCGGCCACACCCTGGACGGCCTCGGCAAGTACTACCGCGAGACCATCCACGAGTCGTCCGCCGAGCCGGTCGACGTGGTGCAGGCGCTGCGCGACGCGAAGGTCGACGTGCTCGTGTCGTACCTGCCCGTCGGGTCCGAGGACGCCGACAAGTTCTACGCCCAGTGCGCCATCGACGCAGGCGTGGCGTTCGTCAACGCCCTGCCGGTGTTCATCGCGAGCGACCCGGAGTGGGCGGCCAAGTTCGAGCAGGCCGGCGTGCCGATCGTCGGGGACGACATCAAGAGCCAGGTCGGCGCGACCATCACCCACCGGGTCATGGCCAAGCTGTTCGAGGACCGCGGCGTCGCCCTCGACCGGACCTACCAGCTCAACGTCGGCGGCAACATGGACTTCAAGAACATGCTCGAGCGCGAGCGCCTGGAGTCCAAGAAGGTCTCCAAGACCCAGTCCGTCACGTCCAACCTGCACGGCTCGCTCGCCGGCAAGAAGGACGACCGCAACGTCCACATCGGCCCGTCCGACTACGTCGCCTGGCTCGACGACCGCAAGTGGGCCTACGTGCGGCTCGAGGGCCGGGCCTTCGGCGACGTGCCGCTGAACCTGGAGTACAAGCTCGAGGTCTGGGACTCCCCCAACTCGGCCGGCATCATCATCGACGCGATCCGCGCCGCGAAGATCGCCAGGGACCGCGGCATCGGCGGCGCCCTGCTGTCGGCCTCGTCCTACCTGATGAAGTCCCCGCCCGAGCAGCGCCCCGACGACCTCGGTCGGGCCAAGCTCGAGGCGTTCATCCGCGGCGAGGAGTCGCGCTGACCGCTCCGCAGGCGGCCTGACCCGAGCGGCGGCCCCGGACCCGCTCCGGGGCCGCCGCTCGCGCAGGGGCTTGAACTCCCGGGCGAACGCAATGTCAACTGGCAGTACCCGCCCGG
>DASSKF010000056.1:0-6582 GCA_035690725.1 Segeticoccus sp.
GGCGTCGACATGACCGACGAGATGCTCGCGCTCGCCGAGACCAACAGGGCCAGGGCCGGCGTGGACAACGTCTCCTTCCTCAAGGGCACGATCGAGCAGGTCCCGCTGCCCGAGGCCTCGGTCGACGTGGTGATCTCCAACTGCGTGGTCAACCTGTCCACCGACAAGCCCGCCGTCCTCGCCGAGATGTTCCGGGTGCTGCGCCCCGGCGGGCGGATCGGCGTCTCCGACGTGGTGTCCGAGGACCACCTGACGCCGGCCGAGCGGGCCGAGCGCGGGTCCTACGTCGGCTGCATCGCCGGCGCGCTCTCGCGCAGCGAGTACCTGGCCGGCCTCGCGGCCGCCGGGTTCGCGGACGCGGAGGTGACGTTCACCCGCGAGGCCGCGGACGGCATACACAGTGCGATCGTGCGGGCGACCAAGCCCGCAGCGTGACCAGGGCTGACCACCTCGGCAGCCGGACGACCCGTCTCGTCGAGGAGCGCTGGTAACGAAGACGTATGGACTTCGTCAGTGGCGGGTAAAGGAAATCGCCATTCGCCGGACGCCGGCGCCCGGGCAGTGCTGCGCTTGCCCTGTCCGGCGGAAGGAGTCGCCATGGATCGGGACGAACTGAGGCCGTGGCCCGCGCACGCGCACCGGTGGCAGACCCTGCGGGTCCGGGCGCCGTGGGCCCTGGCCGAATCTCGGGGACTCGGGGAGGTCGTCACGGACGTGACGCGTGCGGCCGGCATCCCCCCGTGCCGTGGCTGCGAACGCCGGGCAGCCACGCTCAACCGCCTGGTCCGGGTCCCCCGGATCCATCGGCGGCACCCTTAGCCCGGTCGAGCGGGCGCGGTATCCCGCGGCCGGGCACGGCCCCCTCGAGGGGCGCCTCGGCACAGGAGGCACCGTCATGCCGCAACACGTCCAGATCACCGAGCGCTACTGGTGCCCGGGCCCGTGGCCCTGGCAGTGGTTCGACACCTGCACCCGCACCGTGTGGAAGTGGTGCTACGACTTCAGCTGGGTCGAGGAGACCGGCTACGGGTTCTTCAGCCACCTCAAGGGCTGCGAGAAGGGCACCCTCTACACGTGGTGGGCGTTCTCCTTCAACATCTGGGGCAGCACGTACTACGGGCCCGGACGGATGTGCTTCGACGACACCGTGAGCAGCTCCGGCCGGTGCTCCGCGAGCTCGGTGCGTGAGGCGCGGGTCACCGCCGACGTGCCGCGGGCCCAGTCCCTGGCGAGGCGCCGGATCCGCGGGCGCGTCAGCCACGACGGACAGCCCGACACGGGCGGCGACACCGGCACCCGGCCCGAGGAGTGAGCGTGCGCACCACGCTCAACCTCCAGGTGCTGCTGGAGAACGTGCACTGCTACGACGAGGCCGACGGCTGGGGCAGCGCGGAGCCCTACCTGTGGACCTGCTTCTTCAAGGTCGACGGCGACAGCTTCGCCGTCGAGTCCGTCGGCCTCATCGGCTCACCGGTGCTCTCCGCCAGCAACGGCTCACACGGCAACCTCGGCGACACCGACGTCGACGCCGGCGACGACGTGCCGGTCCCGGACGCCATCGGCGCCTGGACCACCAAGCTCAAGCCGATCCCGGTGAACGACTCGGGCCTGCGCTCCCTGATCGGTGACGACCTGCCCGGCATCGCCGGCGTGGTCGTCGCCCTGATGGAGGAGGACGGCTGGCCGGACCACCTGGCCGACGTCGGCTACGGCGCTTTCGTCGACGCGGTCCACCTCGCCGTCGTCAAGGTCGCGGCGAGCTTCCAGCACGCCCTGTCGGCCCCCACGCAGCAGGAGATCCAGCAGCAGATCGACCAGGTCAAGGCGGCCGCGGCCGATGCGGTGCACGCCGCGGTCAAGGACGCCATGGACGGCTGGGACCTGCTCTGGTTCGGCACCGTCGGCAACAACGACGACCAGATCGGCACGGAGGCGTTCACCACCGACAGCGACCAGCTCACCACCACACCGGCGATCGACCTCGTCAAGCGCTGGACCGGCGACAACGGTGACTGGGAGATCCGGGGCGTGGTGCGCGGCATACCGGCCTTCAGCTGTTCGGTCGAGGAGCTCTTCGGCAGTCCGAGGGACGCCGCCGAGGAACGGGCGATGGCGGCGATGCGCACGTTCCGCGACAGCGACTACCGGGCGCTGCCCGGGCTCGCCGGCTGGTGGGGCCAGCTCGAGCGGCTCACCCCGCTGCTGCGGGACCTGGCCGCGTCGGACCCGCTGGTGGCCGAGGCCCTGCGCGGCCTGCTGCGCGACGCGGGCACGTGGCTGGAGGACACCGAGACGCCGATCGAGCCCGCGTCGGTCGCGCGGTTCGAGACGGTCCTGTCCGCCCTGGACGGCCGTATGACGTCCCACGCCCGGGTCGTGCTGCGCCAGGCTCGCCGGATGCTCCGGCAGGTCGACGGTGCCAGCTTCCACGAGGCGGTGCACCTGGCCGCCGTGGTCAAGCCGGTCGGCCGCAAGCTCCGGGTGCACATCGCCCCTCTGGCGCCGTTGCGGTCGAGCTACCGGTCGAGAGGACTGCGGTGAGCTCCGCCGGGATGTATCAGGACCGGGTCGTGCCGCCTCGAAGGGAGTGAAGCCACTGCCGGGGAGGACACCACGATGGACCGGGACGAACACCTGCAGCTGTGCCGACGGGTCGCCCAGGCGCTGGGTGAGCTCGTCATCGACGCCGCCGACCAGATGCAGGACCGCGCCCAGGACAGCCTCGTGCTGCTCGGCGCGGCGGACCGGTTGGTGTCGGCGCTGCGGGACGACGGGCTGCTGGTCGGCACCGGTCGGGTCGGGTCACCCGGCTGACTCCGGGGCGCTCGACGTCGTCAGCAGGGCGCGGACGCGGGTGACCAGCTTGGCGAGGCGGAATGGCTTGGCCCGTGGTGCCGACCGTGCGCGGCGTCGCCGAGGCGGTCGTCCGGCTCGGACTGGACCCGCCGGCCGGCGGAGGCCCGTGACGTCAGTCGCGGACCTGCCACACCGCACAATGGCGCATGCGGGTGCTACTATGTGCGCCAGAGGTGATGAGGATGCAGACCGTGCCCGAGGTCCTGAAGCGCTACGGCATCGATGACCTGACCGAGGCTGACATCGCTGAGGACCTCGACCGCGACTTCCAGCGGTTGCCCGGACCCGACGCGACACCGCTCACCGAGGCCGAGATCGCGTACCTCCGCGCCCACGGGGGTGAGGCCGCCGAAGAGGCGCTGACGGCGTGGGACGCTCGCACCGAGCGAGGACGGCGGGCGGGGGCGATCGCCCGCGACAGCAACGCGGTCACCGCGGAGTCGCTGTCCTTGGACCAGACTGCCGACCTACTGGGCGTCGATCGCTCACGCATTTCGCACCGGCTCAGCGCGCAAGCGCTCTACGCGATCACGATCGGGTCGCGCCGCCGCGTCCCGGCCTGGCAGTTCCGTGCGGGCGCAGAGCTGCCCGGACTCAGTGCGATCGTTCCGAGCATCCCCGTCCGGGCCCATCCTCTGGATGTGCAGGCGTTGATGACCACCCCGCAGGACGAGCTGGGTGGGCGCACCCCGGTCGAGCACCTGCTGAGTGGAGGAGCCCCACCACAGGTCGTTGAGCTGCTGGCGGACCTGGAACGTTGGTGAGTCCTCGGGGCAAGGTTCCCACCAGTCCCCCGGCTGCCCTCATCCGCGGGGAAGACGATGTCATCGGGGCGCGGCCGACGCTGTGGCGGATCCACCGGACGGTGGGGCAGCACGTGCTTCCGTGGAACGGCTTCCGGATCTTTGGGCCGGTTGCCTCCGGCCGGTACGACCCGCACCTTCCGCCCGCGTCCGACCAGCCGGGGCGCGGTGTGCTGTACCTGGCGCTCGACGTCGCGACGGTCGTCGCCGAGGCATTCCAGCTCAACCGTCGTGTCGACACCTCTACCGGCGGCCCATACCTGACGTCGTGGATCCCCACCCGTACGTTGACGTTGCTCGATCTGAGCGGAGACTGGGCCTTGCGCAACGGTGCGGCGAACGCCTTGACGGCGGCCCCCCGCCCGACCTGTCGTTCATGGTCGCGCGCGATCCACGAGACGTGGCCCGAGCTCGACGGCCTGTGGGCTCCCTGCACCATGACCGGCTCCCCCATGGTCACCCTCTACGAAACGGCTCGCTCTGTCATCCCGCCCACGCCCGAGTTCTCCCGTCCGCTGAACCACCCCATGGTCTGGTCAGTGGTGGAGGCCAGCGCTGCGAGGATCGGCTACGACTTGCGGTGAGGGAAGTTGCCGGCGGCTCTGGAAACTCGCCCCGAGGGGCAGGCGCGGTGCTAGCGTCGGCCAACCAGTGCTGTGGATCTGGTGTCAGCAGACCGTCCCGGCTTCGGGACGGCGGGCCACCCAGGGGGCAGATCATGAGCAGGATCATCCGGGCCACCGCAGTCTCGGGGGCGGCCGTGCTGGCGCTGGGGCTGATGACCGCGGGCTCGTCGGCATGGGCTGGCCCGGCGGGGACCTGCGCCGGCCTGACCGCCACGATCGTGGGCACTGACGGCGCCGATCGGCTGACCGGGACCCGTGGGGACGACGTGGTGGCGCTGGGCGCCGGGGACGACCACTTCGACGGCCGTGGCGGCGACGATGTCGTCTGCGGTGGCCCGGGAGTGGACGCGCTGGACGGCGGGGCTGGCGACGACCGGCTCTTCGGCCAGGGCGCCCGCGACCTCGTGGTCGGGGGGCGCGGCAACGACCTCGTCAACGGCGGCGCTGCCGGGGACTCGATCTACGGTGACCGGCTCGGCGGGAAGCGGGCGGCCGGGGACGACGGCGCCGACCGTCTGGTCGGCGCGGGCGGGAACGACACGCTGAACCTCCTCAGCGGCGACGGGTTCGGCGGTGGCGGCGCCGACGTGGCGCTCGGTGGTCGCGGCGTGGACACGGTGTCCTACGAGTCGTCCCGGACAGCCGTGACCATCGACGTGGCGGCCGGCACGGCACATGGTGCCGCCGAGGACACGCTGCGCGGGATCCAGGTCTACCGCGGCAGCTTTCTCGCGGACACGTTGCTGGGAAGTGACGGTCCCGACGTGCTGGACGGCTCGCTCGCCCCCGTCGCGGAGGGCGACCGCCTCGTCGGCCGCGGGGGCGACGACACCCTCACCGCCGACGGCGGCACCGTCAAGGGAGGCTCTGGCAACGACACCTTCCGGCCCTCCGGGTCCGGCACGCACGACCTCGCCGTCGACCTGAACAGCGGCAATGACCGTGCGGTGATCGAGCAGGGCACGGACACCACCATCCGTGGTTCCCACGGCCGGGACACGTTCGTCGTCCCGCGGCCCTACGACGACCCGGACTTCGGCCCCGCCCACGTCCGGCTGCTCGGCGGTGCGGAGCGGGACCTGTTGAGCTTCGCCCGGTTCGGGCACCCGGTGCGCGTCGAGGTCGCCCGCGGGATGGCGACCGGGCACAAGCTCGCACTGCGATTCCGGGACTTCGAGCAGTTCGACGGTTCGCGCCGGGACGACGTCCTCCGGGGCGGCCGCGGACGGCAACAGATCCGCGGCCTCGCCGGCGCTGACTTCATCCGCGGGGGGAGCGCGAACGACGTCCTGCTCGGCGGGCGCGGTCTCGACACAGCATACGGCGACAAGGGGTCGGACACCTGCGCTGCCGAGCGACGGGTGTCCTGCGAGAAGCGGCCCTGACCAGGGGCTGACCGTTCGCGGCCAGCCCTTGGTCAGTCCGGCCAGCGGTTCCGGACGTGACGGGTCAGGAGCGGGTGCGCTGGTACCAGCGGTAGCCGCCACCGACGACGAGGAACACGGCCAGCCCGGCCAGCCACAGCAACAGGCCGTGCAGGGGCTCGGCGCCCGTGCTGACGGCATACGCGGTGGTGTCGGCGGGCTGGAAGGGCCGTGGGTCGCGGGGAGTGTGGGGGCCGGCAAGGGCCGGGCTGCCGACGAGCACGAGCAGGGTGGCCACGAGCCCGATCGGCACCGCGGTCGTGCGGGTTGCTGCGCGCACCGAGTCCCCTCCTCCCGAGTCGGCCGTTGGACTCTCAAGCGCATTCAAACAACCCGACGACGCCTGAGGTCAAACTTCTTGGATCCGGCAGGTGCGTTTCACAAGAAGGGGGCCGAGGTCTTCCGGTGCAATCCGTTGTCCACAGGTGGATAGGCCATGCCAGGCGGAGGCCGGTGCCACACTGGCACCATGAGGCGCATGAACCTTCGAGACGTCCCCGACGAGGTGTACGAGGCGCTCGCGGAAGCTGCCCGCGCCAACCGGCAGTCGTTGTCGGCGTACGTGGTCGATCGGTTGACCGAGGTGGCGCAGGTGGCTCGGGTCGCGGACTACGTGGCGGCCTATCCGCGACCCCAGGGCACGCACGCCAGTCTGGAGGACGCGGTGGCCGCCGTACGGGAGGGGCGGGAGGTTCGGTGAGCCTGTGCGTGGTCGATGCCTCCGTCATGACCGCGTTCTACGCCATCGACGACCGACGTCGTGACGACATCGCAGCCCGCTTGGCCAGCGGCGACGCCCTCTTCGCCCCGGCACACCTCGATGTCGAGGTGCTGTCCGGCCTCAGGCGCATGGCCCGAGACCGCCCCGCGCTC
>DASSKF010000057.1:0-4880 GCA_035690725.1 Segeticoccus sp.
GATCCTGATGGCGTGGCGGGCGGGGCTCACCGACGACAAGCAGCTCTACACCGAGCACATCAAGCGGGCGGCCGACTTCGTCGTGGCGCACGGGCCGTCGTTCGGGTCCGAGCGCTGGGAGGAGCAGAGCGGCTACTCGCCATCGACCATCGCCGCCGAGATCGCCGGTCTGGTGGCCGCCGGGAAGATCGCCGACCGGAACGGTGACCACGCGTCCGCGCGGGTCTACCGGGCCACTGCCGACCAGTTCGCCCGGAAGGTGAAGGACTGGACCGTCACGACAACCGGGCCGTACACCGACACCGCGGGCGGCTCGTACTTCATCCGGCTGTCCAAGGACGGTAACCCGGACGCGGGCACGACGTACAACCTCGGCAACGGCAGCCTCGACGCCGACCAGCGCGCGGTGGTCGACGCCGGCTTCCAGGAGCTGACCCGGCTCGGCATCCTGCCCGCCGACGACCCGGTCGTGGCGCGCTCGCTGAAGGTGGTCGACCAGGTGATCCGCCGCTCGACGCCGAGCGGGGACGGGTTCTACCGCTACGGCACCGACGCCGCGGGGAGCGAGGACGGGTACGGCGACTGCTGGGAGCCGGACCCGACGAACTGCTCGCCCTCGGGCAAGCCCTGGCCGACCGGCAATGTCGGCTCGGGGCACGTGTGGCCGGTGCTCGCCGGTGAGCGCGCCGAGCAGGAGCTGCAGCTGGGCAACACCGCTCGCGTCGCCGAGCTGCTCCAGTCGATGCAGCAGTCCGCCTCCGGGATCGGGCTGGTGCCCGAGCAGGAGTGGGAGAACCCGGCGCTGCCGGCCGACCCGTACGGCACCGACCCGGCGACCGCCTCGATCGGCTTCCGGCCCGGGCACGCCGCCGGATCGGCATCCCCGCTGACGTGGGCCCAGGCCGGTGAGCTGCGCCTGATCGCCTCCCTCGGCTCCGACCGCCCGGTCGAGCAGCCGTCCATCACCCGGAGCCGGTATGTCGTGCACGGCCAGGCGCTGCGCGCTCCCGTGCCCGTGACGGTCACCAGCCCGGATGACGGGGCCGAGGTCGACCAGGCGACCACGGCCGTGACGGGAACGACCGCACCCGGTGCGACGGTCGACGTGAGCTCGACCGCGGTCGACACCGGAGGCGACAGCCGGACCGTGGAGACGACCGCCGGTGCGGACGGGGCGTTCTCGGTGGACGTGCCCACGCCGTTCGGCACCTCGGTGATCACCGTGGCCGCGACCTCCGCGGACGGCGCCACCGGCTACGCCCAGCGGACGGTGGTCTCCGATGCCATCGCGGGCACGGTGCTGCTGGACGTCGCCGACCCCAGTGGTGACGACGACGGACCGGGCACCTACGCCTACCCGATCTCCGCGGACTTCCACGACGGCGCGTTCGACATCGAGCGGTTCCAGGTCATCGACGCCGGTGACACGGTCTACCTGCGCACGCGGCTGCGGGACCTGCACCCGACGTTCGGATCGTCGCTGGGCGCCCAGCTCCTGGACGTCTACGTGCACACCCCGAGTGCGACGGCCACGTCGACGCAGGCGGCCTATCCGTCCCGGAACTACGAGATCGCCGCACCGGACGCCTGGAGCGAGCGGATCGAGGTGCAGGGCTTCGCCGCACCGGTCTTCGTCGATGCCGACGGCAACGACCTCGGTGACGCCACCGTGCAGGCCAGCCAGGCCTCGCGCTACATCACGATCTCGGTGCCGAAGTCCGCATTCGGCGACCCGGGGCCCGGCTGGTCGTTCGCCGTCGTGCTGCACGGCCAGGACGGCTACAGCCCGGACCAGGCTCGTGGGTTCGCACCCACACCGCAGCCGTACCTGTTCGGCGTCTGCCCGACCGATGACACGTCCAGCCCGATCTGCGCGGTCGACCCCGGTTCCGTGCCGAAGGCGACTGATGTGATCACCCCGGCCGGTGTGTCGCAGAGCACGGAGCTGGACCCGACACAGGCGCCGGTGGAGGTGCGCGGGGTGCCGGTCGACTGAGTTCTCAGGCGCTGAGTGACGGGACCTTGAACACCTGGGTCGTGTGCCAGCGCACGTGCTGGTTGCCCGGCAGGGGTGTGCCCGGACGCGGCCGGAGCCGCTGGCCGTGCAGGTCGTAGACCCGACGGGCGGTCTCCGACCGGGCGGTGAACGCGTTCGAGACGACGATGCAGTGGCCGGCGTCGAGGCCGAGGGCGCCACGGTCGAACAGCTTGTGGTGCAGTGAGCACAGCGCCATGCCGTTGTCGAGGTCGTCCGGGCCGTCGAAGTTGAACCAGCGCGGTCACGGGGCGCGGGCCGGTGGAGAGGACGACCTCGGGGTCGAGGCCGACCGCGACGAGCACGTCCGGGGCGATCGTGCTGGGGAACTGGCTCTCGACGATGGCGCGGGCGGGTGAAGGGGTAGGCCGCGGCCTGCCGCGCTCCGGTCCGGCTCGGCGGGCCGAACTCGGCGATCAGGTCGCTGAGCATCGGCTGACTCTCGTCCCAGCGCAGGGCGCTCGCCCCGGTGGCGTGGAGCTGGCCGAGCGCGAGCAGCACGAGGAGGGGTTTGCTCGGCCGGCGGACGCCGTCCTTGCTGTGCTGGCGCAGCGACAGGAGGCGCTCGAGCCAGTCCTCCGAGGGTGCTGGGCTGCCCGGGGTGAGGCTGGGGCGCCCCCTGCGAGTGCGGCATACCTCTCCTCGTTGTCCGGACGTCACGGTGGTCGTGGGTTATACGGCGCAACGGCCCAAACCTAGTTCGTGGAGCCCGCGGAGGTCACCGGGCCCGAACCGTGTCTGGCCGGTGTTCTCCGGAAACATCAGCTGGCGAGGGTCGTCGACGTGGTCCAGGCCCACGAGGTGGCCCAGCTCGTGCATCACGATGGCTCGCGCCTCGGCCCATCCGTCCTCCCGGTGCAGAATGTCCGCGATGGCGGGGCCGTCGAGGTTCACGGCGCCGGTGACGTAACGCTTCGCCCCGGAGGAATCGCTGACCGCAGTGCTGCCGGCGAACCCGGCGACGTTCCCGGACAGCTCGGGCAGGACCCGTGGCGACGTCCACGCCACGAGGACCGGCGGCCAGTCCTTGCTGAGGAGGGCGCCGCGTGCGAGCGAGCGATGACTGCGCGGCTCCTCGTCGGTGCGGCCGTCGATGACGAATACCAGGCCGGTGGCGTGTGATGCCTCGTCCAGCGCTTGCCGGAGAAGCTGGTCCGCCCCGGGAGGCGCGACAGCCCCGTTGACGACCAGGTGCACCGGCCGGCAGGGATCGTAGGTCACCGGCCCGGGGCCTTCGGTGCGACTGAACTGGTATCCGCCGCTGCCGGTGGGAGCAGCTGCGGGGGTGCCGAGCGGATGCGGGATGACGGTGCCGTGGTCTGCGCCTCGGCCGGCCCCGAGGACGGGCAGCAGCGACGACGGCTGCATGGCGAGCAGCACGGCAACCGCTCCGACGATCGCCATGAGGACGAGCGGTCCGCGGCGACGCCGCGCAGGCTTGCTCCGTTGCGGCGCGTCGAGTCGATCGAGTTCCGCGAGCTGCCGCATCATCCAGCGTCGTCGACGTGCCGGTCCGAAGGTGACGGCGTCCCACAGCCGACTCATGTGTGTCGTTCCCCGGAGTCGGCAGACCTGGGGACCTCGCGATGCACCACTCGATCGTCCGTCATCGGGCTGTTGGCTTGCCATCGTCCGAACGGACGGTCGTCGATGTTCCCGATGGAGAGTGACCGACCGCGGGACTCAGTGGGCGAAGCTCGAGTGCCGCGGCTCCGAGAAGTCGGAACCGCGGCGCTGAGGTGACCAAGGGGCCGGTGAAGGGAGCTCAAGCCGGCCCCTTGGAGCCCTACTTGGTGACGTCGACCTTCACGCCACCCGAGAAGACCGAGTCGTGGAGCTCGAGCGTGGTGATCTTGGTCCTCTTGGGGACGTCGAAGATGACGGTTCCAGTCACCTTGTTGCCGGGGTTGATGTCCTCGAGGAACGTGTCGTTGTCCTCGAGCATGATCTCGGCCTCAGTGTCGTTCTCGAACTTGTTGCCCTTGGCATCGTAGGCGGACTGCGCGTCCCCCATGAACATCTGGGCCTCATCGCCGATGTTCTTGACACTGACCTTCACGAAGCAGAACTGGCCTTGAGCCTTCTCACTCATGAAGGAGTCGCCGACCTTGTCCTTGCCGCACAAGACGTTCTTGACGACGAACTCGAACTTGCCGTCGCGGACCTTGTCCCCGATGCCAGCCAGCTTCTCCTTCTCATCGGCGGCCGGCTCGACGTCCGACGCCTTCTTGTCCCCGGAGCCATCCGCCTTCTGCTCCGACTGCGAAGTCTGCTCGCTGGCGGATGCTGAGGTGGTCGTGTCATCTCCACCCGCGCCGATGGCGGACCAGATGATCGCAATGGCGACGACGGCGGCGAGCCCCGTCATGATCTTGTGTCGGATGAACCAGTTGCGCTTGTCCTTGGTGCCCTTGCCGTCGCCCGGGGCCGAAGGAGGAGGGCTCATCGGGGCTCCGGGTGCGACGTGCTCGGTCCACTTCTCGCCGTCCCAGTACCGCTGCTGGCCGTCCGGCTGCGGGTACCACCCTGCGGGCGTCTGACTCATGACTGAACTACTCCTACGAATTGGATTCCTTTGGCCCACAGGCCGACTCGAGATGTCACCGCGCAACAGCCCTGAAAAGACGGACTGGGAGGAGGGCGCACCTGCGCGCCATCTACATTGCCAGTCGCGAGGAACAGCCAACATCGGCCGAACGGACGACCTTTGTTGGTTGTCCAGCGATTCAGCTGAGTAGCTGCTACGTGACGTGGGCCACCCGGGTGAGCACACGGCATACCCTTGCGGTCCCTGAGGGACCTGCGGTGCAATGCAACGTCAACAGGTCGAGGGGAGTGGGATGAC
>DASSKF010000058.1:0-33155 GCA_035690725.1 Segeticoccus sp.
GGCCGCCTGCCGCGCGAACGACATCATCAGCAGCGCGCCGATCGCGAAGTTCGGTGCGATGAGGACGCCGGTGTCGGGCCGGTCGGCGAGCGCGCCGCGCAGCTGGTCGAGCCGCTCCTCGTCCCAGCCGGTGGTGCCCACGACGGCGTGGACGCCGCGCTCGACGCAGTGGGCGACGTTCCCCGGCGACGAGGCCGGCACCGTCAGCTCGACGGCGACGTCGGCACCGCCGAGGTCGCCGAGCTCGTCGTCGTGCCCGAACCGGCCCACCAGCTCCAGGTCATCGGCCGCCACCACGGCCCCGCACGCCTGGGAGCCCATCCGCCCGGACGCGCCGATCACCGCCACCTTGATGTGGTCACTCACGGGCAGCAGCGTAGTTGGGCCCGTTGCGGACCAGCGCCCCGGCGACGAGGCCCCCCAGCACGAGCAGGACGGCGCAGGCCCACATCGCCCGGTCGTAGCCGGCGGTGAAGACCTCCGCCCGCTGGTAGTCGTCCCCGCTCAGGCCCACGGCCGCGGGCAGCGCCGACACGGCCAGCAGGCTGCCGGCCCGGGCGATGGCGTTGTTGACGCCGCTCGCCACTCCGGCGTGCTGGTCGGGTGCGGCGGCCAGCACGGTGGACGTCAGCGGCGCGACGAGCAGCACGAGACCGAGCCCGAAGACGGTGACGCCCGGGAAGACGTCGCGCCAGTAGTGGGCACCCTCCCCCACCCCGGTGAGCAGCGCCGTGCCGAGCGCGCAGACGAGCGGGCCCACCGCCATGGGCAGCCGCGGGCCGATCCGGGTCGCCAGCTCACCGCCGCGGGAGGAGAACAGCAGCATCAGCACGGTGATCGGCACGCTGGCCAGACCCGCCTGGAGGGGCGACCACCCGGAGCTGGTCTGCAGCTGCAGGACGAGGAAGAAGAGCACCGCACCCAGCGCGGCATACACGAGGAGGGTCATCCCGTTGGCGGCGCTGAACTGGCGCACGCCGAACAGGTCCACGGGCACCATCGCGTCCCGGTTGCGCCGTTCCCAGACGACGAACCCCACACCCGCCAGCGCCCCGGCGGCGCCGGCCAGCGCCACCGGCAGCGGCCCCAGGGTGCCCATCTCGATGAGCGCGAAGGTGATCCCCGCCAGGCCGAGCACGGCGAGGGCCGCCCCGACCGGGTCGTAGCGGCGGGTGAGCGAGGCGTCCCGGCTCTCCGGCACGCACCGCTGGGTGACGAACACCGTGATGGCCGCCAGGGGGAGGTTGAGCAGGAACACCCAGCGCCAGCTGGCGGCCTGGACCAGCCAGCCGCCGACGAGCGGGCCGATCGCGGCGGCGATCCCGCCGAGCCCGGCCCAGGCGCCGATGGTGCGGCCCCGGTCGGCCGGCTGGAACGAGCTCTGGATCAGCGCCAGGCTGCCCGGGGTCAGCAGCGCGGCACCGACCCCCTGCAGCACCCGGGCGAGGATCAGCTGGGTGGGCGTCTGTGCGGCGGCGCACAGGGCCGAGGCCAGTGCGAACCAGACGACGCCGACGGTGAACACCCGGCGCCGGCCGAGCCGGTCGCCGAGCGACCCGCCGATGAGGATGAGCGAGGCGAGCGAGAGCAGGTAGCCGTTGGTCACCCACTGCAGCTGGGCGAGCCCCGCGTCGAGGTGGCGGCCGATCTGGCGCAGCGCGACGTTCACGACGGTGCTGTCGAGCAGCGCCATCCCCGAGCCGAGGACCGTGGCGACCAGCACCCAACGGCCCCGGGCGGAGCGGTAGCTGAGCTGCCCGGCCGCGGCGCCGGCATCCGGTGCACCCGACATGCAGCGAACGCTACGCGGCCGGCGGCGTGCGCTGCTGGTCAGCACGGCTGCGGTGGTGGCACGCTCACCCCATGAGCACCACGACCCGCACCGCGGGTGAGACCAGGCGTCTCGGCGTCGAGACCACCGGCATCGAGATCATCGAGGAGCAGGACCGCACGGCGCGGCCCGCCGACCTGTTCTGGCCGTGGTTCGCGGCCAACGTCTCCGTCTTCGGCATCAGCTACGGCTCGTTCATCCTCGGCTTCGGGATCTCCTTCGGTCAGGCGATCCTCGTCGCCGTCGTCGGCATCGTGCTGAGCTTCCTCGCCTGCGGGGTCATCGCGATCGCGGGCAAGCGCGGCTCCGCGCCCACGATGATCCTGTCCCGGGCCGCATTCGGCGTGCAGGGGCAGAAGCTGCCCGGCGTCGTCTCCTGGCTCACCTCGATCGGGTGGGAGACGTTCCTCGCCATCCTGGCGACGCTCGCCACCGCCACCGTCTTCCGCGAGCTCGGCTGGGGCGGAGGCACGACCACGAAGATCGGCGCCTGCGTCGTCGTCGCGGCCCTCATCGTCATCGCGTCGGTCGCCGGCTACCACCTGATCATGAAGCTGCAGTCGGTCCTGACCTGGATCACCGGGATCGTGACGATCGTCTACGTCGCGCTGACGCTCCCCGACATCCACCTCAGCGCGGTCACCTCGCTGCCGTCCGGCTCCACCCAGCAGGTGATCGGTGCCCTCGTCATGGTGATGACCGGGTTCGGGCTCGGCTGGATCAACATCGCGGCGGACTGGTCCCGCTACCAGCGCCGCGACGCCTCCGGCCCGGCGGTCGTGTTCTGGAACACCTTCGGCGGCGCGATCGCCCCGGTCCTGCTGGTGGTCTACGGCATCGCGCTCGCCGGCTCGTCCCAGAAGCTCAGCGACGGCATCGCCGCGGACCCGATCGGCACCCTCGCCACGATCCTGCCGACCTGGTTCCTCGTGCCGTTCCTCGTCGCCAGCGTCCTGGCGCTGGTCAGCGGCGCCGTGCTCGGGATCTACTCCTCCGGCCTGACCCTGCTGTCCCTCGGCGTACGGATCCCGCGCCCCTCGGCGGCGTTCGTCGACGGCGTGATCCTGACCGTCGGCACCGTCTACGTGGTCTTCTTCGCGACCGACTTCCTCGGCCCGTTCCAGTCCTTCCTCATCACCCTCGGGGTCCCGCTCGCGTCCTGGGCCGGCGTGATGATGGCCGACATCGCCCTGCGGCGGCGCGACTACGACGACGACGCCCTGTTCGACTCCGCCGGCCGCTACGGCGCCGTCGACTGGGCCGCGATCGGCACCATGGTGGTCGCCTCGGTCATCGGCTGGGGCCTGGTGATCAACACCTTCGCCGAGGACGCCTCCTGGAACAACTGGCAGGGCTACCTGCTCGGTCCCCTCGGGCTGGGAGGCAAGGACGGCGCGTGGGCCTACGCCAACCTCGGTGTGCTCGTCTCGCTCGCCCTGTCGTTCGTGGCGACCTGGCTGCTGCGCCGCGGCACCGTGCACCACCAGGAGCAGGGGTATGCCGTGAGCTCACCGGAGCGGGTGTGACCTCGCCCGAGGCGCCCCGCTCGTCGACGGCGGACACCCGGTCGGACCGGCCGTGGCTGGTCGCGGTCGACTTCCAGCGGGTGTTCGGGGACCCCGCGAGCCCGTGGTGCGCCCCGCGCTACGCCGAGGCCGCGGAGAACGCGGTCCGCCTCGCCGAGCACTTCGGTGACCGCTGTGTCTTCACGCGATTCATCGCCCCGGCTGAGCCGCGCGGCGCCTGGGTGCCGTACTACGAGGAGTTCCCGTTCGCGCTCGAGCCGCCCGACGCGGGACTCTACGAGCTGACCGAGCAGGTCGCGCCGCTCGCCGCCCGCACCCTCGAGGCCACCACCTTCGGCAAGTGGGGACCACAGCTGGCCGATCTCGTCGGGCCGGACGCCGAGCTCGTGGTCTGCGGGGTCTCCACCGACTGCTGCGTGATCTCGACCGTCCTGCCCGCGGTGGACGCCGGCGCCCACGTCACCGTGGTCAGCGACGCGTGCGCCGGCTCCGATGAGGTGAACCACCAGAAGGCGCTGGACGTGATGGAGCTCTACGCACCGCTGGTCGACCTCGCCACCACCGACGACCTGCTCAGCCACAACTGACCGGACACGACTTCCGCGAGCGCTCTCGGCCCGAAACCGCGAAACCGCTCTCGGGACGGGTGTCCGGTCGGGTGGGAGGGGTCAGGGGCGGCGGGTACCCAGCTCGGCGTCGCTGCGCAGCACGCAGAACTCGTTGCCCTCCGGGTCGGCGAGGACCGCCCAGCCCCCGTCCGGGTGGCGGCGGTCGTCCACGAGCGTGGCACCGGCGGCGAGGAGCCGCTCGACCTCCTCGTCCCGGGTCCGGTCGGTGGGCCGCAGGTCGAGGTGCAGCCGGTTGCGCACCTGCTTGTCGTCGGGGACGTCGATGAACAGCAGCCGTCCGGAGCCACCCGGCTCGATGATCATGCACTCCTCGTGGCCGGGCTCGTTCGGGTCGTCCGGGATCTCCGTCCAGCCCAGGACACCGGCCCACCAGAGGGACTGGTCGTAGGCGTTGCGTGCGTTGATCGACGTGTGCGAGATGCGGGAGGTCATGCCCGCCGAGGGTAGGGCCGGCCACCCGGCACGTCGACACGTTTTCGGCAGCGCCCGCACGCGTCGGGAGACGGGACGGCCCGGCACACCCTCGATCAGGTGTGCCGGGCCGTGCCGTTCACGTCGGACGCGTCAGTCCGCGGCGTCCCCCGAGGTGGAGGGGGCCGCGTGCTCCGGCTCACCGGACTCCGAGCTCACCGCGGGGCGGTCGTCGTGGCCGTTCCCGCCACGACCGCGGCCGCCTCGGCGGCGACGGTTGCGGTTGCGGTTGCGACCGCCGCCGGACTCGCCGTCGCCGTGGGAGTCCCCGTGCGAGTCGTCGTGCGAGTCGTCGTGCGAGTCGTCGTGGGAGTCGTCGTGGGAGTCATCCGCGGCCTCGGGGGAGGACCCGCCGTCGCTGGCCCGGCCGTCGTCGGAGCCGCCGTCGGAGTGCTCACCCTCGGCGAGCACCGCCGCCAGCGAGAGCTTGCCGCGCGGGTCGATCTCCTTGAGCTCGACCTGGATCTTCTGGCCGACCTTGACCACGTCGTCGACCGAGTCGATGCGCTTGCCGCCGACCAGCTTGCGGACCTCGGAGATGTGCAGCAGGCCGTCCTTGCCCGGCAGCAGCGAGACGAACGCCCCGAAGGTCGTCGTCTTCACCACGGTGCCGAGGAACCGCTCGCCGACCTCCGGCATCTGCGGGTTCGCGATGGCGTTGACCGCCGCGCGGGCCGCCTCCGCGGAGGGCCCGTCGGTCGCGCCGATGTAGACAGTGCCGTCGTCCTCGATCGAGATCTGGGCGCCGGTGTCCTCCTGGATCTGGTTGATCATCTTGCCCTTCGGGCCGATGACCTCACCGATCTTGTCGACGGGCACCTGCACGCTGATCACGCGCGGGGCGTACGGGCTCATCTCGTCCGGCCCGTCGATGGCCTCGTTCATCACGTCGAGGATGTGCAGCCGGGCCTCGCGGGCCTGGGTCAGCGCACCACCGAGCACGGAGGCGGGGATGCCGTCGAGCTTGGTGTCGAGCTGGATCGCGGTGACGAAGTCCTTGGTGCCGGCGACCTTGAAGTCCATGTCGCCGAAGGCGTCCTCGGCGCCGAGGATGTCCGTGAGCGCCGCGTAGGCGGTTTCGGACTTCCCGGCGTCATTCTGAATCGTGTCGGACACCAGGCCCATCGCGATGCCCGCGACCGGGGCGCGCAGCGGCACACCGGCGTTGAGCATGGCGAGGGTCGAGGCGCAGACCGAGCCCATCGACGTGGAGCCGTTGGAGCTGACCGCCTCGGAGACCTGGCGGATCGCGTAGGGGAACTCCTCGCGCGTCGGCAGCACCGGCACGAGGGCACGCTCTGCGAGCGCGCCGTGGCCGACCTCGCGGCGCTTCGGGGATCCGACGCGACCGGTCTCCCCGGTGCTGTAGGGCGGGAAGTTGTAGTTGTGCATGTAGCGCTTGCGCGTCACCGGCGAGAGCGTGTCGAGCTGCTGCTCCATCCGGAGCATGTTCAGCGTGGTCACTCCCAGGATCTGGGTCTCGCCGCGCTCGAACAGCGCCGAGCCGTGGACCCGCGGAAGCACCTCGACCTCGGCCGAGAGCGCGCGGATGTCCTTCAGGCCGCGGCCGTCGATGCGGACCTTCTCCCGCAGGATGCGCTGGCGGACCAGCTTCTTCTGCACGGCGCGGAACGCGGCGGACAGCTCCTTCTCGCGGCCGGCGAACGGCCCGGGAGCCTCCTCGGTGCCGCCGAGCCGCTCCTTGAGGCCGGCCTTGATCTCGTCGAGGCGGTCCTCGCGCTCGGCCTTGCCGGCGATCGTGAGCGCCTGGGCGGCCTCGGTGGAGACGGCCTGCTCGACGGCCTCGTAGGCGTCGTCCTGGTAGTCCAGGAAGAGCGGGAACTCCTCCACCTCCTTCGCGGCCTTGGCGGCCAGCTCCGCCTGCGCCTTGCACAGCGTGGCGATGAACTTCTTGGCAGCCTCGAGGCCCTCGGCCACGACCTCCTCGGTGGGGGCCTGCTTGCCCTGGTTCTTGACCAGGTCCCAGGTGGCCTCGGTGGACTCCGCCTCGACCATCATGATAGCGACATCACTGTCGTCCTCACCGTTTTCACCGGCGACGGTACGGCCGGCGACGACCATGTCGAACGTGGAGCGCTCGATGTCGGTGAAGTCGGGGAAGGCGACCCACTGGCCGTCGATGAGGGACACGCGCACGCCACCGATCGGGCCGCTGAACGGCAGGCCGGAGATCTGCGTGGAGGCGGAGGCGGCGTTGATGGCGAGCACGTCGTACTGGTGCTCGGGCTTGAGGGCCATCACGGTGATGACGACCTGCACCTCGTTGCGCAGGCCCTTGGTGAAGGTCGGCCGCAGCGGGCGGTCGATCAGTCGGCAGGTCAGGATGGCGTCGGTCGAGGGACGCCCCTCCCGGCGGAAGAACGAGCCGGGGATCTTGCCCGCGGCGTACATCCGCTCCTCGACGTCGACGGTCAGGGGGAAGAAGTCGAACTGCTCCTTGGGCTTGCTGCCCGCGGTCGTGGTGGACAGCAGCATGGTCTCGTCGTCGAGGTACGCGGCGACGGCGCCGCCGGCCTGGCGGGCGAGCCGTCCGGTCTCGAACCGGACCGTGCGGGTGCCGAAGCTGCCATTGTCGATCTTGGCTTCGGCGACGGTGATGTCTGGACCCTCCATTTGGGTCCTCCTGTTCTCTCTCATGCGTTCGGAGTGCATCGTCGTTGTGCACCCCGCTTGCGACAGCCGCTGCGGGCCCACGCTCCTGCACGAATGGGGCGGCTCCTTCGAGTCGAAGGGGCCGCCCCATTCCGCAGCGAACGTCTTATCGGCGCAGTCCGAGACGCTTGATCAGCGAGCGGTAGCGCTCGATGTCGGTGGCCTCGAGGTAGCGCAGCAGGCGCTTGCGCTGGCCGACCAGCAGCAGCAGGCCGCGCCGGCTGTGGTGGTCGTGCGGGTGCTGACGCGCGTGCTCGGTGAGGTCCTTGATGCGCTGGGTCAGCATCGCGACCTGCACCTCGGGAGAACCGGTGTCGCCGTCCTTGGTGGCGTACTCGGTCATGATCTGCTTCTTGACCTCGGCGGTCAGGGGCATGCGGCACCAGTCCTTTGCTCTCGTCGTTGCGCGGCGCACCTGGGCACGTTCACCAGGGCACTGTGGATCCGCGGCCGGCATACGGCGGGGCAAGGTTATCAGCGCTGCAGGTCAGGGCCCTAATCGACCGACCGGAACGGCTTCCCCCGCAGGGCCCCAACTTCAGCCGCGGCGCAGCGACGGTAGTCGGCCCCGGGGACCATCTGTGGCGCTGGGCCCCCACTGCAACGGCGGCTCAGCGACCGGAACGCCGGATCGCCTCCCAGATCTGCCGCACGGCGGGCGCCGCGGTGGACGCGCCGGTGCCGCCCTGCGGCACGACCACGACGACCGCGTAGCGCGGGTCGGTCGTCGGCCCGTAGCTGGCGAACCACGAGGTGGCGTCCTGCCCGAACACCTCGGCGGTGCCGGTCTTGCCGGCGAGCGGGTAGTCGTCGAGCGGGAACCCGCTGAACGCCCCCGCGGCCGTCCCCTTCCGGACCACGGCCGCCAGCCCGCGGTGCATCAGCCGCAGCAGGTCCGGGGCGAGGTCGACCCGGCCGGCCCGCTCCGGCTCGATGGTCCGGACGGTCCGGCCGGCCGGCGTGCGCACGGCGGCTCCGACGTGGGGGGTCCACAGCGTGCCGCCGTTGGCGACCGCGGCGTAGACCACGGCCATCTGGAGCGGCGTGACGGCGGTGTCCCCCTGGCCGATGGCGAAGTTGACCGCGTCGCCGGGGCGGTACTCCCCGCCGTGGCGGCAGTTGTCCCGGGCCAGCGCGCGCAGGTAGCGCGCCCGGTTGCGGTCCTCCACCTGCGGGTAGCCCTCCCGCGCGCGCCGGCAGGTCTCGTCCCGGGACTCGACCCACCGGTCGTGCTTCCACTGCCGGTCGGCGATCCGCCCGGCGCTCTCCCCCGGCAGGTCGACGCCGGTCGACGAGCCGAGCCCGAACGCCCGTGCCATGTCGACGAACGGCCCGGTCGTCGACAGCGGCGCGTCGGGGCCGCCGGCCCGCTTCCAGGCCCGGTAGGCGAACCGGTAGAAGACCGTGTCGCAGGACACCTCCAGCGCCTTGGCCAGCCCGATCGGCCCGTACGCCTCGGACTCGTAGTTGTGGAAGACCCGGTCGCCGACGCGCACTCCCGAGGTGCACCGGTAGGTGCCGTGCAGCCGCACCCCGTCCTTCACGGCCGCGGGCAGCGAGACCACCTTGAACGTCGACGCCGGCGGGTACTGCCCGGCGATCGCCCGGTCCACGAGCGGCGTGCCCGCCTGGGGGTCGGTCAGGCGGGCGAGGTCGCGCTCGCTGATGCCCCCGGTCCAGACCTCCGGGCGGTATGCCGGGTGGCTGGCGAGCGCGACCACCGCTCCCGTGCGCACGTCCAGGACGACGGCCGCGCCGGAGTCGGCCTGCTTCTCCCCCCGCCGGTGCGCGGCCCGGACGGCCCGGTCGAGGGCGCGCTCGGCAGCCCGCTGGATGGGGGGCGAGATGTGCGTGACGAGGTCGTTGCCGGGCACCGGGTCGGCGTGGTCCACCCGGTGCAGCACGGCCCCGCGCGGGTCGATGGCGACGGTGGTGGAGCCGGGCGTCCCGCGGAGCACGTCGTCGTAGGCGGCCTCCAGCCCCGCGCGACCGACCAGCGCGGTGTCGGACAGGTCGGGATCCTGTTCGGCCTCCTCGGCGGTCGGCCGGCCCAGGTAGCCGACCAGGTGGGCCGCGTTCACGTGGTCCGGGTGCGGGTAGTCCCGGACCGGGTCGGCCTCGACCGCCACGCCGGGGAGCTGCTCCGGCCGCTCGAGGAGGCTGAGCGCCACCCGCGGCGGCAGGTGCGTCGCGACGGGGACGGGCCGGTAGGGCGAGCCGTTCCAGCAGACCGGCGGCGCGGGCGCCCCCTCGGTCCCGCACAGCCGGGTGCGCCCCCACAGCTGCTCGAACGGCAGGTCGAGCCGCCGCGCCAGCCGGTGCACCAGCGCGCGCCCGCCGTCGGGGGCGTCGAGGAGCACCGAGCGGTCGATGGTGACGACCGTGGTGGCCCGGTTGTCCACGAGCGGCCGGCCGTTCGCGGCGAGGATGCGGCCGCGCACCGCCGGAGTGCTCACCTGTCGCGTGTTGACCGTCCGCGACGCGGCCGCGTAGTCGTGGTGCTGCAGCAGCTGGACCTGGGCGAGGCGGCCCACCAGGGTCGTCATCAGCAGCAGCACCACCCCGATGAACACCGCGAGCCGTGTGCCGTGGCGCGGCACGGTGCCCCCGGCACCGGTGCGCGTCCGTCGCCTCACGCCCACCTCCGCCGGACCAGCGCGCGCTCGAGCCGCAGCAGCGCCGGGACCGCGAGCGCGCCGACCACGGTGGTGAACAACACCGACCAGCCGGCGTCGGCCCAGGCGAAGGCACCCCCGCGGCTCGCGGTGACCAGCCAGACGCACAGCTCCACGACCGCGGCGGCCGCCGCGGTCACGACGGCGGGCAGCAGCGGCGACCAGGTCACCCACCGGCGGGACAGCCCGCTGAGGGCCGCGGCCGCGGCATACACGAGGGCCGTGGCACCGAGCGGGTGGCCGGCGGGCGGGACCAGGTCGACCACCCAGCCGGCCAGCAGCCCGACGAGGGCGCCCGAGGTGGGGCCGCGCAGCATCGCGGCGGCGACGACCACGACGAGCACCAGGTCGGGCAGGGCGCCACCGAGCCGGGGCAGCAGGCTGGCATCGAGGCAGGCGAGCGCGACCACCAGCAGGAACCGCAGCAGGTCCCACGCGCTCGGTCGCCAGCTCACGACGTCCCTCCCCCGGTCGCGGCCGGACGGGCCGCGCGGCGCGCCTCGGCCAGCACGACGCCGACGACGTCCAGCGCCGAGGTGTCCACGAACGGCTGCACCACCGCGGTGCGCCCGAGCTGCCCACGCGGCGGGTCCACCGCGACGACCCGTCCGAGCGGGACGTCCGGCACGTAGGGGCGGTGGTCGACGCTGCCGAGCGTGCGCACCCGGTCACCGGCGTGCACCCGGCCCTGCTGGACGAGGGTGAGGGTGAGCTGACCGGGGTCACGCGGCGGGACACCGGGCGCGGGCGCAGCACTCACCGCGCCCAGCACCCCGCTGTCACCGACGCGTACGCCGACCGTGACGTCCTCGTCGCCGAGCACGAGCACGTCGCAGGTCCACGGTGCCGTGGACACGACCCGGCCGACCAGGCCCTCCGGCGCGAGCACGGTCAGCCCCGGGGTGACGCCGTCCCGGGCACCGACGTCCAGCGTCACCCGGCGGGTGCCCGGCAGCCGGTCGCTGCCGAAGCCGACCACCCGGGCCGGGACCACGTCGCGGCCGCGGGCGCCGGGCGAGCGGAGCAGCTCGGCCTCCGCCGCGGCCCGGTGGACCGCGTCGCGCTGCTCCTGCAGCTGTCGGCGCAGCCGGTCGCGCTCGTCGCGCAGGCGCTCGACCTCGCCGCGGTGGTCCGGGCTGAGCAGCTCCTCGACCGGGCCGAGCGCGGCGGCCGCACCGGCCGTCACCGGATCGGTGAGGGAGGGCCGCGCCACGTCGACCCCGAGGACGACGACGGTCGCCGCCACGAGGGCGGCGAGCACGCGGCGGCCGGACGGGCTGGACACGTGATCAGGCGGTGCGCTCGGGGCCGTACCGCCGCCCGGCGCCGGCGACGTCGCTGCCGACGAGCACCCGCTGCAGCGAGGAGAACTCCTCGACGCAGCGTCCCGCGCCCCGGGCCACCGAGCGCAGCGGGTCCTCGGCGACCCGGACCGGCACGCCCAGCTCGACCCGCATCCGCTCGTCGATCCCCCGCAGCAGCGCGCCGCCCCCGGTCAGCACGATGCCGCGGTCGAGCAGGTCGCCGGCGAGCTCCGGCGGGCACACGTCCAGCGTCGCCCGCACCACCTCGACCATCCGCAGCACCGGCGCCTCGATGGCGCGCCGGATCTCCCGGGACCCCACGGTGACGGTGGTCGGGAGGCCGGTCGCCAGGTCGCGCCCGCGGACGCGCGCCTCGACCTCCTCGCGCAGCGGGAAGGCCGAGCCGGCCCGGACCTTGAGGTCCTCGGCGCTGCGCTCGCCCAGGAGCAGGGAGTACTCCCCCTTGAGATGGGCGGTGATCGCCTCGTCGACCTCGTCCCCGCCGAGCCGCAGCGTCCGGGCCGCGACGATGCCGCCGAGGCTGACGACGGCGACGTCGGTGGTCCCGCCGCCGATGTCGACGACGGTGCTGGCGCGGGTCTCGTTGACCGGCAGGTCGGCGCCGATCGCCGCCGCCACCGGCTCCTCGATGACGAAGACCTGCCGGGCCCCGGCGCGGGTGGCCGCGTCCTCGAGCGCCCGGCGCTCCACACCGGTCACCTCACTGGGGACGCACACCACCATCCGCGGGCGCAGCAGCCGGGAGGGGCGGACCCGGTCGACGAACCAGCGCAGCATCCGCTCGGCGACGTCCGGATCGGAGACCACGCCGTCGCGCAGCGGCCGGACGGCCCGCAGGTGGCCGGGCGTGCGGCCGAGCATCGCGTGCGCGTCGCGGCCGGCCGCGACCACGCGGCCCGTGGCGCCCTCGACGGCGACCACGGACGGCTCCTCGAGGACGATCCCCCGGCCTCGCTGGTAGACCAGCGTGTTCGTGGTCCCGAGGTCGACGGCGAGGTCCCGGCCCATGGCCGACCACCCACGCCAGTTGCCCACGCGCAGATGGTACGGGGCGGGACGCCGACGACGGGAGGCGCGGACCGCTGCCTGCTCAGGACGCGAGCGCGACGTCCACCTGGCTGCGTGCCTCCGCACCGGGGGCCGCGGCGTCCGGCGCCCCCGCCGGCCGGCGCAGGAGGGCACGCAGCCGCCATGCGGCATACACCGCCACGGCGCTGATGAGCAGGTGGGCGACCACGAACAGGCCCGACTGCCCGGCCCCGAGCGCGAGCCCGGCGAGCAGCGGGCCGGCCGCGGACACGCCGGTCTGCAGGGCGGCGAAGAAGCCGAGGGTGGTGCCGACCATGCCGGCCGGCGCCAGGCTCGCGGTGAGCGGGTTGAGCACGGGGGCGTACATCGTCTCCCCGATGCCGAAGATCCCGTAGACGCCGATGAACACCAGCGATGCCTGCGCCGGCAGCTGCGCGGCGCCGGCCAACAGCACCCAGGAGAACACCCAGATGCTGCCGACCACGATCAGCAGGCTCGGGGCCGAGCGCTTCGCGGTGAACCGGACGACGAGCATCTGCAGGACGATGATGACGACGCAGTTGACGGCCGCCGCCGTGCCGACCGACTGCGCGGGGATGTCCAGCACGGTGATGGCGTAGGCGGGCAGGCCCGACTCGAACTGGGCGTAGAAGCCGAGCGCGAGGGCCACGGTGACCAGCGCCGTCCAGCGCAGGGCCGGGCTGGCCAGGATCAGCCGGACCACGTCCCAGGCACCCACGCCGTCCTCGACCGCCCCGAGGTCGCCCGCCCGCACCGCCGCCGGGGCGCGCCAGCCGGCGGCCACCAACAGCAGCGCCGCGAGCAGGAAGCCGAGCGCGGCGACGAGGAACGCCGAGGTCATGCCGTCCGTCCGGTGCAGGTCGACCAGGTAGCCGGCGGCGAACGCGCCCACCGCCATGCCGAGGGCCTGCCCGCTGAACATCAGGGCAAACACGCGCCGGCGGTGCTCGGCCGGCACCCAGCGCAGCACGAGGACCTGCTGGGCCGGGGTGCCTGCGGTGACCGCCAGGCCGAGTGCGAGCATGCCGCCGAGGAAGGTGAAGGGAGTGCCCGCGACGATGAGGGACAGCGCGACGGCCACCGCCGCGAGCCGGGTGAGCACCGCGACCCGGACCGGGGAGTGGCGGTCGGCCAGTCGCCCGCTCACGGGTGCCGCGACGAGCGCCCCGATCGAGAAGAGGCTCGACGCGGCCGCGGCCACGAGGCCGCCCCAGCCGCGGGTGTCCGCGGCGTACGCGTACTGGTACGGCAGCACCGTCCCCCACCCGACGGTGCTGACGGTCGCTGACAGGACCAACAGGTGTGCACGCTTCACCACGCCTCCACGGCTCGTTCGATGGACTGAGAGGGCTAGTTCGAAATGAGAGAGTTAGAAGTCGAATGATTCGACCTCGAAAGAGTAGCATGGGACGATGGTCGGCATGACGGCACCACGGGGAGGCCACCGGCGCACGCGGTCGGCGCAGCAGCGCTACCGCAGCGACGTCGCGGCCTACGTCGCCGCCGGCGGTGACGAGACCGTCCAACGGGTGATCACGGCGGTCAGCGGCCTGCAGCGGCGGCTCGGCCAGTGGTACGCCCGCCAGCTCAGCGAGCTGGAGCTCTCCCAGGGCGAGTGGACCGTCATGTCGCGCCTCGCCACCTGCGAGGTCGGCGAGCGCCTCACGCCCACCCAGCTCGCCGACGCCACCAACATCGCCCCCTCCTCGATGACGCACCGGCTGGACCGGATGAGCGAGCGGGGCCTGATCGCGCGGGACACCGACCCGGAGAACCGGACCCGGATCCTGATCTCGCTGACCGAGCCGGGCTGGCAGCTGTTCACCCAGGCCGTGCGCGAGGCCAACCTGGTCGAGTCGGACGTCCTCGCTCCGCTCACGCACGACCAGCGCGACGAGCTGGCCACGCTGCTGGAGATCTGCATCGCCGGCCTCGAGGAGCTCGAGGAGGCAGAGGCGGCCGACACCGCCGAACAGGAGCCCTGAGCACCGGTCCCCTCGCCGAACGCCGGCGTCAGGGGGCCGGCCGTCAGGGGGCCGGCCGAACCCGCCTGACCACGAACGTCCGGGCCGTGGCGTCCCGCGGCGCCCGGCAGGTCAGGCGCGCCTCGGGGGCCGCCTGCTGCTCCAGCTCGACCTCGACCGGGCCGGCTGATCCGTCGTCCGCGGCGCGCTCCAGGACCACCCGCCACACCGACGCCGCCACCTGCTCGACCCGGCGGCTGCGGAACAGCTCCCCCTCGGCCCGCCCCTGCCGGTGCAGCTCGGCGATCGCGGCCTGGGCCACCGGCGGCTCGTGGCTCACCCCGCGCAGGTACTCACCGCGGACCCGTCCGGCGAGGTGGTCGCCGACCACCTCCACGGTGTCGTCCCCACCGAGGCCGCCGTAGTAGGCGCCGTCGGGCAGCACGACCACGTTGCCGGCGAACCGGCACCCACCGACGTGCGAGCACTCCCACGTCTGCTCGGGCCACCGCTCCTGCAGCGCGGCGGCCACCGGGCGCCCGCGCACCGCACAGCACACGTCGTGCCGCCCGTGGGCACAGACGAGCAGGAGCGGGAGTCCCCGGGCGGCCGGCGGCCCGTCCCGGGGGTCGCGCGCGCCGGCGAGGGCCGGGACCGCGTCGAGCAGGTCGCCCTCGGCCTGCCAGTCGCCCCACACCTGGGCCTGTGGGCGCGCCGACCCGAGCCCGTGCACGACAGCCCAGGACCGCCGTGACCGGTGCGCCCGGCGACCGGGCCGGCGCACGAGCAGGATGCGTGCGCCCGCGTCCGCAGCGGCCTGCTGCAGCCGCCGCTGCACGGGGACGGACAGGCCGGATCCGCCGAACGCGTCGGCCGGCCACGGGCCGGGGTGCTCGATGAGGAACCACGCGCGGGCGGGCGCGGCGGTGCCGGCCATCGGGTCGCCGCGGCCGCGGGCGGCGTCGGAGCAGGGAGGTGACAGGGGCGGCATACCGGCTCAGGCGGGCACGACCAGGCCGGCGCGCAGCAGCTGGCGGGCGAGCTGAACGGCCTCCTCGGGGTCGTCGAGCAGGCCGGCCACCGCGACGGGGTCGCCGGCGAGCGCGAGCCGGACACCGCTCGCGCGGTGGGCCGGGACGGTCAGCTCCCCCGCCCGGCTGCGGACCAGGACCGAGCCGTCGTCGCGGCTCTCGAGACGGGGCGCCAGGTGCGCCCGGGCGACGACCCGCGACGTGCCGGTGAGGTCGGCGGCGGCCGCCAGCTGGGCGAGCGGCCCGAGCGGGGCCGGCCGGCCGCTGTCCCGACCCTGCGCGTCGAGGGCCGCGGCAAGCTGCTCGTCCGGCACGGAGCGGACGGCGTCGACCAGCCGGACGCGGACCGCGTCGGCGTGCTCGTGCAGCTGGGCCGCATCGCCCACCTCCACGCCGAGGGGCAGCGACGCCCGGACGTCCTCGTCGGCAGCGAGCTCGGCGAGGGCGAGGCGGGTCAGCTGCTGGGCGAGGTGGTGGCGGTGCCAGGTGTGCACGCCGATCGTCAGGTGGGTGCTCACCCCACCGAGTGCGGTGGCCGCGTGCAGGTAGCCACGCGGGAGGTAGAGGCAGTCCCCCGGCCGCAGCACGACGTCGAGGACCGGGTCGCTGGCGGCGACCTGCTCGACGGCGCTGCGGCGGCCGGTCCAGAGCTGGTCGCGCAGTGGTGCGGGGTGGACCGGCTCGTGGATGAACCAGCGCTTCTCGCCCTGCACCTGCACGACGAACACGTCGTGCACGTCGTAGTGGTCGGCGAAGCCGCGCGCCTGGGGCGGGGTGACGTACGCGTTGACCTGGACCGGGTGGCCCAGGTCGGCGGAGAGCTGCTGGCCGAAGTCGACGAGCGGCGGCCAGACGCGGTGCAGCGCCTGCAGCACCATGGTCGAGCCGTCGGCGAACAGCCGCAGCAGCCGGTCCTCGTCGACCTGGTCGCTGATCGTGGCCCCGGCGCCGCCTCCACTGGTGAACGCCCGGTCCCCCAGCGTGGTGCCGTCCTTGGCCATCCGCAGGAAGGGGGCGCGCAGCCCCCGGCGGGAGACCAGCTCGTCGACGGCCTCCGGGCCGAACAGGTCGGAGACGTCGCCGACCCCGTCGCCCCGCTCGGTGGACCGCAGCCACGGCGTGCGCCCCCACGCCTTCTCGGCGAACGACTCGAGGTCGTCGCCCACGAGACGGGCGAGCGCCGGGCGCCCGAGGGGTCCCCGGGCGCCCGGCGTTGTTGAGCCTCCCGTCATCTACCGGGCGGCGTCGTCGGCGCCACCGTCGGCGCCACCGTCACTCACCCCCGGCACGCCGCCGGCCCCGCCGTCTGCCGTGCCCTCGGCACCGCTGTCGACCGGACCACCGTCCGCGCCACCGTCGGCACCCCCGTCACTCACGCCCGGCACCCCGGCCGCCCCGCCGTCCGCCGTGCCCTCGGCACCGCTGTCGACCGGACCGCCGTCGGCGCCACCGTCGGCACCCCCGTCAGCACCCCCGTCACTCACGCCCGGAACCCCGGCCGCACCGCCGTCGGCCGGGCCCTCGGTGGTCGGGTCGTCGTTCGAGTTGCTCATGTCCAGCTCCTTCGCTGCCTCGCAGGCGTCGTTCTTCGGATGCGTCCGGGTGCCACGAGCGGACGCCCGCGCGAGGAGTCGGTGACTCCCGCCCACGTCCTTGTGTACTCCGATCTGCGGCGCGCGCCACTCGAGAGCGGGCCGAGCGCCGTCAGCCCTGGGCGAACTCCGGGAACCAGATGCCGATCTCCCGCCGCGCGGACTCCTGGGAGTCCGAGCCGTGCACGATGTTCTGCTGCACCTTCAGCCCCCAGTCGCGGCCGAGGTCGCCGCGGATGGTGCCGGGCAGCGCGGCGGTGGGGTCGGTGGCGCCGGCCAGCGCGCGGAACCCCTCGATGCAGCGCTCCCCCTCGATGACGGCCGCGGTGACCGGGCCCGAGCTCATGAACTCGAGCAGCGGCCCGTAGAAGGGCTTGCCCTCGTGCTCCGCGTAGTGCCGGACCAGGCGGTCGCGGTCGGGGGTCAGGACGCTGAGCGCGCTGATCGTGTAGCCCTTCGCCTCGATGCGGCGCAGCACCTCGCCGGTCAGCCCACGGCGGAAGCCGTCCGGCTTGACGAGGACCAGCGACCGCTCGGTCGTCGACGTCTTCGTGGAATCGCTCACGCGGCGACCCTATCCGGCGCGGGAGTCCTCCCCACGCGAGGTCGCGCCGTGCTCGCCCTCACGCTCCTGCTGCTCGACGTAGGCCGCGGTCAGCGCGTCCATCCGCCGGCCCTGCACGAGGGCGGTCACCCACAACGCGAGGAACACGATGGCGACGAGCAGCATGGGCAGCACCACGACGCTCATGGCGAAGGTGACCAGCTGCAGCACCCAGCCGAGCGTGACGCCCCACGGACGGCGCAGCAGTCCCGCGTCGACGACGCAGAGCACGGCCACGACGCAGCCGACGGCGAGCAGCGCGCCCGACTGCGGGTCCCCGTGGCTGGCCGCGAGCCGGTTCGCCACCAGCGCCCAGAAGAACACGGCCAGGCCCTGGGAGCCGATGACCACCGCCGCGAACCGGCGGGTCATCCGCTCTGGGACGCCGTAGAGGTAGTGCCGCACCACCCCATCGTCCCATCGGTATGCCGACTCGACGGCTCCGGTGCCGCGGCTCACGTGTCCGTCGCGCCGAGCAGCATCCGCACCTCGGCGGCGGTGAAGACCGACCCGGTGGCGATGACGCCGCCCCCGGGCCCGCCCTCGTCGGCGATCCCCGCCGCCGTGTCGAGCGCGTCGGGCAGGTCGCGCACGACCGTGACGCGGTCCTCGCCGAAGACCTCGCCGGCCAGGGCGCCGAGCCGCTCGGGCCTCATGGCGCGGGAGCTGCTGGTGCGGGTGGCGACGAGGTGGTCGAAGACCGGTTCGAGGGCCTCGAGGATCCCCGCGGCGTCCTTGTCCTCGAAGATCGCGACGACGCCGACGAGGCGGATGAAGGTGAACGAGTCGCGCAGGGCCTCGCGCAGCGCGAGGGCGCCGGCGGGGTTGTGGGCGGCGTCGACCATGACGGTCGGCGAGCGGCGCACGATCTCCATGCGTCCCGGTGAGGTGACCCGGCCGAGCGCGGTTGCGAGCACCTCGGGCTCGACCCGCTGCTCGCCGCCGCCGAGGAACGCCTCCACCGCCGCGATCGCCGTGGCGGCGTTGTGCGCCTGGTGCTCGCCGTGCAGCGGCAGGAACAGGTCGCGGTAGTCCCCGCCCAGGCCGCGCACCGAGAGCTGCTGGCCCCCCACGGCGACCTCGCGGGTGAGCAGGCCGAACTGCTCCCCCTCCACGGCGAGCGTGGCGCCGACCTCCTCGGCGCGGTCCTGCAGGATGTGCAGGACCTCCGGCAGCTGTTCGGAGGTGACGGTGATGGCCCCGGGTTTGATGATGCCGGACTTCTCAGTCGCGATCTGCTCGACGCTGGAGCCGAGGAACCGCTCGTGGTCGACGCCGACCGGTGTGACGACGGAGACGATCCCGTCGGCCACGTTGGTGGCGTCCCAGGCACCGCCCATGCCCACCTCGACCACGGCCACGTCCACCGGCGCGTCGGCGAACGCCGCGTAGGCGACCGCGACGAGCACCTCGAAGTAGGTCATCCGCGGACCGCCCTCGGCGAGCGAGCGGGCGTCGACCATCTCCACGAAGGGGATCGCGTCGGCATACGCGGCGAGGAACTTCTCCTCCGGGATCGGGCTGCCGTTCAAGGAGATCCGCTCCCGGACGTCGTGCAGGTGTGGTGAGGTGAACCGTCCCGTCGACAGCCCGGTCTCGCGCAGGACCCGCTCGATCATGCGGGTGGTGGAGGTCTTGCCGTTCGTGCCGGTCACGTGCACCACCGGGAACGCCCGCTGCGGGTCGCCCATCAGCTCCATGACCGCGGCGATGCGGTCCAGGCTCGGCACCAGGTCGTGCTCGGGGGCCCGGGAGAGGATGGACTCCTCCGCCTCGCGCATCCTCCTGCGCAGCTCGAGTGCCTCAGCAGCAGCCTGCTGCCGGGCGTCCGGTCGACCGCTCACGGCTGCTCCTCCTGCCCGGTCAGCGTCCTGCGCATCCAGATGTCGTCCGGCACGCCGCCTCCCCCGGACTCCCGGGCGAACTCGACGAATCCGTTGCTGCGGTAGAACGCCTCGGCACCGCTGTTGCCCTCGATGTAGGACAGCTGGAGCTCCTCGTGGTGGTCCCGAGCGGCCCGCTCGAGCACGGCGCCGAGCAGCGCGCTCCCGATGCCGCGCCCCTGCAGCTCCGGCAGCACGTAGAGCTTCCACAGCACGAGGTGTCCCTCGCGCGGTCCGACGGTGGCCACACCGACGACCCGGCCGTCGAGCTCCGCGACGGTGACCCGGCCTGCCCGGATCGCGGGGACGGTCGCCTCCTCGGTCCACCACTTGGCCAGCCCGGCCTGGATGTAGTCCTCGCCGGCGATGCTGTAGTACGTCGCCGGCCAGGTCGTGCGGCCGACGGTGAGGACACCCTGCAGGTCGTCACCCGTGGCCTGCCGGATGGTGACGTCGTGGGTCGTGCGGGCGGTCACCGCCGGGCCACCAGGATGTCGATCTTGCGGTCGTCGCCGACGACGGCCGACGTGCCGCGGTTGCCGGGCAGGGCGTGCGCCGCCCCGGCCGACCCGAACTGGACGGCCAAGGTCTCCTCCATGATCAGCTGCTGGTGGGCGACGGTGGCCTGCCACACCTCGTCGTCGCCGGTGATGGTGAGGCTGATCCGGTCGCTCACGTCCAGGCCGGCCTCGCGACGGGCCTGCTGCACTGCGCGGATGACGTCGCGGGCGAGGCCCTCCTGGGCGAGCTCGGGGGTGACCTCGGTGTCGAGCACGACGAAGCCCCGGCCGGGCAGCATCGTGCTGGCCCGCGACGAGGCGGCGCTCCCACCGTCACCGCCCTGCTCGAGCACCGTCTCGAGGGTGAACTCGCTCGGGAGCAGGGCGAGCCCTCCGGCCGTCACGGTCCCGTCGTCGCCGACCGACCAGTCGCCGGCCTTGCTCGCCCGGATCGCCTGCTGGACGTCCTTGCCGAGCCGGGGGCCGGCCGCACGGGCGTTGACGACCAGCCGCTGGCTCACGCCGAAGTCGCCCTGGTCGGCCGTCGCGAGGTCGACCAGCGTCAGCTGGCGCACGTTCACCTCGTCGCTGACCAGGTCGGCGAAGGGCTGCAGCGCCCGCGGGTCGGGCGTGACGACGGTCAGGTCGCCCAGCGGCAGCCGGACCCGCAGCCCCTCAGCCTTGCGCAGCGCCAGCGCGGCGGAGCAGACCTCCCGGGCCCGGTCCATGGCGGCGACCAGCTGGTCGTCCTCGGGTCCCCCCTGAGCGGGAGGTGCCCCCAGGTCGGACGGGTCCGGGCAGTCGGCCAGGTGGACCGACCGGCCCCCGGTCAGGCCGCGCCAGATCTCCTCGGTCGTGAACGGGAGCAGCGGCGCCGCCACCCGGGTCACGACCTCCAGGGCGGTGTAGAGCGTGTCGAACGCCTGCCCCGTGTCGCTCGCGCCGTCACCACCGGCCGTGTCCCAGAAGCGGTCCCGGGACCGGCGGATGTACCAGTTGGTCAGCACGTCGAGGAAGCCGCGGGTCGCGTCGCAGGCCGACGCGATGTCATACGCGTCGAGCCGGTCGCGCACCTCCTCGACGTAGCGGCGCAGCTTGGCGAGCAGGTAGCGGTCGAGGACGTGGTCGGACGCCGTCGACCACCGCGCCTCGTAGCCGGCCCCGCCGACCGCGTTGGCGTAGAGCGCGAAGAAGTACCACGCGTTCCACAACGGGATCATGACCTGGCGCACGCCGTCGCGGATGCCCTGCTCGGTGACGACGAGGTTGCCGCCGCGCAGGATCGGCGAGGACATGAGGAACCAGCGCATCGCATCGGCCCCGTCGCGCTCGAACACCTCGGTGACGTCCGGGTAGTTGCGCAGCGACTTGCTCATCTTCTGCCCGTCGCTGCCGAGGACGATGCCGTGGCTGACGCAGTTCTCGAACGCGGGGCGGTCGAACAGCGCCGACGCCAGGATGTGCAGGGTGTAGAACCAGCCGCGCGTCTGGCCGATGTACTCCACGATGAAGTCGCCCGGGAAGTGGTGCTCGAACCAGTCCGCGTTCTCGAACGGGTAGTGCACCTGGGCGAAGCTCATCGAGCCCGAGTCGAACCACACGTCGAGCACGTCCGGCACCCGCCGCATCTGGGAACGCTGGGTGCCGGTCCGTGGATCATCGGGGTTGGGCCGGGTGAGCTCGTCGATGTAGGGCCGGTGCAGGTCCGGCACGGTGCTGCCGTCCTCCCGCGTCCTCGTGGGCAGCCGGCCGAAGTCGCGCTCCAGCTCCTCCAGCGACCCGTAGACGTCGATCCGCGGGTACGCGGGGTCGTCCGAGCGCCACACCGGGATCGGGCTGCCCCAGAAGCGGTTCCGGCTGATCGACCAGTCGCGGGCCCCCTGCAGCCACTTGCCGAACTGGCCGTGCTTGACGTGCTCGGGCACCCAGTTGATCTGCTCGTTCAGCTCGACCATCCGGTCCCGGAACCGGGTCACCTCGACGAACCAGCTGGAGACGGCCATGTAGATCAGCGGCTTCCGGCAGCGCCAGCAGTGCGGGTAGGAGTGGGCGTACGCCTCCCGGCGCAGCAGCACCGTGCCGTCGGTGACCGCCCCGTGCTCGGCCTGCCCCTTCGTGGCCGCCTTCAGGTGGTCGATGATCGGCAGGTTGGCGTCGAAGACCAGCATGCCGGCGTAGTCGTGCACCGGCTCGGTGAACCGGCCGTCCGGGCCAACCGGGATGACCGGCGCGATGTGCTCCCGGTCGGTGACCATCTTGTCGTCCTCACCGAAGGCGCCGGCACTGTGCACGAGCCCGGTGCCGTCCTCGGTCGTGACGAATTCCGCCTCGACCACGCGGTGGGCGTTCTCGTGCCCCTCGAAGTAGCGGAACGGCGGGGTGTAGTGCTGTCCCAGCAGGTCGGTGCCGGTGAGCCGCTCGACGACGTGCTCGCTCCAGTCCGCCTTGGCGTCGCCGAACAGGTCACGGGCGTAGGCGCCCACCCGTGCCTCGGCGAGCAGGTAGCGCTCGGTCGTGCCGGTCGCGTCCGACTCGACGACCACGTAGTCGATGTCCGGGCGGACCATGATCGCCAGGTTGGACGGGAGGGTCCACGGCGTGGTGGTCCAGACCAGGGCAAGGACCCGGTTCAGGGCTCCGTCCCGTAACCGCAGCCCGACGGTCACCGCCGGGTCGTTGCGGGTCTGGTAGACGTCCTCGTCCATGCGCAGCTCGTGGCTGGACAGCGGGGTCTGGTCGTTCCAGCAGTAGGGCAGGACGCGGAACCCCTCGTAGACCAGGCCCTTGTCGTAGAGGCTCTTGAACGCCCAGAGCACCGACTCCATGTAGTCCGGCTCGAGCGTCTTGTAGTCGTTGTCGAAGTCGACCCAGCGCCCCTGCCGGCGCACGTAGTCCTGCCACTCGTCGGTGTACTTCAGCACCGAGCTGCGGCAGGCCGCGTTGAACTTCTCGACACCGAGGTCGAGGATCTCGTCCTTGGTCTTGATCCCGAGCTGGCGCATCGCCTCCAGCTCGGCGGGCAGGCCGTGGGTGTCCCACCCGAACCGGCGCTCGACCCGCCGGCCCAGCATGGTCTGGTAGCGGGGGACGACGTCCTTGACGTAGCCGGTGAGCAGGTGGCCGTAGTGCGGCAGCCCGTTGGCGAACGGCGGGCCGTCGTAGAAGACGAACTCGTTGTCGCCGTTCTCCCCCGTGGGCCGGTTCGCGACCGACGCCTGGAAGGTGCCGTCCTCGTCCCAGTACCGCAGCACCCGCTGCTCGATCTCGGGGAAGCGCGGGCTGGGCTCGACCCCCCGCCGGTCGTCGCCGGAGTCGCTCGAGTCGGAAAGGAAGTCCACCTTGG
Source organism: Segeticoccus sp. (assembly GCA_035690725.1). Classification (GTDB taxonomy): domain Bacteria; phylum Actinomycetota; class Actinomycetes; order Actinomycetales; family Dermatophilaceae; genus DASSKF01. The sequence goes on from DASSKF010000058.1 coordinate 23,098, forward strand.
GGTAGCTCATCGCGTCGCGTGCCTGTCCTCGTCTGTGCCGTGCGCCTCTTCACGAGGACGACGTCGCCCGGACCTGCCGGGCAGCACCGCGGTACCACCTCGCTTGCCGCACCCGCCCTGCCAGCGGCAGGGACGGCACACGACCGCTCGTCGCAGGCTGTGACGGGCCCTCCCGTCCGGTTCTACTGAGGAGCACCGCACCCCGCAGGTATGCCGTGTGGTCCCGTTCTTCCGGAGGCTCGCCGCTGATCACGGCTCAAGCGCCGGTACGGTCCAGTCTACGGGACCGCGCGGGTCCGACGGCAACGTGATGGCCCGGGCGCCTGCTGCGCCGACGGGCCGGCGAGGCCGAGACCAGCAGCGCACCGCCGACGAGCACCGGCATGCCGTACGACGCGAGCTCGCCGGGCCCCCCGCCGAGCCCCATGGTCCCGACGTAGACCGTGAACAGGCCGGCCAGTGCCTTGCCGACCCACCGCCGCTGCCACCCGGACACGAGCAGCAGCGCGAGCAGCACCAGGATCACCACGGCGGACACCAGCACCACCGTCACCGGTCCCGGCGCCGGGCCGACCAGTGCCACCCAGGCGATCTCGAACACCTGGACGCCGCGCGAGATTCTGGTGCGGATCGCCGGGACGGACCCCGGCGAGCGCTGACCCGCCCCACGGAGAGCGGCGCGGCCCGTGCGCGACCCGCGGGCACCGCATACCGGTTCAAGGGGGCAAACCGGTGCGAGGGCACCCCCGTCGTTCTGGGACCATGGGGGGCATGACCAACCCCGCGGAGCCGGAGCACCCCGCCATGACATCCAGCATCCCCGCCAAGCCGTCGGTCGACGGCCTCGAGGACAAGTGGATGCAGGTATGGCGCGAGCAGGGCACCTACCGCTTCGACCGCGAGCGCGCGCTCTCCGGCCCGCGGGAGCGCGTCTTCTCGATCGACACCCCGCCGCCGACCGCGAGCGGCTCGCTGCACGTGGGGCACGTCTTCTCCTACACGCACACCGACTGCATGGCGCGCTACAAGCGGATGGCCGGGTTCGAGGTGTTCTACCCGATCGGCTGGGACGACAACGGCCTGCCGACCGAGAAGCGGGTGCAGAACTACTACGGCGTGCGCGGTGACGCCACCCTCCCCCACGACCCGGGCTTCGAGCCGCCGCACCGCGGCAGCGCCAGGAGCACCAAGGCCTCCGACCAGCAGCCGATCTCGCGGCAGAACTTCATCGAGCTGTGCGACGAGCTGACGGTCGAGGACGAGAAGGCGTTCGAGTCCCTCTTCCGCCGGATGGGGTTCAGCCTGGACTGGGGGATCTCCTACCGGACCATCGACGAGCACTCCCGGGCCACGGCCCAGCAGGGCTTCCTGCACAACCTGGCCCGCGGGGAGGCCTACCAGGCGGAGGCCCCGGGGCTGTGGGACGTGACCTTCCAGACCGCAGTGGCCCAGGCCGAGCTGGAGGCACGGGACTACCCGGGCGCGTTCCACCGGGTGGCCTTCCACACCGTGTCCCCGTCCGACGGTCCGGTGTACATCGAGACCACCCGCCCCGAGCTGATCCCGGCCGTCGTCGCGCTCATCGCCCACCCCGACGACGAGCGGTATGCCGACCTCTTCGGTTCCACGGTCACCTCACCCCTGTTCGGGGTCGAGATCCCCGTCCTGGCCCACCCGCTCGCCGAGCCGGACAAGGGCGCCGGCATCGCCATGTGCTGCACCTTCGGCGACCTCACCGACGTGACCTGGTGGCGTGAGCTGCAGCTGCCGACCCGGTCGGTGGTCACCCGGAGTGGCCGGCTCCAGCAGGACGTGCCGGCGTGGATCGTCGGGGGCCCGGGCGAGGCGCTCTACACCGAGCAGCTCGCCGGCAGGACCGTGCACACCGCGCGGGAGAACGTCGTGGCGGCGCTGCGGGGAGCCGGCGACCTCGACGGCGAGCCGGTGAAGACCCAGCGCAGGGCCAACTTCTACGAGCGCGGCGAGAAGCCGCTGGAGATCGTGACCAGCCGGCAGTGGTACATCCGCAACGGCGGCCGCGAGCCGGAGCTCAACGCGGCGCTCATCGAGCGGGGCCGGCAGATCGACTTCCACCCGGCGTTCATGCGTGCCCGCTACGAGAACTGGGTGAGCGGTCTCAACGGCGACTGGCTGATCAGCCGGCAGCGGTTCTTCGGCGTGCCGATCCCGGTCTGGTACCCGCTCGACGACGCCGGCGACCCGGTCCACGACAAGCCGCTGGTGCCGAACGAGGCGGACCTGCCGGTGGACCCGGCGGCGCAGGCGCCGGAGGGCTACGAGGAGTCCCAGCGCGGGGTGCCGGGCGGCTTCGTGGGTGACCCGGACGTGATGGACACGTGGGCGACCTCCTCGCTGTCCCCGCAGATCGCCGGCGGCTGGCGCGGTGACCCCGAGCTGTTCGGCGCGGTGTTCCCGATGGACCTGCGGCCGCAGGCGCACGACATCATCCGCACGTGGCTGTTCGCGACCGTGGTGCGTGCGCACCTGGAGCACGACAGTGTGCCGTGGGCCAACGCCGCGATCAGCGGCTGGATCCTCGACCCGGACCGCAAGAAGATGAGCAAGTCCAAGGGCAACGTGGTCACGCCCGAGGACGTCGTCAAGCAGCACAGCGCCGACGCCGTGCGCTACTGGGCGGCCTCGGGGCGGCTCGGGACCGACGCGGCCTACGACGAGGGCCAGATGAAGGTGGGGCGTCGCCTCGCCATCAAGATCCTCAACGCCAGCAAGTTCGCCCTGTCCTTCGGAGAGCTCGACCTGACCGAGGGGGACTCCGTCGCCGACCTCGTGACCGACGCTCTGGACCGCAGCATGCTGGCGGCCCTGCGCGAGGTGGTCGAGCGCTCCACCGCCGGCTTCGAGGCCTGGGACTACACCCGGTCGCTGGAGGTGACCGAGACCTTCTTCTGGACCTTCTGCGACGACTACCTGGAGCTGGTCAAGGACCGCGCCTACGGCGGCCGGGGCGAGGAGGGCGCCGCCTCGGCGCGGGCCGCGCTGCGGATCGCACTCGGCGTGCTGCTGCGGCTGCTGGCGCCGTTCCTGCCCTACGCCACCGAGGAGGTCTGGTCCTGGTGGCACGACGGCTCGGTGCACCGGTCCGCGTGGCCGTCCCCACGGGAGCTGGAGGCGGCCGCCGACGGCGACCCTGCGGTGCTCGCCGCGGTGGGCACGGCTCTGGCGGGCGTGCGCAAGGCCAAGTCGGAGGCGAAGGTCGGGATGCGCGCGCTGGTGCCCTCGATGGTGCTGGCCGGGACGGCGGCGGACCTGGACCGCGTGCGTCCCGGCGTGGCCGACCTCAAGGCGGCCGGCAAGGTCAGCGAGATCGACTACGTCGACAGCCCGGACGGCACGGGGGTCGAGGTGCGCGACGTCGAGCTGGTGCCGGTCCCCAAGGGCTGATCGGCGCTCTGGCACAGGCGGGTCTGCGGGTGCACCCGGCGCACCGACGGCAGGGTGGTCGCCCCGCGCGGCACCGTCCGGACCGCGCGCCACCGCTGCACCACGACGCCGCCGCGCACCGGGGCGTTGCGGGGCAGGACGACGACCCAGGGCAGGTCCCACCCGCCCAGCTGCAGCGAGCGCCCCACCCACTGGTGGCGCCCGCGCACCCGGACCGAGCCGTCAGCGGGGTCGTAGACGGTCAGCGCCCCGCCGCCCGGCGCGTCGATGACGAGCACCCAGTGCCGCGGCGTCCACCGGTCCCCGACGGCGAGCAGCGCCGGCAGCCCGTCGCCGACCCGCTCCAGCAGCCCGGCGTGCACCTCGCGCAGCTGGTCGCCGTTGCGCCGCCGCAGCGGCGCGATGACGTAGCGGGCACCGGCCCGGGCGGCACCGTGCTCGAGCTCAACCCGGGCACCGAACGGTGAGGTGTCGGCCCGGGAGGGCCAGGGCAGGTTCGGGCGGCCGTCCGCCCCGCGCCACCCGTTGGTGCGGTGCCGGACCTGCTCGCTGTGGGCGGTGAACCGCTCGGCCTCGGTGCGCGGGTCGACCCGTGCCTCCGGGGCGTCGATCCCGGCGGTGACCCACCGCGCGAAGACCGGGTCGGCCAGCATCCGCGCCACGGTCAGGGCGGCGCTGCCACTGCGGTGGGGGTCGTCGTGGACCGGCCCGACCTGCCCCACCCTCAGGGTCCATCGGCCGGCGGGCTCCCACGTGTCCAACTGCGCCACCCCCACATCCTGCGCCGTTCTCGCGCCCGGCACCACCCCCGAACAGCCGTTCCGGTCCGCCGCGGGGTGCCGGTAGCCTGCCCGTCGTGCGTCGCCGAGCCCTCTGGATCACCGCCGGGGCGCTCGCGGTGCTCCTGCTGCTGTGGGTGACCGCCGCCGACCCCGTCTCCTGGGTCCACGCGCCGCAGCGCGACCTCGGGCTGCCCCTCGGGCACCTCGAGCTGCCGAACCGCCCCCACGCCCACCCCTCCGGCACCCCGACCTGGCGCGACCGGGTGGACGGCGCCCACCGGCCCGACGCCAGCACCGACCCCGCCGACGTCATCAGCACGGTGCTGCTCGTGGCCGTCCTCGCGGTCGCCGGCCTGCTCGTGCTCCGGTGGCTCCTCGGCCGGCTGCGCAGCTGGTGGGGTGGCCGCGAGCGCGAGGAGAACTTCGACCTGGTCCCGGACGAGGGCGCGGTCGCCACGCAGGTGCTCCGCGGTGCCGAGCGACAGGTGGCGGCCCTGGCCGAGGGACCGCCGCGCGACGCGATCGTGCTGTGCTGGGTGCGCCTCGAGGAGGACGCCGGCGGGGCCGGCCTGCCCCGCCACCCGTGGGAGACCTCGGCCGAGTTCACCCGCCGCGTCATCACCAGCCAGCTCGTCGGCAGCACGGCGATCGGGCAGCTGGCGGCGCTCTACCGGGAGGCCCGCTTCTCGCGGCACCCGATGTCCGAGCAGGACCGGGCCACCGCCCGGGAGGCGCTCGCCACCGTGCACGCGAGCCTGCGTCGCGCCCGGCACCGGGACGCCGACCGCGCCACCACCGGGTCCACCAGCGACGGGGGCGCGTCGTGAGCCCGCGGTGGGGCCTGCGGGTCACGGTCGCCGTCGTCCTCGGCACGGGCGCCGGGGTCCTGCTGTGGTGGCTGCAGACCTCCCTGCGGTATGCCGTGTTCGCCGGCGTCTGGCTCGGCCTCGCCACCTGCTGGTGGCTGGTGCGCGACCTGGGTCCGGCAGCCCACCGCGCCACATGGACGACGAGCGAGGCCCCCCAGGTGGCGCACGAGCACGCGCTGGACCACCGGGTGCGCTGGCTGCGGCACGCCGTCGCCGACGGCGCCGGCCCCGAGGGAGCCGACCGCCTGCACGGGGTGCTGCGCGAGCTGTCCGACGAGCGGCTGCGGCGCCACCACGGCGCCGGCCTCGACGCCCCGGCCGAGGCCCTGCGACCCGTGCTCGGGCCCGACCTCGACGACTACCTGCGAGCGCCGGTGGCGCCGTCGCTCAGCCCCGCCCGACTGTCCCTGCTCCTCGACCGGATCGAGTCCCTGTGAGCCGCCAGCACGAGCGACCCGACCTGAGCCACCCCCCGACGAACGGAGACCGCGTGACCACCACCGCCGCCCTCGACACCGCGACGACCTCACGGCACGCCGCCGACGTGCTGGACGCCGTCGAGCGCGCGGTCGTCGGCAAGCGGGAGCCGCTGGTGCTCGTGCTCAGCGCGATCCTGGCCGGCGGCCACGTCCTGATCGAGGACTACCCCGGGCTGGGCAAGACGCTCGCGGCACGGTCCTTCGCCCAGGCGCTGGGCCTGGACTTCGCCCGCGCTCAGTTCACGCCCGACCTGCTCCCGGCCGACCTCACCGGGTCGTTCATCTTCGACCAGCGCAGCCACGACTTCACCTTCCGGCAGGGCCCGCTGTTCACGGGACTGCTGCTGGCCGACGAGATCAACCGCACGCCGCCGAAGACCCAGGCGGCGCTGCTGGAGGCGATGCAGGAGCGCCAGGTCACCGTCGAGGGCCGCACCTTCACCCTCCCCGAGCCGTTCCATGTGCTCGCCACGGCCAACCCGGTGGAGTACGAGGGCACCTACCCCCTCCCCGAGGCGCAGCTCGACCGGTTCCTGCTCCGGGTCAGCTTCGGCTACCCCAGCCCGCAGGAGGAGTGGGAGGTGCTGCAGCGGCGGGTGGCCCGGCGTCAGGAGGCCCAGGTGGTCGAGCGGGTCACGGACGCGGAGGGGCTGCTGCGCATGCAGGCCGCGGTCGAGCGGGTCGAGATCGACCCGAGCGTGGGTGAGTACTGCGTCCGGCTCGCCGCGGAGACCCGCGAGCACCGGCACGTGCTCATGGGCTCCTCCCCGCGCGGGTCGCTCGCCCTCCTGCTGACCTCGCGCGCCCTCGCCGTGGTGCGCGGCCGGGACTACGTCACCCCCGAGGACGTCAAGCACGTGGCGCCGTCGGTGCTGGCCCACCGGATCACCGTGCGGCCCGAGCTCTGGATGAGCGACGTCTCCGGCAGCACGGTGGTGCGGGACGTCCTCGACATCGTCCCGACGCCCGGCGCCGCCGCCTCGACCGGGGGCGAGGACGGGTCCGCGTGATGCGTCCGGACCCCTCCCGCTGGCAGCTCACGCACGCCCACCAGCGCGCGCTCGTCGTGGGGGCGCTCGGGCTGGTGGCCGGGGTCGTCCTGCACCGGGTCGACCTCGTGGTGCTCGCCCTGCCGTTCGCCCTCGTCGCCGCCTGGGCCCTCCTCACCCGTCCCGGTGCCGGGCCCTCCTTCACCGGGCGGCTCGGGATCCGCACCCTGCGGGAGGGACAGGGCACCCGGTGGACGGTGACGGCGACCGGCGGAGTGGGCATGGAGGACCTGGTCCTGACCCTGGCGCCGCACCTCTGGGGGCATCGCCGGCCGGTGCACGGCACCGTCGTCGTCCCGGTCCCGGCCGGCCGCGAGGGCAGCGAGCCGGTGGAGGCCCACATCGGCTGGCGCAGCACGCGGTGGGGCCGGCACGAGGTCGGACCGGGCCTCGCGGGTGCGCTGGGGCCGTGGGGCGCCTACCGTGCCGGGCCGCACGAGCTGCCCCCGCGCCAGCTCACCAGCCTGCCCCTGCCCGCCGTCTTCGACGGGTCCGCCCCGGCCCCGCACCCGCAGGGCCTGGTCGGCACGAACCGGTCGCTGCGCCGCGGCACCGGCTCGGAGTTCGCCGGCATTCGGCCGTTCACCGGCGGCGACCGGCTGCGGCACATCCACTGGCCCGTCTCCCAGCGCACCGGCAGCCTGCACGTGCGGCAGACGTATGCCGACCAGGACACCCACGTGGTGCTCGTCGCCGACGCGGCCCACGACGTCGGGGTCGGCGAGGGCATCGACGGCCGCGCAAGCAGCCTCGACACCACCGTCCGGGCCGCTGGTGCGGTGGCCGAGCACTACCTGCGGCGCGGTGAGCGGGTGAGCCTGCGGGTGACCGGCGCCGCGCGGGTGGCCCGCATCCCACCCGCGACCGGCCTGCGCCACCTGCGGCGCATCCTGGGCCGCCTGGCCGAGGTCCGGCCCGGTACCGCCCGGCGGCACGACGAGGAGGGCAGCCGCCTGGACGTCGGTGCCGGAGCGCTGGTCGTCATGCTCTCGCCGCTGCTCGCGCCGGCGACCCTGCAGCAGGCGGTGGGCGGGGTGCGCCGCGGCCTCGCCGTGGTCGTGATCGACACCCTGCCGGACGACGCCGAGCCGCAGGACGCCGAGGAGGCGACCCGGCTGGCGTGGCGGCTGCGGATGCTCGAGCGCGACCGGGAGATCCACCGGGTCAGCGAGGCCGGCGTCCCCGTCATCGCCTGGCGCGGGCCCGGGAGCCTCGACCAGGTGCTGCGCGACCTGGGCCGCCAGTCGCGCGCCGCCCGGGCGGTGCGCCGGTGAGCAGCCTGACCGCCGCGGCGAAGGAGCTGGCCGAGGTTCGGGGCGCGCTCCTGTGGGCCCGGCTGGGGCACCTCGCCGCCACGGCGGCGTTCCTGCTGTGCCTCGACGTCGCCGGCGCCCCGGTCGACCTGGTGCTCTGGGCCGTGGCCGTCCTCGGCGTCCTCGGTGCCCTCGCCCCCGACAGCGGCGTGCCGATGGTCAGCGTGGTGGTCGGCGGGTGGGCCTGGTGGGGCACGGCCGACCCCGGGACCTGGTGGACCCTGCCCGCCGCGCTGGCCCTGCTGCTCGTCCACGTGACGGCCGCACTCGCGGGGAGCTACCCGTCGACATCCCGCCTCCCCCGTCCGGTCGTCGCGCGCTGGGGCCGGCGCACGACGGCGGTCGCCGCCGTCACCGTGGTCGCCGCCCTCGTCGCCCAGGGGTTGCTCCGGGCCGGTGCTCCCGGGGACGCCTGGCTGACCGCGGCCGTCCTCGTCCTGCTCGCGGTCGGCATCCTGCTCGCCCGCCACCGCACGTTGCACACCGGCAGCAGCGGTCGGCCGGACCGGCCGGGGTCGGCGGAGCGGTCCCCGGCCGCCTGAGTCAGAACCGGATGCGGGACCGGTCCGCGAGGAGGTGGCTGGCCGCCGACGACACGGCCGCGACGGTCAGCACCGACGGCCAAGCGCCGATCTTCTTGGCGAGCGGGTGGGACGTACCGAACCCCACGGCATACACACCGAGCAGTAGTCCGGTGACTCCCGGACCGGAACTGCGCAGCCACTCGCGACCACACCAGGCACCGGCGGCGGCGAGCACGACGCCGGCGAGGTCACGCCGGCCGCTGTAGCGCCCGACAGCGAACCCGCCGACGAGTCCGGCGGCGACGACAGGGGCGGTGGGCACGTCAGGCATGTACCGACGCTACAACCACGCAGTCGTCGGTCACGCCGAGCCGCATGGGCGGACCTCCTCGGCGCTCCGGGCCTCGCTACGCTCGTTTCCTCACGCAGTCGTCGGTCACGCCGATTCCTTGCGCTGGCGCTTCGTGCGCCGCCGCGGCACGTCGCGCCGCACGATCGTCGGGTTGACGTTGTCGAAGACCGCTTCGCGGGTGATGACCACCCGCGCGATGTCGTCGTCGCTGGGGACGTCGAACATCACCGGGAGGAGGACCTCCTCCAGGATCGCCCGCAGGCCGCGGGCCCCGGTGCCGCGCATGAGCGCCTGCTCCGCGACGGCCTCGATCGCCTCGTCCTCGAACTCCAGCTCGACCCCGTCGATCTCGAACATGCGCTGGTACTGCTTGACCAGCGCGTTGCGCGGCTCGGTGAGGATCTGCACCAGCGCGTCCCGGTCCAGCGGGGAGACGGTGGTGATGACCGGCAGGCGACCGATGAACTCGGGGATGAGGCCGAACTTCATCAGGTCCTCGGGCATGACGTCGCCGTAGGACTCCCCCGCGTCCTTGGCCATGTGCAGCTGCGAGCCGAAGCCCAGGCCCTTCTTGCCGGACCGGGACTCGATGAGCTTCTCCAGCCCCGCGAACGCGCCCCCGACGATGAACAGCACGTTCGTGGTGTCGATCTGGATGAACTCCTGGTGCGGGTGCTTGCGCCCACCCTGCGGCGGCACCGAGGCGGTGGTGCCCTCGAGGATCTTCAGCAGCGCTTGCTGGACGCCCTCCCCCGACACGTCCCGGGTGATCGACGGGTTCTCGCTCTTGCGGGCGATCTTGTCGACCTCGTCGATGTAGATGATGCCGGTCTCGGCCTTCTTCACGTCGAAGTCGGCGGCCTGGATCAGCTTGAGCAGGATGTTCTCGACGTCCTCGCCGACGTAACCGGCCTCGGTCAGCGCGGTCGCGTCGGCGATGGCGAACGGGACGTTGAGCATGCGGGCCAGGGTCTGCGCCAGGTAGGTCTTCCCGCAGCCGGTCGGGCCGATCAGCAGGATGTTCGACTTGGCGATGTCGACGCCCGACGCCTGGCCGTCGTGCTTCTGGCCCCCGTCACCGGCCTGGATGCGCTTGTAGTGGTTGTAGACCGCCACCGACAGCGCGCGCTTGGCGACGTCCTGCCCCACGACGTACTGCTCGAGGAAGTCGTAGATCTCGCGGGGCTTGGGCAGCGTCTCCAGCCCGAGCTCCGAGCCCTCGGCGAGCTCCTCCTCGATGATCTCGTTGCACAGGTCGATGCACTCG
>DASSKF010000059.1:0-15437 GCA_035690725.1 Segeticoccus sp.
GGCTGGATCTTCGGCGTCGGCGACGGCACCAGCAACGTGGGGCTCGGCATCCTCAACACCTCCAGCGCCTTCGGCAAGGTCGACTACCGCGACGTGCTGCGCCGCTGGGTCGCCACGATGCCCGAGGAGTGGACCTACACCCAGGACACGATGACCGGCCCGATCCGCGGTGCCGCGCTGCCGATGGGGTTCAACCGGCAGCCGCACTACGCGCGCGGCCTCCTGCTCGTCGGCGACGCCGGTGGCATGGTCAACCCGTTCAACGGCGAGGGCATCGCCTACGCGATGGAGTCGGCCCGCCTCGCCGCCGACGTCATCTCCCAGGCCCTCGCCCGCCACACCGACGCCGAGCGCGAGCGGGTGCTGGCGTCCTACCCGGGAGTGATGAAGGACGCGCTGGGCGGCTACTACACGGTGGGTCGCGGCTTCGCCCGGCTCATCGGCCACCCCGAGGTGATGCGCCTCGCCGTCCGCTACGGCCTGCCGCGCACGACGCTCATGCGGTTCGTGCTCAAGATGATGGCCAACCTGTCCGAGCCGCACGGCGGCCGCGTGGACGACCGCCTGATCCACGCACTCTCGCGGATGACGCCGGCGGCGTGAGGGGCGACGACAGCGTGAGGAAACGAGCGAAGCGGGGCCCGGAGCGCCGAGGAGCCCGCACAGAGGGCATGAGACCGGTCGGCACGAGTGGACACACGCACCGGCCGGGGGCTGTCGGCTGCCGCACGCGGCTCGCCCCTAGGATGGGGCCGCGCTGCGAGGTGCGCGCGACCCTGCCCTCGTCGAGTCACCGGAAGGGGAGGCTCACCGGATGAACTACTCCTACGCACCGCTCCTGATCTTCGCCGGCATCGGGGCGGCCTTCGCCATCTTCTCGGTGCTCATCGCCGCGGCGCTCGCCGGGCCCAAGCGGTTCAACCGGGCGAAGGTCGACGCCTACGAGTGCGGCATCGAGCCGACCCCGCAGGCATCCGGTGGTGGCCGCATCCCGATCAAGTACTACCTGACCGCGATGCTGTTCATCATCTTCGACATCGAGGCGGTCTTCCTCTACCCCTTCGCCGTCGCCTTCGACAAGATGGGCCTCTTTGCGCTGGTGGAGATGGTGCTGTTCATCGTCACGGTGTTCGTGGCCTACGCCTACGTCTGGCGCCGTGGCGGCCTGGAGTGGGACTGATCGGGGCGTGATCGTAGTGCGGACGTGCAGCCAGAACGAGAGAGCAACGGGCGACCAGTAATGGGAATCGAAGAGAAGCTTCCGGCAGGGTTCCTGCTCAGCACCGTCGAGCAGGTCGCCGGCTACATGCGCAAGAGCTCGGTGTGGCCGGCCACGTTCGGCCTGGCCTGCTGCGCCATCGAGATGATGGCGATCGGCACCCCGACCTACGACGTCTCCCGGTTCGGGATGGAGCGCTTCTCGGCCACGCCCCGGCAGGCCGACCTGATGATCGTCGCCGGCCGGGTCAGCCAGAAGATGGCGCCGGTCGTGCGCCAGGTCTACGACCAGATGCCCGAGCCCAAATGGGTCATCTCGATGGGGGTCTGCGCGAGCAGCGGCGGGATGTTCAACAACTACGCCATCGTCCAGGGCGTGGACCACGTGGTGCCCGTGGACGTCTACCTGCCGGGCTGCCCGCCCCGTCCGGAGATGCTGCTCAACGCCATCATCGAGCTGCACCACCAGATCCAGAACTCCAAGCTCGGCGTCAACCGCAAGGCTGCCGCTCGCGCCGCCGAGGAGGCCGCGCTCGCGGCCACGCCGACCCACCAGATGAAGGGGCTGCTCTCGTGACGGGGGACGACAACGACAAGGACACGCCGAACACACCGTCGGAGCAGCCCCCGAAGAGCGAGGAGACGAAGGCGGCCGAGGAGGGCCGCGACGTCGCCCGGGTGGAGGGCCGCACCGGAGCCGTCGACAAGGTCGGCGTGACGGACGAGGAGCAGAAGGTCTCCACGACGCACGCGCAGGAGACCGGCGGTGCGCCGACGACGGCCGAGGCGCAGGAGCTGCAGGGCGTCCCCGCCGACGAGGAGGGCGACCACCTGCCGACCACACCCGAGGCGTTCCGGGGGCCGCGCCAGATCGGCGAGCGGCACGGCATGTTCGGCTCGTCGCTGGGCAACGACACGAGCGGCTACGGCGGCCTCGACTCGCCGATCCTCTTCCCGGCCGCGGCACGGCGCCCCTACGGCGGTTACTTCGACGCCGTGGCGGACCAGCTCGAACGCGCGCTGGGAGCCGGCGAGACGCCATACGACCACGCCGTGCAGCGGGTGGTGGTCGACCGGGGTGAGCTGACCCTGCACGTCGCCCGTGAGGCGCTGCCGGCGGTCGCCCGGGCGCTGCGCGACGACCCCGACCTGCGCTTCGAGATCTGCACCGGCGTGTCGGGGGTGCACTACCCGCAGGAGACCGGTGCCGAGCTGCACGCGATCTACCACCTGCTGTCCATCACGCACGGCGGCCGACGGCTGCGCGTCGAGGTGAGCTGCCCCGACGAGGACCCGCACATCCCGTCCATCGTCGACACCTACCCGGCCAACGACTGGCACGAGCGCGAGACCTGGGACTTCTTCGGGATCATCTTCGACGGGCACCCGGCCCTCACCCGCATCCTGATGCCGGACGACTGGCCCGGCCACCCGCAGCGCAAGGACTACCCGCTCGGCGGGATCCACGTCGAGTACAAGGGCGCGACGATTCCGCCGCCCGACCAGCGGAGGTCGTACAACTGATGACCGAGCACCAGCACCCCGAGTCGTCCGCGACGGTCGAGGAAGCGACCGACGCGATGCACGCCGGCGACGTCTACGCCGCGTCCCCGGCCGACGAGAGCGACGCCGCGGGCGTGACCGTCCTCAACGCCAGCGGAGGCGACTGGGACGAGATCGCCGACGAGGCAGCCGCGCTCGGCGAGGAGCGGATCGTCGTCAACATGGGTCCGCAGCACCCGTCCACCCACGGCGTGCTCCGCCTCATCCTCGAGCTCGACGGCGAGACCGTCACCGAGGCCCGGGCCGGGATCGGCTACCTGCACACGGGCATCGAGAAGAACATGGAGTTCCGCACCTGGACCCAGGGCGTGACGTTCTGCACCCGCATGGACTACCTCACGCCGCTGTTCCAGGAGGCGGCCTTCTGCCTCGGGGTCGAGAAGCTGCTGGGCATCACCGAGCAGGTCCCCAAGCGCGCCAGCATGATCCGCGTCCTGGGCATGGAGCTCAACCGGATCGGCTCGCACCTCGTCGCGCTGGGCACCGGTGGCATGGAGATGGGCGCCACGACCGTCATGACGATCGGCTTCCGGGAGCGGGAGCGGGTGCTGTCGGTGCTCGAGATGATCACCGGGCTGCGAATGAACCACGCCTACATCCGTCCCGGCGGTGTCGTCCAGGACCTGCCACCCGGCGCGATCGACAAGGTCCGCGACATCGTGCCCGAGCTGCGCAGGGGACTGCGCGAGCTCGAGGACCTCATCAACGAGAACCCGATCTTCAAGGGCCGGATGGTCGACGTCGGGCACCTCAGCCTCACCGGCTGCATGGCCCTCGGCGTGACCGGGCCGGTGCTGCGCTCGACCGGGCTGCCGCACGACCTGCGCAAGCTCACGCCCTACTGCGACTACGAGACCTACGACTTCGAGGTCATCACCCGCGACGGTGCCGACGCCTACGACCGGCTGCGGATCCGCATCGACGAGATGTACGAGTCGCTCAAGATCATCGAGCAGGTCGTCGACCGGCTGCAGAGCACACCGGGCCCGGTGATGGTCGAGGACAAGAAGATCGGGTGGCCGGCCCAGCTCGCCATCGGCGGTGACGGCATGGGCAACAGCCTGGACCACATCCGCGAGATCATGGGCGAGTCGATGGAGTCGCTCATCCACCACTTCAAGCTGGTGACCGAGGGCTTCCGGGTGCCGCCGGGCCAGGCCTACGCCGCGGTCGAGTCGCCGAAGGGGGAGCTCGGCTGCCACGTGGTCTCCGACGGGGGCACCCGCCCCTACCGGGCCCACTTCCGGGACCCCTCGTTCAACAACCTGCAGGCCGTGGCTGCGATGTGCGAGGGCGGCATGATCGCCGACGTCATCGTCGCCGTCGCCTCGATCGACCCGGTGATGGGAGGCGTCGACCGGTGAGCGAACAGAAGGACAGCACGAGCCCGTACGACCGGACCGAGATGCCCGACCCGCGCGCCTACCCGAGCTTCTGGGAGAACGCCGACGGTGCGGACCTGTTCGGTCCGGACGTGCTGGTGGGTCTCGAGGCCGACGCGGCGGAGATCCTCTCGCGCTACCCCCAGAAGCGGTCGGCACTGCTGCCGCTGCTGCACCTCGTGCAGAGCGTCGACGGCTACGTGTCGGGCCGGGGCATCGAGTGGTGCGCCCGCAAGCTCGACCTCACCACGGCCGAGGTCAGCGGTGTGGCGACGTTCTACACCCAGTACAAGCGCCACCCCAACGGTGACTACACGATCGGCGTCTGCACCAACACGCTGTGCGCGATCATGGGCGGCGACCAGATCTTCGACGAGCTGTCGGCCCACCTGGGCGTCGGGCACGACGAGACGACGCCGGACGGCAAGATCACCCTGGAGCGGGTCGAGTGCAACGCCGCCTGTGACTTCGCGCCGGTCGTCATGGCGAACTGGGAGTTCTTCGACAACCAGACGCCAGAGACCGCCAAGAGGCTGGCCGACGACCTGCGCTCCGGTGCCGAGGTCCGGCCCACCCGTGGCGCCGACCGGGTGTGCGGCTTCACGCACATCTCCCGCGTCCTCGCCGGCTTCCCCGACGGCCGCGCCGACGAGGGTGTCGGCGCGGGTGGTCCCTCCCTCGAGGGGCTGCGGGTCGCGCACGAGCACCACTGGACCGCACCGGGCGAGGACGACGGCGCCGACCGGCAGCAGGTGGCGCGCGACACGTCCGCCGACGAGGGGACCACCCCGAAGCGGGGGCGGCCCGGCTCGGACGACACCCCGGCCAACCCCGCAGACAGCAAGCCCGGTGACGGGAAGGGACAGGCATGAGCACGCAGCTGACCCCGATCCTGACGAAGTTCTGGGACGACCCGCAGTCCTGGACCCTGGCCACCTACGAGGACAACGGCGGCTACCAGGGGCTGCGCCGCGCGCTGGGCCTCGGGCCAGATGTGCTGGTGCAGATGGCCAAGGACTCCGGCCTGCGGGGTCGCGGCGGAGCCGGCTTCCCCACCGGGATGAAGTGGGGCTTCCTGCCTCCGCCGGACGGCGGCCCCCGCTACCTCGTCGTCAACGCCGACGAGTCCGAGCCGGGCACCTGCAAGGACATCCCGCTGATGATGGCGGCGCCCCAGTTCCTGATCGAGGGGATGGCCATCACCTCGTTCGCCATCGGGTGCACCCACGCGTTCATCTACGTGCGCGGTGAGGTCGTGCACGTCTACCGGCGCCTCCTGCGCGCGGTGGAGGAGGCCCATGCCGCCGGCTACCTCGGCACGGACATCCTCGGCTCCGGCTTCGACCTCGACATCACGGTGCACGCCGGTGCCGGTGCCTACATCTGTGGTGAGGAGACCGCGCTGCTCGACTCCCTCGAGGGCCGCCGCGGCCAGCCGCGGCTGAAGCCGCCGTTTCCCGCGGTCGCGGGCCTCTACGCACGGCCGACGGTCGTCAACAACGTGGAGTCGATCGCGTCGATCCCGCCGATCCTGTCCCACGGGCCCGACTGGTTCGCCGGCATGGGCACCGAGAAGTCGAAGGGCTTCGGCATCTTCAGCCTGTCCGGGCACGTCGAGCGGCCGGGACAGTACGAAGCACCGCTCGGGATCACCCTGCGCGAGCTGCTGGACATGGCCGGGGGCATGCGCAAGGGGCGCAAGCTGAAGTTCTGGACCCCGGGAGGGTCCTCGACGCCGATCCTCACCGACGAGCACCTCGACGTGCCGCTCGACTTCGAGTCGGTGGCGGCGGCCGGGTCGATGCTCGGCACCCGCGCGCTGCAGATCTTCGACGAGACCACCTCCGTCGTCCGCGCGGTGTCCCGGTGGACCGACTTCTACGCGCACGAGTCGTGCGGCAAGTGCACGCCGTGCCGCGAGGGCACCTACTGGCTCAAGCAGATCCTCGAGCGCCTGGAGCACGGCAAGGGCAGCCAGGACGACGTCGACAAGCTGCTCGACATCTGCGACAACATCCTGGGGCGCGCCTTCTGCGCACTCGGTGACGGCGCGACCAGTCCGATCACCTCGGCGATCCAGTACTTCCGGGAGGAGTTCGAGGCAGGCATGCACACCCCGGCCGACGTCCTCTTCCCGCCGTCCGACTCCACGCTGTTCGCGAAGGAGAACGTGCCCGCATGACCGTCCCCACCTCGCCGGCCGGCGGCGGCAACGCCGTCACCAAGGGCGGAGACGCCCAACCACCGGCCGAGCCGAAGCCCGAGCTCCTCACGCTCACCGTCGACGGCATCGAGGTGAGCGTGCCCAAGGGCACCCTCGTCATCCGCGCCGCCGAGCAGGCCGGCGTGCAGATCCCGCGGTTCTGCGACCACCCGCTGCTCGACCCGGTCGGCGCCTGCCGCCAGTGCCTCGTCGAGGTCTCCGCGCCCCGCGGCGGCACGCTGACGCCGTTCCCGAAGCCGCAGGCGTCATGCACCCTGGAGGCCACCGAGGGCATGGTCGTCAAGACGCAGCACACCTCGCCCGTGGCCGACAAGGCGCAGCACGGGCAGATGGAGTTCCTGCTCATCAACCACCCGCTGGACTGCCCGGTGTGCGACAAGGGCGGCGAGTGCCCGCTGCAGAACCAGGCCATGTCCAACGGCCGGCCGGTGAGCCGCTTCGAGGACGTCAAGCGGACCTACCCCAAGCCGATCAACATCTCCAGCCAGGTGCTGCTGGACCGCGAGCGCTGCATCCTGTGCGCCCGGTGCACCCGCTTCTCCGACCAGATCGCCGGTGACCCGTTCATCGCGCTCATCGAGCGCGGGGCGCTGCAGCAGGTCGGCATCTACGAGGAGAAGCCGTTCGAGTCCTACTTCTCGGGCAACACCGTCCAGATCTGCCCGGTCGGCGCGCTGACCGGGTCCGCCTACCGGTTCCGGTCCCGGCCGTTCGACCTGGTGTCCACCCCGAGCGTGTGCGAGCACTGCGCGAGCGGGTGCGCCCAGCGCACCGACCACCGTCGCGGCGTCGTCATGCGCCGGCAGGCCCTCGAGGACCCGAACGTCAACGACGAGTGGAACTGCGACAAGGGTCGTTGGGCCTTCACCTACGCCCAGAACGACCGCATCACCGACCCGCTGGTGCGCAACACCGACGGGTCGTGGCGGGTCGCCTCCTGGCAGGAGGCGCTGGACGTCGCGGCCCGGGGGCTCGCCGAGGCGCGGGACGGCCAGGGCGTCGGCGTGCTCGTCGGCGGCCGGGTGACCAACGAGGACGCCTACGCCTACAGCAAGATCGCCCGGCTCGCCCTCGGCACCAACGACATCGACTTCCGGGCCCGTCCGCACTCGACCGAGGAGGCCGAGTTCCTCGCGGCGCGGGTGGCCGCCACCAGCCTGGACGTCACCTACGCCGACCTCGAGAAGGCGTCGACGGTCCTGCTCGTGGGCCTCGAGCCCGAGGAGGAGTCGCCGATCGTCTTCCTGCGGCTGCGCAAGGCGAACCGCAAGCGCAAGACCGGTGTCTGGTCGGTGGCGCCGTTCGCGACCCGCTCCCTGCAGAAGATGGCCGGCACGCTCGTCAGCGCCGCCCCCGGCACCGAGCCGGAGGTCCTGCAGGCCCTCGCCGACGGCCGTGAGGAAGTGGCCGATGCGGCCGCGGCCCTGCGTGAGCAGGCCGTCATCCTCGTGGGTGAGCGGCTCGCGACCGTGCCGGGTGCCCTCAGCGCCGCCGTCGCCCTCGCCGACGCGACCGGGGCGAAGCTGGCCTGGGTTCCGCGACGGGCCGGTGAGCGCGGCGCGCTCGAGGCCGGTGCCCTGCCGAACCTGCTGCCCGGCGGCCGGCCCGTCGCCGACGCCGCCGCGCGCACCGAGCTGGCCGCGACCTGGGGGGTCGGCGACCTCCCGTCCGCCGCGGGCCGGGACACCACCGCGATGGTGGCCGCCGCTGCCGAGGGTGACCTCTCCGGACTGCTCGTCGGCGGTGTCGACCCCGGTGACCTGCCGGACCCCGCGCTCGCGGGGGAGGCGCTGCAGCGGGCCTTCGTGGTCTCGCTCGACCTGCGCGAGTCCCCGGTGACGCAGTATGCCGACGTCGTCCTGCCCGTCGCGGCGCACCAGGAGAAGTCGGGCGCCTACGTCGACTGGGAGGGCCGGGTCCGGCCGTTCGACCGGGCCATCAACAGCAACACGATGAGCGACTACCGCGTGCTCGACCTGCTGGCCGCCGAGCTGGGGGAGTTCCTCGGCACCCGCACCGTGGAGCAGACCCGCCAGGAGATGGCCCAGCTCGGGCCGTGGGCGGGCGAGCGGGCCGCCATGGCGCCCGTGACCGGCATACCCCAGATGCCGAGCCCCGGGGAGGGTGAGGCGGTCCTCGCGACCTGGCCGCACCTGCTCGACTCGGGCCTCATGCAGGCGGGGGAGCCGTTCCTCGCCGGCACGGCACCCACGCCGGTCGCGCGCATCTCGGCGACCACCGCCAAGGAGCTGGGCCTGTCGGAGGGCGAGGTGCTCCGCGTGTCGACCGGCACCGGTAGCATCGCCCTGCCCGCGGCGGTGACGACGATGCCCGACCACGTCGTCTGGCTGCCGACCAACTCCCCCGGGTCCGCGGTGCGCGCCACGCTGCGCGCCGGTGCCGGTGACCTCGTCCGACTGAGCAAGGGTGGTGCTGCATGAGCGTGCTCGGCTCGCTCCCTGCCGTCGCGCCGACGGCGGAGATCCCCGTGGCCGACTTCAGCGACACCCCGATCTGGCTGTCACTGATCAAGGCGGTCCTGCTCTTTGTGATCCTGCTGCTGCAGACCCTGCTCGTCATCTGGTTCGAGCGCCGGGTCATCGGCCGGATGCAGCAGCGTCCCGGCCCGAACCGCGCCGGTCCCTTCGGCCTGCTGCAGACCCTCGCCGACGGCGTGAAGCTGGCGCTGAAGGAGGACCTCACGCCGAAGAACGCCGACAAGGTGATGTTCGTCCTCGCGCCGATCATCGCCGGGGCGATGGCCTTCGTCTCGTTCGCGATCATCCCGCTCGGTCCCGAGGTGACGATGTTCGGGCACCGGACGCCGCTGCAGCTGGCGGACACCCCGGTCGCCGTCCTCCTGGTCCTCGCCGTCGCCGGTGTCGGCGTCTACGGCACCGTGCTCGCCGGGTGGTCCTCCGGGTCGACCTACCCGCTCCTCGGCGGGCTGCGGTCGACGGCCCAGGTGATCTCCTACGAGATCGCGATGGGGCTCGCGCTCGTCGCGGTGTTCCTCTACGCCGGGTCGATGTCGACCTCGCAGATCGTGGCCGCCCAGCAGAACCTCTGGTACATCATCCCGGCGTTCTTCTCGTTCGTCGTCTACGTCATCACGATGGTGGGCGAGACCAACCGCCTGCCGTTCGACCTCGCCGAGGGCGAGGGGGAACTCACCGGTGGCTTCCACACCGAGTACTCCTCGCTGAAGTTCGCGATGTTCTTCCTCGGCGAGTACGTCAACATGTTCACCGTCTCGGCGCTCGCCACCACGCTCTTCCTCGGCGGCTGGCAGGCTCCCCCCGGGATCGCCGCGATCAACCACGGCATGTTCAACGAGGGCTGGTGGGGCCTGCTGTGGTTCCTCATCAAGCTGTGGCTGTTCATGTTCTTCTTCGTGTGGCTGCGCGGCTCCCTGCCGCGGGTGCGCTACGACCAGTTCATGCGCTTCGGCTGGAAGGTGATGATCCCGCTCACCCTCGTGTGGGTGGTCCTCGTCGCCGTCATCCGCGCCTCGCAGCTGCAGTTCCTCGGCACGGGCACCGTGCAGGTCCTCGGGGTGTCGATCCCGACCGCCACGCTCGTGCTCATCGGCGTGGTCGCGGTGATCGCGATGGGCGTCGCCTGGATCATCGACGGCCGGCGCGCGGAGGCCGAGGCCCGGGCGAACCGGCCCCGCGAGGAGGAGATCGACCCCTTCGCGGGCGGCTACCCCGTGCCGCCGCTGCCCGGGCAGCGGCTGCGCGAGGAGCGCGCGGACGACCGCGCCCCACTGACCGTGGGGCAGGCCGTCTCCGACAGCACCGACCACCACGACCACCGGGAGGTCCCCCGTGGCTGACGAGCAGAAGCGGGGCTTCTTCGCCGACCTGTTCGCGCCCGTCGCCGGGTTCGGCGTCACCTTCGCGACCATGTTCCGCAAGGTCGCGACCGAGGAGTACCCCGAGGAGAAGTGGCCGACCCAGCCGCGCTACCACGGGCGGCACCAGCTCAACCGCCACCCGGACGGGCTGGAGAAGTGCGTGGGCTGCGAGCTGTGCGCCTGGGCCTGCCCCGCCGACGCCATCTTCGTCGAGGGCGCCGACAACGACGACGACGAGGGGGGCGCCGGCCGGTACTCCCCGGGTGAGCGCTACGGGCGCGTCTACCAGATCAACTATCTGCGCTGCATCTTCTGCGGCTACTGCATCGAGGCGTGCCCGACCCGCGCGCTGACGATGACGAACGAGTACGAGCTCGCGGACAACAACCGCAGCGACCTGATCTTCGAGAAGGACCAGCTGCTCGCGCCGCTGCGCTCCGGCATGCTGCAGCCGCCGCACCCGATGGTGCGGGGCATGACCGAGCGCGACTACTACCGGGGCAAGGTTGCCAAGGCGACGCCGGAGCAGGAGGAGTGGGTGCGTGAGCACCCCGACGCCGCCGACGACATCGACCCGACCACCGGCACCCAGCCGACCGCCACGTCGGAGGGCGTGCGCGCCGGTGACCACTACGGTGCCCAGAGCATGCAGACAGGTGAGGACCGATGACGGGAGCCGGCGAGGCCGCACTGTTCTGGATCCTGGCGCCGCTGAGCGTGCTCGCGGCGCTGGGGCTGCTGTTCGCGCGCAAGGCCGTGCACGCGGCCATGTCCATGGCGGCCGTGATGATCATCCTCGGTGTCTTCTACATCGCGCAGAAGGCCGACTTCCTCGGGATCATCCAGATCTTCGTCTACACCGGCGCCGTGATGATGCTGTTCCTGTTCGTCGTCATGCTCGTCGGCGTGGACTCCTCCGACTCGCTCGTCGAGACGATCAAGGGGCAGCGCTGGGTCGGCATACTCTTCGGTCTCGGGCTGCTCGCGCTGCTGCTGAGCGCGATCGGCAACGTCACCTACGGCGAGCCCATCGGGCTGCAGCAGGCGAATGCCGGCGGCAACGTGACCGGGGTCGCCGAGCTCATCTTCAGCAAGTACGTCTGGGCCTTCGAAGTCAGCAGCGCGCTGCTCATCACGGCGGCGATCGGCGCGATGGTTCTGGCCCACCGGCAGCGCACCCGGCCGCGGCCCACCCAGCAGGAGTGGTCCGACCGGCGCATCGCCAAGGGTGAGCACGTCGCGGGCCTGCCCGCCCCGGGCGTCTACGCGCGGCACAACGCCGTCGACACCCCGGCGCTGCTGCCGGACGGGACGCCGAGCCGGCTGTCGGTCTCCCGGGTGCTCGTCGCCCGCGACCAGGTGGCGCTGGCCGACAGCTACGAAGAGGACGAGCACGACATCGAGCGAGAGATCGAGGAGGGGTCGTCGAGGTGAGCCTCACCTACTACATCTACCTGTCGGTGATCCTGTTCTCGATCGGCGGTGCCGCGGTGCTGCTGCGCCGCAACGCGATCATCATCTTCATGGGCGTCGAGCTGATGCTCAACGCGACCAACCTCGCGTTCGTCACGTTCGCCCGGATGCAGGGCGCCCTCGACGGCCAGGTGATTGCGCTGTTCGTCATGATCGTCGCCGCGGCCGAGGTCGTGGTGGGACTGGCGATCATCATGTCCATCTTCCGTGCCCGTCGCTCGGCCTCGGTCGACGACGCGAACCTGCTGAAGCTGTAAGGGGCTGCGTCGATGAATCTGGTGCAATTCTCGGGCGCCCTCGTGCCCACTGAGGCGGTCACCGCGACGGGTGCCGCGTCCTGGGCCTGGTTGCTGGTCGCCCTGCCGGCCTTCGGCGCGGCGCTGCTGCTGTTCGGCGGCCGCCGGACCGACAAGTTCGGCCCCCTCCTCGCGACCGGGCTGTCCTGGGCCGGGTTCGTCGTGGCCATCGCGGTCTGGGTGCAGATGCTGGGCCGGCCGGAGGACGAGCGGTCGTTCAACCTCCACCTGTGGTCGTGGGTTCCCGCGGGCGGGTTCCACGTCGACGCCGGCATGCTGGTGGACCAGCTGTCGATGGCGTTCGTGCTGCTCGTGACCTTCGTCGGGTCGCTGATCCTCGTCTATTCCTTGGGCTACATGGAGCACGACCCGGCCAAGCGCCGGTTCTTCGCCTACCTCAACCTGTTCGTCGCCTCGATGCTGCTGCTCGTGCTGGCGAACTCCTACCTGCTGCTCTACGTCGGCTGGGAGGGCGTCGGCCTGGCGTCCTACCTCCTGATCGGGTTCTGGTACCACAACACCGGCTACGCGACGGCCGGCAACAAGGCGTTCTTCGCCAACCGCGTCGGCGACGTCGGCATGTCCCTCGCGATCATGGCGATGTTCCTCGTCTTCGGGCGGGTCGACTTCGCCGGCGTCGACGCCGCCGCGAGCCAGGGCAGCGAGGGCTGGATGACCTTCATCGGCCTGATGCTGCTGCTCGCCGCCTGCGGCAAGTCGGCGCAGTTCCCGCTGCAGAGCTGGCTGGGCGACGCGATGGCCGGTCCGACCCCGGTGTCCGCGCTGATCCACGCCGCGACGATGGTCACCGCCGGTGTCTACCTCGTGGTACGCAGCCACGCGATCTTCGAGGCGGCGCCCACCGCACAGCTGCTCGTCGTGATCGTCGGCGCCATCACGCTGATGTTCGGGGCCATCGTCGGTTGCGCCAAGGACGACCTGAAGAAGGCCCTGGCGGCCTCGACGATGAGCCAGATCGGCTACATGATGCTCGCCGCCGGTCTCGGCCCGATCGGCTACGCGTTCGCGATCTTCCACCTGCTGACCCACGGCTTCTTCAAGGCCGGCCTGTTCCTGGGCGCCGGCTCGGTGATGCACGGCATGAACGACCAGATCGACATGCGTCGCTTCGGTGGCCTCGCCTGGGTCATGCGGATCACCTGGGTGACCTTCGGGCTCGGCTGGCTGGCCATCATCGGCTTCCCGTTCCTGTCCGGCTTCTGGTCGAAGGACAAGATCATCGAGGCCGCGTTCATCGGCGAGGGGTGGCGTCCGTGGGTCTTCGGCCTCGCGGCGCTCATCGGCGCCGGGATCACCGCGTTCTACATGACCCGCCTGTTCTTCATGACCTTCCACGGCAAGCGCCGGTGGACCGAGGACGTCCACCCGCACGAGTCGCCGTGGACGATGACCGTCCCGATGATGGTGCTCGCCCTCGGCTCGGCCTTCCTCGGCCTGATCCTCGGCCCGACGGGCATCATCACCGGCTGGCTCGAGCCGGTCGTCGGCGCACCCGAGGGGCACGGCGAGCCGGTGCTCTCGGTGCCGCTCATCACGGCGCTCACCCTCGTGCTGCTCGTCATCGGTGGCGGTCTCGCCTGGTGGCGCTACCTGCGCGAGCCGGTCCCGGTCGTCGCGCCGGTCGGGTCCCTGGCCACCCAGGCGGCACGGCGTGACCTGCTGCAGGACGACGTCAACGACGCCGTCCTGGTGCGCCCCGGCACCTGGCTGACCCGCTCGCTCGTGTTCTTCGACAACCGCGGAGTCGACGGCCTGGTGACCGGTCTCGGTGGCTTCATCGGTGGTATGTCCGACCGCGTGCGCCACGTGCAGAACGGCTTCGTGCGGTCCTACGCCCTGACGATGCTCGCGGGTGTCGTCGTGATCCTCGGTGCTCTGTGGGTGGTTCAGTGATGTCCGACTTTCCCTGGCTGAGCACGCTCGGCGCCATCCCGCTCGTCGGCTCGGTCGTCGTGGCCTTCCTGCCGCGAGCGACCGCGAAGGCGGCGCGGATGGTGGCCGTCGTGTTCTCCCTCGTGACGCTGGCCGTCGCCGTGCTCATGGCGACCCAGTTCCAGGTGGGCGCCAAGGAGCAGTTCCAGTTCACCGAGATGCACGAGTGGATCCCCCAGTTCGGGGTGAGTTACGCGCTCGGCGTCGACGGCATTGCGCTGGTGCTCATCCTCATGAGCGCCGTGCTCGTGCCGGTGTGCCTCCTGGCCGCGTGGAACGACGTGCCCGAGGTGGGACGTCGCCAGCAGGGCTACTTCGCGCTCATGCTGGTGCTCGAGACGTTCATGATCGGTGTCTTCTCCGCCACGGACGTCTTCCTGTTCTACCTGCTCTTCGAGGCCATGCTCGTCCCGGTCTACTTCCTGATCGGGTCGTTCGGCGGGGAGCGCCGCCGCTACGCGGCCCTGAAGTTCCTGCTCTACTCGCTGCTCGGCGGGCTGATCATGCTCGTTGCCGTCATCGCCGTCTACATCTACGGTCCGGGTGGCACGGACGGCTTCCTCGTCAGCACGCTGACGGGCGTCGACTTCGACCCGACCGCCGGCCGGCTGATGTTCCTCGGCTTCTTCTTCGCGTTCGCGGTCAAGGCGCCGATGTGGCCGGTGCACACCTGGCTCCCGGACGCGGCGACCGAGGCGCGGCCGGCGACGGCGGTGCTGCTCGTCGGCGTGCTCGACAAGGTCGGCACGTTCGGGATGATCCGCTTCTGCTTGCAGATGTTCCCGGACGCCGCTCGCTGGGCGACGCCGGTGATCGTGGCCCTCGCCGTGCTGTCCGTGCTCTACGGAGCGCTCGTCGCCATCGGCCAGCGCGACATGATGCGGCTGATCGCCTACACCTCGATCAGCCACTTCGGCTTCATCGTCCTGGGCATCTTCGCGATGACCACGACCGGTGGTGCCGGGTCGACGCTGTACATGGTCAACCACGGCTTCACCACGGCTGCGCTGTTCCTCGTCGCCGGGATGCTGATCAAGCGCCGCGGCAGCAAGTTCATCCCGGACTTCGGCGGCTGGCAGAAGATCACTCCGGTCATCGCCGGCGTGTGGCTGCTGTCCGGGCTGTCCGGCCTGGCGCTGCCCGGCCTGAACTCCTTCGTCTCGGAGTTCCTGGTGCTCGTCGGCACGTTCCAGCGCTACCAGGTCGCCGCGATCTTCGCGACGATCGGCATCGTCCTCGCCGCGCTGTACATCCTGCTGATGTACAAGCGGATGATGCACGGACCGGAGCCGACGGGGATCGGCTCGGTGGCCGACATGACGGTCCGGGAGAAGTGGGTCGTCGCCCCCATCATCGCCGTGTTCCTGTTCCTCGGCTTCTACCCGAAGCCGGCGCTGGACGTGATCAACCCGGCCGTGTCCCAGACGCTGCACCACGTCGGCGTCACTGACCCGGCGCCGTTGACCGGC
>DASSKF010000060.1:0-8887 GCA_035690725.1 Segeticoccus sp.
GGCGCCGGCGTTCTCGTTGGTGGTGTCAGCCACGGTTCTCCTCGTTTCTTCTCGCGAGAGGTCCTGGCGGACTTACTGCGCGACCTGTGAGATCTCGAACGGCACCGGCTTCTGGGCCTGGTGCGGGTGGGTGTCCCCGGCGTAGACCTTCAGCTTGCTCAGCTGCTGACGGGCCAGGGAGTTCTTCGGGAGCATGCCGCGCACGGCCTTCTCGACCGCCTTGGTCGGGTTCTTGGCGAGCAGCTCCTCGTAGGACTGCGACTTCAGGCCGCCCGGGAAACCGGAGTGGCGGTAGGCCATCTTCTTCTCGAGCTTGTGCCCGGTCAGCGCCACCTTGTCGGCGTTGATGATGATGACGAAGTCGCCGGTGTCGACGTGCGGCGCGAAGGTCGGCTTGTGCTTGCCGCGCAGCAGCTGCGCGGTCTGGCTCGCGAGCCGGCCGAGCACGACGTCGGTGGCGTCGATGATGTGCCAGGCGCGCGTGATCTCGCCCGGCTTCGGGGTGTACGTACGCACGGTCGTCGCCCTCGTTCTCTCGTGTACTGGCAGTGTCAGCGGTTCTGCGGTGCGCCCGCGCCGTCCTCCGGCGCCGTGGCGGTGCGACCGCCGGCCGCATCCCGCACAACTCCACCCAGTTTACGGGCGGCCGCTGCGGCCCTCCAAATCCAACCCGAAGGCTTGGGGCGCAAGCAGATTCGGGTACCCACACGGCATACAGTGCAGCTTGTGCACAGGAAGTGTGCACAGCTATTGTGCAGGTATGCCGCCCCGCAGGCGCCGCTCGTCGGCCCCCTCCCGCTCCACCCGCGCCCGGTTGGACCGCCCGGCACTGCACGCGCTGGCCCACCCGCTGCGGTCCCGCCTGCTCGGGCAGCTGCGGGTGCACGGCGACGCCACGGCGACCGAGCTGGCGCAGACCCTCGGCACCAACACGGGGGCGACGAGCTACCACCTGCGCCGGCTGGAGGAGGTCGGGCTGGTGGCCGACACCGGCGCCGGGTCGGGGCGGCGACGGGTGTGGACCGCGGTCCCGGAGCGAGCCGCGCCCGACGACGGGCCCGACGTGCCGGACGAGCCGCTCGACGAGGACGACGCGGCTGCCCTGGCCTGGCTGGAGCGGGACTACGTGGACCACTTCGCCGGCCAGGCCGTCGGCTGGCTGGACACCCGGGACGCCTGGCCGCAGCCGTGGGCCGACGAGTGCGGGCTGGCCGACCACGCCGTGCTCGTCAGCGCCGAGCAGCTCGTGTCGCTGCAGGCCGAGCTGGGCGAGGTGCTGGCCCGCTACCGGCGTGCCGGGGCCGGGCACCCCGGCGCGAAGCGGGTCGTGGTCTACACCTGCCCGCTGCCGGTCGACGCCCCGCCGATGCGGTGACGGTGACCGATCCCCGATCTCGGGGGTCCTGCACGCCCGGGTCCGCCCTTTGGCGCCCGGTAGCCCCGATCTCGGGGATCCTGCACGCGCAAGGCCCGACCGACTCCGCGGCCCGTCACACCGAGGTCACCGTCTCCGTCCGGGTGACGAGGTCGACCCGGGCCCGGTCGTCGAACGGCGAGAACCGCTGGATCCACCGCCCGGGCCGCAGTCGCTCGTCCTCCCGGTAGCGCCCGAGCAGCTCGACCTCGGCGTCGCGGCTGCCACCGTCGGCAGCGACCAGCAGCTGCGCCACCTCGTCGACGAGCGCCACGTCGGTCTGCAGCGGTGAGCCGACCAGACCCCACACGTCCCACAGCAGCAGCTCGTCCCCGAACCGGTGCGCCACCTCGCGGAGCACGTAGTCCCGGATGAACTCCGGGCCCCGGTGCGGCACCGACGGGTCCACGCCGAAGCGGTCGGCGTCCAGCTCGCCACGCCGGTACCCGCGCCAGGCCGTCGCGGCGGTGAGGAACGGCGCCCCCTCCCCCACGGCCATGTTCCGGGGATCCGGCAGCGCGGCCGTGCCTTCGGTCGGCTCCGGGTCGAAGCGCATCCACCGACCGCCGAGCCAGGCCTCGGGAACGACGTGGTCGTGGTGCCACCCCTGGGTGAAGTACCCGGCGAACCCGATGCGGCTCCGCGCGGGGACACCGTGGTGGCGCAGCGCCGCGACACAGAACAGGGTGTGGTCCCGGCAGCAGCCCTGGACCCGGCTCACCTCTGCCCGCGGCACGGACAACGGTGCGTCGTGCCGCTCCCGGTCACGGCCCAGGATCGCCTCCACCCACCGCAGGTGTATGTCGTCCCGCCCCTCCTCCGGCAGGTCCACCTCCGCGGCCCGGTAGTGGGCGATGACGTTGCGGGCCACCCGGGACAGGCCCTCCAGGTCGGTCGGCACGTCGTCCAGGAGCGCGGCGTGCCGCCCCGGGTCGGAGTGGGGACTGTGCGCCGCGTGGTCGACGACACCTGCCTCCGGCACGGCAGGATCCGCGGCCAATCCGGTCTCAACGGTGCTCATGTGCTGTCCTCTCGGTAGGGCTGGGCGATGTCGGCGACGTGTTGTGGGCCCGGTGTGCCGTCCCACGCCACGAGGTAGAGCTCGCGACTGGGGTCCTCGGCCACGCCGTGCTCGCCGATCCAGCGGGCCACGGCGTCGTAGGCGTGCAGGATCTCGGGGTAGCGGCACTGCTCGGCGGTGATCGGTGTCCAGGCTTCCCGGTGGGCCCGCTCGACCCGGACCGCCACGTCACCCTCCGGCTCGACCACGCCCTCGAAGGGCACGCAGACCTCGATCGGTCCGTCCGAGTCCGGGCTCACCACGCCGTGGTAGAGCACCCAGAACTCCTCGCTGCGCTCGGCGCGGGACCGGTCCAGCAGGTCGCGCAGGTCGGCGACGCATCGCATCATCGTGTCGACGAGGTCCGGTTGCAGGACGCGTGCCTGCAGGCACGCCACCGTGCGGTCGACGGTTGTCCGGCAGCCGACGTCGAACGCCGGCGCGGGCCCGCCGCTCCACGTCCCGACCAGGTAGTCGACCGTGCCGCGCCGCTCGACCAGCCGCCGTTCCTCCCCCTCCCACCAGGCCAGCAGCCGGTGCGCCGCAACGGTGTCCGGCTCGGCGAGCACCTCGGCCACCGTGGCCAATGGCATGTCGAGGCGACGCAGCAGCGAGATGCGGCGTGCCCTGGCCAGCTGCTCCGTCACGTAGTAGCGGTACCCGGTCAGGCCGTCCACGTGCGCGGGCCGGAGCAGGCCCGACTCGTCATACAGGCGGAGGGCCTTCGCGGACAGACCGGACTCGCGGGCGAACTCACCGATCGTGAGCAAGGGCTGGGACGTCACGCGAGAAGTCTGGAGCCTGCCCCAGGGGCAAGGTCAACGCGCGCGGCGGACCCGTGCCTCGTCCCAGACCGGTTCGTCGGACTCGTAGACCGTGCCGTCCTCGCCGAACACGAGGAACCGGTCGAAGCCCCGCGCGAACCACCGGTCGTGCGTGACCGCCAGCACCGTGCCCTCGAACGCGTCAAGGCCCTCCTCCAGGGCCTCGGCCGAGTGCAGGTCGAGGTTGTCGGTCGGCTCGTCGAGCAGCAGCAGCGTCGCGCCGGACAGCTCCAGCAGCAGGATCTGGAACCGTGCCTGCTGCCCGCCGGACAGCGAGTCGAAGGTCTGCTCGCCGGCCCGCGCCAGCTCGTAGCGGTCCAGCGCCCGGGACGCCTCGTCCCGCGGCCGGCCCCGGCGGTGCTCGTCGCCCCGGTGCAGGATCTCGAGCAGCGTGCGCCCCACGAGCGCCGGGTGCTCGTGCGTCTGGGCGAACCACCCCGGCCGCACCCGCGAGCCGAGCCGCGCCATCCCGCTGTGGGACACCGGCGAAGGTATGACGTCACCCACCGGCCGGTGCTCCGGCTCCGGGTCGCTGCCCCCTGCCGCGAGCAGCCGCAGGAAGTGGGACTTGCCCGACCCGTTGCTGCCGAGCACCGCGACCCGCTCGCCGTACCAGACCTCGAGGTCGAACGGCTCCATGAGCCCGGTGAGCTCGAGCCCGGAGCAGATCACCGCCCGCTTGGCGGTCCGTCCGCCCGTCAGGCGCATCCGGACGTTCTGCTCCCGCGCGATGACCTCGGGCGGCCCGGCCTCCTCGAAGCGCCGCAGCCGGGTCTGGGCCGCCTGGTAGCGGGCGGCCATGTCGGAGTTGTAGGCCGCCTTCTGCTTGTACATCAGCACGAGCGCCTTGAGCTTGGCGTGCTCCTCGTCCCACCGCCGCCGCAGCTCCTCCAGCCGGGCGTTCCGGTCGGCGCGCGCCTCGTGGTAGCTCGCGAAGCCGGCCGGGTGCACCCACAGCGTGCTGCCCGCCGCACCCGGCTCGAGGGTCGCGATCCGAGTGGCCACCCGGTTCAGCAGCTCCCGGTCGTGGCTGATGAACAGCACCGTCTTGGGCGAGGCGATGAGCTGGTCCTCCAGCCACCGCTTCGCCGGCACGTCGAGGTAGTTGTCCGGCTCGTCCAGCAGCAGCACCTCGTCCGGCCCACGCAGCAGCGCCTCGAGCACCAGCCGCTTCTGCTCGCCGCCGGACAGGGTGCGCACGTGCCGCCACTGCGCCTTCTCGAACGGCACGCCCAGCGCCGCCACCGTGCAGACGTCCCAGAGCGTCTCCTGCTCGTAGCCGCCGGCGTCGGCCCAGTCCGCGAGCGCCTGCGCGTAGCGCAGCTGGGTCGGCTCGTCGTCGACCTCCATCATCGCCAGCTCCGCGGCGTCGACGACCTGCGCCGCCTGCCGGACGCGCGGCGGCGCCACCGACACGAGCAGGTCCCGCACGGTCGAGTCGTCCCGCACCGACCCGACGAACTGTCGCATGACGCCGAGCCCGCCGCTGCGGGTGACCGCGCCCTCCCGGGCCGGCAGGTCCCCGGCGATGATCCTCGACAGCGTCGT
Source organism: Segeticoccus sp. (assembly GCA_035690725.1). Taxonomy (GTDB): domain Bacteria; phylum Actinomycetota; class Actinomycetes; order Actinomycetales; family Dermatophilaceae; genus DASSKF01. Next base: position 4,847 of record DASSKF010000060.1, read on the forward strand.
CTTGCCGGTGCCGTTCGGGCCGATCAGCGCCACCTTCGCGCCCTCGCCCACCCGGAGGCTGACCTCGGAGAGCAGCGGACGGCCGTCGGCGAGCGCGTAGCTGACCGTGTTGACGTCGACGTGACCCACGAGCGGCAAGTCTGACGCACGAGGTGCGCACTCGTCATACCAATTTGGTGCCCACCATCTCGCGACCGGACACCGCGTGCGCGAGGGACCTCGGGCGATTCGCCCGAGGTCCCTCGCGCAACGCGTGTCCGGTCGGGGTGGCGGATGACCCGTGGCCGGGCCGGACCGGCGCACAGTAGGGTCCGGCGGGTGCCGACCGAGACCCTTCCGATCCACGCCGCCGACGTCCGCGACACCGTCCAGGATGTCATCGAGCACCTCGCGAAGGTCCCCGACGACGCGTGGGACCGGCCCGCCGCCGGCCTCGACTGGACCTGCCGCGAGACCGCTGCCCACATCCTCGACGACCTCGGCGGCTACGCGATGCAGCTGTCCGGCGAACGCGGGCACGGCGGCGACTACACGCCGCTCGTCGAAGGCATCCAGCCGCGGCCGGACGGCCCGCCGTTCAGCTTCTGGCCGGAGGAGGATGGCGGCACCCGCGCGATCGGCGAGTGCCTCGACGCCGTCGGCGGACTGCTCGTCGCGGTGGTCGCGACCGTGCCGGCGGACCGGACCGGCTGGCACCCCTTCGGCGACTCCGACCGGACCGGCTTCGCCGCCATGGGGATCGTGGAGACGGTGCTGCACGCCCGAGACATCCTCGACGCGCACGGCATCGCCTACCGCCCGGACGACGACGTGGTCTCACGGGTGCTGGACCGGATCTTCCCGGAGGCGACGAGGACCGACGACCCGTGGACCGACCTGCTGGCCGCCACCGGCCGCACGGCCCAGACGCGAGGGACGCCGTGGCGCTGGGACTCGTCGGTGCGCTGGGCTCAGTCCGCGCACACGCGGGCGAGCAGGCGTCCCCCAACCTGGCGCATGGCGGCGAGGACCGGCCCGCGCAGCTCTGGTTGCCGTGCGGCGTCCCAGTTGCCGAGCACGGCGTAGCCCAGCGCACCCGCCGGCCCGGACGTGGCGCCGACGTCGATCCGCACGCCCCGCTCGGTGCCGGTCTTGTTGAACAGTGCCAGCCCCTCGTCCGGGTCCACGTGCGCGAGCGGGTCCAGCCCGAAGGCCGCGGCGACCATGGACAGGTCGGTGTCGGTGCCGAGCCACCGGCGCACCTGCGCGGCAACCGGATCAGCGGCCGCGGCCCGCTGGTGGATCTCGGTGACGAGGTCGCACAGCTCCTGCCCGGTGCCGCGTGACAGGGTCAGCGGGTCGTCCGCCGCCCGGTGGTCGCGCACCTGGTCGAGCAGCCGGGTGTCGGCATAGCCGCGCCGCTCGGCCTGCCCCGTGGTGGCGTCGAGGCCGACGTGGCGCAGCAGCACGTTGGTGGCGAGGTTGTCGCTGACCGCACCGACCAGCAGCGCGAGGTCCGCCACGCGCTGCGACTGGTTTCGGAAGTGTTGCAGCAGACCGGAATCGGTGATCAGGTCAGCCTCGCTGACCTCCAGTGCGAGGTCGGGGTCGAGCCGTCCGTCCTCGATCTGCTCGGCGACCTCGAGCAGCAGGAACAGCTTGCCCACGCTCGCGGTCGCCAGGACGGTGTCCGGTGTCAGCTCGTCGAGCACCTCGCCAGAGGTGGCGTCGCGCACCTGCGCGCTCCACTGCACGCCGTCCACGGTGGTGAGCGGCGCGAGCAACCCGAGGTCCTCGGTCTTCGGCAGCATGGGGCCCACTCTGGCAGACCTCTGGCGTGATCCACCGCAGCGGAGCATGGTGGGAGCCATGTCGCACCACCTCCAGGACACCGGCGGCGCCGACGTGCCCGTGCTTCCGCCGGTGCTGTATGCCGTCCCCTTCGCCGCCCTGTCGGTCCTGGGTCGTGCCGTCCCCCTGCGGCTGCCGGGTGGCTGGCTGACCCGAGTCGGCGGGATGGCCCTGCTGGCAACGGGACTGGGGCTCGTGGGCACCGGCGCCGGCGCGGTGCTCGGCCACGACACGACCCTCGAACCGCGCGGTGAGGTCAGCACGATCGTGCGGGACGGGCCGTACCGGTTCACCCGCAACCCCATCTACCTCGGCCTCGCCCTGGCCTACGCCGGCGGCTCGCTCGCCCAGCGCGCACCGCTGCCCCTGCTCGCGCTGCCCGGTGTGCTCGCCGGGGTGCAGAAGCTGGTGGTCGAGCGGGAGGAGCGCTACCTGCGCGGACGGTTCGGGCCGGCATACGACGCCTATTGCGCGACGGTACGCCGCTGGCTGTGAGCCGCGGTCACTGCGGCAACGACCGTATGGCGCGTGCCTCCTCGGCGCGCGCCCGCAACTCGTCCTCGGGCGGGTAGCGGACCTCCTCGAGGCACAGGCCGTGTGGTGGCATGACGACGACCGCAGGGTCACGCCGGCCGGCACCGAGCACCTCCGCCGGCCAGCCGGCCGGCTTGCGCCCCTGCCCCACCGGAACCACCGCGCCCACGAGGGACCGGACCATCGAGTGGCAGAAGGCGTCGGCGACCACGGTGCCGAGGCAGCTGCCGTCCGGCCCACGGTGCCAGGAGTAGTCGAGCAGGGTGCGGATCGTCGTTGCGCCCTCCCGCTTCTTGCAGAAGGCCGCGAAGTCCTGCAGCCCCAGCAGCTGCTGGGCGGCGCGGTTCATGGCCGCGACATCGAGCTGGTGGCGGACGGTCACGGTGTCCCGGCGCCGGGTCGGGTCGGCGAGCTCGGGCCGGTCGCAGATCCGGTAGGTGTAGCGGCGCGACGTGGCGGAGAACCGGGCGTCGAAGCCGGCCGGAGCCGGTCGCGCCTCGCGTACCACGACGTCGCCGGGCAGGACTCCGCGCAACCGGCTCACCGCAGCCACCCCCGGACGTCGGCCGGAGCGGCCCGGGAGCCGTTCCCAGGCCTCCGGGTCGACGTCGGCGTGGCAGACCGCGCCACGGGCGTGGACCCCGGCGTCGGTGCGTCCGGCGACGGTGAGCCGCACCTGGGCCGGCGCCCGCAGGATCGTGGTGAGCGCCGCGGACAGCGTGTCCTCCACGGTGCGGCGGCCGGGCTGGGCGGCCCACCCGGAGAAGTCGGTGCCGTCGTAGGCGAAGTCGAGCCGGACCCGCAGCCGCGGCTCCGGGGGGCGATCAACCTGCCACTGCGACACGCTCGGCACCCTAGCGCCGCCCGCTCGGCAGCGGGAAACCGCTCGATCCGCACGGCGAGCAGGTGGTCGACCGGGTGAGCGGGTCGCGGAACCGGCACCCGCCGCCGGACGACGCAAGGGGCGCCCCACCGAGTCGGTGGGGCGCCCCTCGTTCCTGCTCGTGCGCGGGTCAGGACTCCGTCTTGTCCGACTCCTCCGTGCTCTCCGTGGCCGGCTCCTCCGACGCGACGACGTCCTCGGCCGGGGCCTCGCTGGCCGCGGGCTCCACGTCCTCCGTCGAGGCCTCGACCTGGGTCGCCTCGGTGGTGGCGTCCGCTGCCTCCGGCTCGGGCTGCTCGGTCGGCTCCGCCGCCTCCGGCTCGGCCTGCTCCGACTGGGCCGCCTCGGCGGCGACCGCCGCGTCCTTGGCGCTGCGCTGGGTGGCGGCCTCGGCCTCGCGAACGGTGGACTGCTTCGCGGACAGCGGCTCACGCACCAGCTCGATGACCGCCATCGGCGCGTTGTCGCCCTTGCGGGGCCCGACCTTGGTGATGCGCGTGTAGCCACCCTGGCGCTCGGCCATGTCCGGGGCGATCTCGGTGAACAGGCGGTGCACGACGCCCTTGTCCCGCACGACCGTCAGCACCCGCCGGCGCGAGGCGAGGTCGCCGCGCTTGGCGAAGGTCACCAGCCGCTCGGCGAGCGGGCGCAACCGCTTGGCCTTGGCCGCGGTCGTGGTGATCTGGTCGTGCTCGAACAGCGCCGTGGCGAGGTTGCTCAGGATGAGCCGCTCGTGCGCCGGCCCGCCTCCGAGACGCGGACCCTTGGTGGGGGTGGGCATGGTTTCTCCTCTG
>DASSKF010000061.1:0-2435 GCA_035690725.1 Segeticoccus sp.
ATGATGTCGTTCGCGCGGCAGGCGGCCCGGTTCTACGAGTCCGTCGAGGTGGTCGAGCTCCACCACCCGCAGAAGGTCGACGCCCCCTCGGGGACCGCGGCCCGCACCGCGCGGATCCTGGCCGGCGCCCGTCGCGAGGCCGGGCTGGGGGAGCTGCCCGACGCGACCACGGACGACCCGGACGGCGCCCGCGGCGGCCGCGTGGACGGCATACCGGTGCATGCACTGCGGCTGCGCGGACGGGTGGCGCACCAGGAGGTGCTCTTCGGCGGCACCGGGGAGGCCCTGACCATCCGGCACGACTCCTTCGACCGGGTGAGCTTCATGCCCGGGGTGCTCACCGGGGTGCGGCAGGTGGCCGACCACCCGGGGCTGACGGTCGGGCTCGAGCACTACCTCGGGATCGCGTGAGGCCGGGTGCCGAGACGGTGAGGCAGGCGTCGCGCGAGGCGGTGACTGCGGTCATCACCCTCGCGATCCTCGTGTTCTACAGCGCCACCATCGGCTGGCGCGGCGTACTGCTGATCGCCGACGGCCGCTGGCAGGCGGTGCTGCTCGGCGTCGGCGTGCTGCTGCTGCCGATCGTCGTGTGCGCCGCGGTGTGGCGCCTGGTCGTCTTCGCCCGCGACGGGGAGCGGATGATGCGCCACCTGCGGTCCGGCGCCGAGCCGGAGCCGCGCGACCGGGAGTGGCGCGGGCACCTGGTCGACGCCGAGCGGCACCGGCTGGCGCGCGAGCGCAGTGGCGAGCAGGCGGCATACCGGCAGGCAGTGCGGGCCTGGCGCCGCTCGCGACAGCAGCAGGGCTAGAGCATCCCGAGTGCGCGCAGCACAGCGGCGGCCGGCCGCCACCCGGGTGCTCTCGCTCACCAGGTCAGGTAGGCCCGCATCCGGACCTCCCGCACCGTCCCGCCGTCCTCGTCGACCACGCGGTCCCGGAACGCACCGTCGGGGCCCAGCCCGGCCTCCTGCAGGAAGGCGCGCGTGTCCTCGTCGCGGGCGAGGGCCCACACGACCAGCTGTTCGACGCCGAGCTCGCGCAGCGTGTCCGCACCGGCGTTGACCAGCCGGGAGCCGTGGCCCTGTCGCCGGGCCTCGGGGTGCACCCCGAGCGCGATGATCTCTCCGGTGTCCTCGTCGGCGTCCTGGTCGGTGCTGGGCGCGACGGCCACGAACCCGACGACCTGCGCGCCGGCGCAGGCCACGAGCAGCCGGTGCCGGGCCGACGGCGGCCGCTGCAGCGAGGTGCGCCAAGCGCGCGCGAACGCCGGTCCCTGGAACTGCTCCACCAGCTCGCCCGGCAGCACGTCCCGGTATGCCGACCGCCACACCTGCGCCTGCACCTCACCGACCGCGGGCACGTCGGAGTCGCGGGCCGAGCGCACGCTGGCGTCGGCGATGGGGGCTGCGGGGTCGGTCACCGCCTCATTGTCGCAACTCGCGCGATGTGACACTCAGGCGGCAGGATTGCGCCAAGGTGTAACACATCGGCATACTGAGGGCATGTACGGCAACGACTTCGTCGACCCCGACGAGCCGCTGAACGCGGCCGAGACCGGGGATGTTGAGGATGCGGCCCGCGACCACTCACTTGACCGGCGCGCCGAGGTGGGTCCCCCGCTGGCGGGGACCAGCGTGCCAGCGGGAGGTACCCCCGTGTCGTTCGAGGACCTGATCGCCGCGGACCAGCGGATCGAGCCGCGTGACGAGATGCCGGATGACTACCGCCAGACGCTGATCCGGCAGATCGCGCAGCACGCACACTCCGAGATCATCGGGATGCAGCCGGAGGGCAACTGGATCACCCGGGCGCCGTCGCTGCGGCGCAAGGCGATCCTCATGGCCAAGGTGCAGGACGAGGCCGGGCACGGGCTCTACCTCTACAGCGCCGCCGAGACCCTCGGCGTGGACCGGGCCGAGCTGCTCGACAAGCTGCACTCGGGCAAGCAGAAGTACTCCTCGATCTTCAACTACCCGACGCTGACCTGGGCCGACGCCGGCGCGATCGGCTGGCTGGTCGACGGCGCCGCGATCATGAACCAGGTGCCGCTGTGCCGCTGCTCCTACGGGCCGTACGCCCGGGCGATGATCCGGGTCTGCAAGGAGGAGTCGTTCCACCAGCGACAGGGCTTCGAGATCCTGTGGACCCTCGCCCGGGGCACCGAGGAGCAGAAGGCCATGGCGCAGGATGCCGCCAACCGGTGGTGGTGGCCGTCGCTGATGATGTTCGGCCCGCCCGACACCGGCGAGGCCGCCTCCGGCGGTGGGCACACGGAGCAGTCGATGGCCTGGGGCATCAAGCGGTTCGCCAACGACGACCTGCGCCAGAAGTTCATCGACATGACCGTGCCGCAGGCGATCAAGCTCGGCCTGACCCTGCCCGACCCGGAGCTGAAGTGGAACGAGGAGCGCGGCCACTGGGACTTCGGCGAGATC
>DASSKF010000062.1:0-2724 GCA_035690725.1 Segeticoccus sp.
GCGACGATGACGGCCTTGCCGATGTCGTGGCGGGTGAGGCGGTCACGGATGCTCACGCGGGAGCACCTCCCTGCAGGACGAGTGCGAGGACGGTCACGATCAGCGCGGCCAGGGAGAGTCCGATGCCGATGGCCCACTTGACGTTGGCCGAGCGCTTGTCCTCGGTGTGGCGGGCCTCGGAGCGCACGGAGGCGATGTCGGTCTGCAGGTCGGCGACGACGGCGTGGTCGGCCTGCCGCTGGGCGACGTAGACGTCCTGGCGGACGTAGGTGGCGGCGGCGTGGTTGCGGTCCTCGCGCATCTGTCCGGCGAGGTCGGCGAGCTGGCGGCTGGTCTCGTCGAGGCGGCGCATCACCTCGCCGAGGGTGGGCTCGTCAGGCACGGTCCACCGGGAGGGCTCGTGGTCTGCGCATGCGGGGTCCTCCGTCCGAGGCGGTGGGCGGGTGGTCGAGCCGGGGCAGCGTGCGGGGTACCGCGATATGGGCGGAAAGCGGCGGGTCAGGCCGGGGCGGTGCCCGCCTGCTGCACGGCCTCGGTCAGCGCGGTCTTGTCGCCACCGGAGGCGACGTAGGTCTCGGTCAGGCCGGTCACCGTGGCCGGAATCTGCGCGAGCCGAACGCGGCGCTCCTGCTCAGCCAGAACTTGCACCCGCAGGGCGTCGAGGTCGTCGTCGGTGTAACCGGACAGGTCGAGAGCAGCCATGAGTGTTCCTTCCGAGAGGTCAGGCCGGGGTGCCGGGCAGGACGGCGGGATAGGCCTCGTCGGTGAACCAGTAGAGGAAGCCTGAGTAGGAGACAGCGCGCCCAGCGATGCTCAAGGCGTAGTTGTTCAGGCGCTGCTGCCCGATATCCACGCCTCCGGGCAGGGTTCCGGGTGATCCGTAGTTGCCGAGGTAGCCGACGCGGAATCCGGCTGGGAGGTGGATGAAGACGTCGTCAGTGGCCGCACTCCCGTCCATGCGGTACGTGACGACGAGAGTCACACGGTCGCCCTCGCGACGGAGGAGCAGGCTGGTCGTGGTGGCCCACCCGTTGACGAGCAGGCTCGACACGTTTCGCCACCCAGTGTCCTGGGCCGCCTCGTGCGCCGAGACACCCGCCGCTATGGCGGCGGAAAGCGCCTGCCCGGTCTGCGTAGCCGGGTCGGCCACGTTGGCCGCCGTGTCGGCGTCCAGCGTCACGGCGTCCTGCACGACCGCGGGCAGCTGCTTGACCTTGCCGTGGATCGCGTCGTGGGCCTGCTGGTGCGCCTTGATGCTCGGGTCCGCGGCCCGATCGGCGTAGACCTCATCGATGTCTGTTGGGAGGTCGGTGTAGTCCATCAGTACCCTCCGTAGGTGCCGGCGCGTGCGGTGCCGGGCTCGCTGGTCGCGGTCGAGACCCACGCCGAGGCCGCCGTGGTGCCGTTGGAGCCGACCGCGACAACCCGGTACTCGTAGACCACCGGCGACGACGCCGGGACCGGGTCGGACCACAGGCTGCCCGGCGGCTGCCAGGTCGCCAGCCGGACCCCGGCCTCGGAGTAGGGCCGGTAGGCGTCGGCGAGCACCGACCCGGCGGCGGTGCGGCAGTACACGTCGACGTAGGACACCGACGGCTCCCCGGCGCCCGGCGGCGGGTTGTCGATGGCGAGCACCGTGGCTCCGGCGGCGTTGTCGGGGCTCAGCGTCACGGTGGGGGTCGGCGGCGGGGTGTAGGACACCATCACCGTGACCGAGGCCCACGGCGACCAGAGGCCCTGGTACTTGCTGCGCTGCTGGATGACGCGGGTGACGTTGTTGACCGCGAACGTCACGTCGGTCGACCGGGCCGCACCGACCGTCTCGCCCGTGTCCTGCACGACCGCCCCGGCGTCGTCGAGGATCTGCACCTGCCAGGAGTCCTGGTTCGGCGTGGACCACGTGACGGTGACGGTCTGCGGGACCGTGGCGCCGTTGATCGGTGCGGTGATCGTCGGGCCGGGTGGGGTGACGTGGGCGGTGAAGAACTCCGAGGCGGCGAACGGGCCGACCAGGCCTTGCGCGTCGGTGGTGGCGACCTGCCACTCGTAGTTGGTGGCGTCTACGAACGTGCCCGCGGTGAAGTCGTGGAAACTGTTGGGCAACTGGACGCTGATGGTCGTCCACGTCGCCGCGCCGATGGGCCGGTAGCGCAGCGAGTACGCCGACTGGTGATCGCCGACGTCGGGGTCGGAGAACTGCCACGTGAACCGCGACGTGTTGTCCGACGGGACCGACTGGTTGCCGGTCGGGAACGACAGTGCGGGCGCGTTCGGCGGGTGGTTGGTCCGGGTAATGACGATCAGGCCGTCGCCCGCGCGCTGGCCAGAGAGCGTGGACGGCTCGACCAGCGATGAGCCGAGAAGCGCGGAGCCGCCACCACCACCAGCGCCTGAGCCGCCGCCGCCGCCTCCGTAGTAGCCGCCACCACCACCGCCGCCTCCGAGGCCGGCGGCGCTGCCACCTATACCGAGGATGCCGTCGTTCTCAGGTCCGGCCCCGCTCGCGCCACACTGTCCGCCCGCGGTCTGCGTGGCGCCGTAACCGGCCAGCCCGAAACCACTGTTGACGTTCGCATAAGTACCGTTTCCGCCGGTGAGGCCGCCACCGTCGCCGCCCTTCCCGCCGGTCTCACTGCCGCCGTCGCCCGCGCCACCACCACCGGCCGCGGCGATGATCCGATCAGCCAGCGTGGTCCCAGCAAAGCGCACATCGGATGCGTCACC
>DASSKF010000063.1:0-4269 GCA_035690725.1 Segeticoccus sp.
CCGCCGAGCAGGCGGCCCATCCGGTCCCCGCGGGTCAGCAGGGACAGGCCGTATGCCGCCCGCACACCCTCCAGCGCCACGCCCGGTCCGCTCACGCGGACCTCCGGGCCAGGGCGGTGCCGATGCCGGCTGCCGTCGCCAGCACCCCGGCGCCCGCTGCGCCGAGCAGCCCGTGGTGGTGCGAGGCCCACAGCTGGTAGGACGTCGCCTTCGCCTGGTCGTCGAAAACGCCGCGCGTCCCGTAGTCGCGGTCCTCGTCGGCGGCGCTCCACAGGTTGACCGGCCGGTCCTGGTCACGCGGCTCGTCGGTCTGCTGGGAGGAGAATCCGGTCCTGGCGAGGTAGCGGTCGAGCAGGCCGGCGGCGAACTTGTTCGCGATGAGGGTGCCGACGGTGCTGCCGCCGACCCAGTACTCCCGCCTCTGCGGGTGCTCCGCGGCGTGGACGACGCCCTCGGCCGCGACCGCCGGCTGGTAGATCGGCGGCACGGGCTGCGCCTTGCGCGGCAACCGGGAGAGCACCCAGCGGAACTGAGGGGTGTTGACGCCCGGCATCTGCACCATCGTGGTGTGCACGTTGCTGCCCTCGTGCAGGAGCTCGCAGCGCAGCGCCTCGTTGAAGCCCTGGATGGCGTGCTTGCCGCCGCAGTATGCCGACTGGAGCGGGATGCCACGATAGGCGAGCGCCGAGCCGACCTGCACGATGGTGCCCCGGTCGCGGGGGCGGAAGCGGCGCAGTGCCGTCATCGTGCCGTAGACGAAGCCGAGGTAGGTGACCTGCGTCACCCGGGCGAACTCCTCCGGCTTGATCTCCCAGAACGGTGCGAAGACCGAGGTGAACGCGACGTTCACCCAGACGTCGATGTCGCCGAACTCCTCCTCGACGGTGCAGGCGGCCGCCTCGACCTGGTCGTGGTCGGCCACGTCGGCGGGGACGACCAACGCCGTCCCACCGGCCTGCTCGACTTCACGGGCCGCGCCCTCCAGGCCGGCGCGGCCGCGGGCGACCAGCGCGACCCGGTCGCCCCGCTGGGCGAACCTGATCGCGCTGGCCCGGCCGATCCCGCCACTGGCGCCGGTCACCACGATGGTTTGCGGTCGGTGTGCCGTCATGGAATCTGACCTCCTGGGGTGTGGAGTCGTGCGGCGTCGCCGCCGAGCCGGTGGGCGGTCTCGAACATGAGGGCGTGCACGAACGCCTGCGGGAAGTTGCCCCGCAACTGCCGCTGCTCGACGTCGTACTCCTCGGTGAAGATGCCCGGCGAGCCGCAGGCCGAGCGGTTGCGCTCGAACCACCGCACGGCGTCAAGCCGGTCACCCTGCTGCTGGGCCGACATCGACATCAGGAACCCGCACAACAGGAAGGCGCCCTCGGCGTCCTGCAGCGGTCGTGGGTCCTGACTGAATCGGTACACATACCCTTCGCGGCTGAGGTCCTGCCTGACCGCGTCGTAGGTGGCGACACTGCGCGGGTCGTCCGCGGGCACGGCCCCCCGCAGTGCCGGCAGGAGCAGCGCGGCATCCACCCGGTCGTCGTCGGGGGCACGCTGCCAGCGACCGGTGCTCGTGAGGCAGTCGGAGGCGGCACTCGCCACGAGGCTGTCGGCCAAACCGGCCCAGCGGGCGGCGTCGCGGGCCGGCGCGTGGTGGGCGATCGCTCGCAGTCCAGCGGCGCACATCAGTCGGGAGTGAGCCCAACGGCGCGGCTGCAGCTCCCAGATCCCGTTGTCCGGTTCCTGCCACTTCTGCTCGATGACGTGGGCCAGCACCTGCACCGCGTCCCAGTGCCTCACGTCGAGGTGGTCGTGTCCCGCTGCGGTGGACAGCAGGAGCAGTGCCTCACCGCAGGCGTCGAGCTGGAACTGGTCGTTGACCCAGTTGCCGCAGCGCGCGGCCCCGCCGGGGTAGCCGGGCAGGTCCAGGACCTTCTCCTCGGGCAGGTGGGTACCGTCGATCCGGTAGGCGGGTCGGAGGCGTGGGCCCTCGTCGAGGACTCGCTCGCTGACGAAACTCACGGCCGCATCCATGAGCGGGAGCGCCTGGTAGGACCCCACCGCCTGCCCCGCGTAGCACTGGTCCCGGATCCAGGCGTAGCGGTAGTCGTAATTGCGGCCCTCCTCGGCGCGCTCGGGCAGGCCCATCGTGGCGGCCGCCACCATGCCGCCGGTGGAACTGGTCAGGCCGCGCAGCACGGCGTAGGCCTGCCGGCTGTCATGAGGCGCTGCGCTGGTGGTCATGTCGGGCACGTCCACCGCCCAGCCGTGCTCGGTCGCGCGCCACGAGCCGTCGGCGTGCGGCGGTTCCTCGGGCAGATCGCTGCCCACCTCGAGCAGCAGGTCGTGCCACCGGCCCTCCTCCAGCACGAGGGTCTGCTGCAGGGCGCCGTCGTGGTTGACCGTGCTGTTGCCGGCACCCTGCAGGCGAAAGCGCAGACTCCCGGAGGCCCCGTGCCACGTCTCGCCGTCACGGTGGATGTCGGTCATCTTCTCCCGGCCGAAGCCGGCACGCACATCAAGCGACACGTCGACACTGGCGCGTCCGCGGACGGCGCGCACCTGGCGCAGCAACAGCGCCCTGCCAGGGGTGCCGGGGTGCGCGAGCGCCTCTCGGCACTCGATGATCGAGTCGGTCGTCACCCAGCGGCTGTGCCAGATCAGGGTGCCGTCCTCGTAGCTGCCGCCCCAGACGCTGTTGGCGTTCGTCGGAGTCACCGAGAAGAAGCCGGGACCGTCGAGCAGCGCGGAGAAGACCGCGTCGTCGTGCCACCGGGGCACGCACATCCACACCACGTCGCCGCGCGGGCCGACGAGGGCGCCGCGCTCGCCGTCTGCGAGCAGCGCGTACTCCCGCAGCACGTGGGGGGGAAACCGCTGGTGGTGGTGAGAGGTCGCCGGCACCTCACCGTTCTACCGTGCGGGCCGGCTTCTCGCATCCGCGGGTCGGGCACCTCGGCGCCCGGTTCGTGCGCCGCATACAGTCAGGGCGTGTCGATCGTCACGCTGGTGCGCCGCAAGGCCTACACCGCCTCGCTGCTGGCCTTCCGCGCCCTGCCCGCCGTGGTGCGCCGGTTCCTGGTGCGCCTGGTGACGCCGGGCTACACGGTCGGCGCCGTCTGCGCGATCGAGCACGACGGCCGGGTGCTGTTCCTGCGTCAGCCGCACCGCGCCGGCTGGAGTCTTCCCGGTGGCCTCCTCGAGCGGGGCGAGACGCCCGCGGAGGGCGTGGTCCGCGAGATCCGGGAGGAGACGCGGCTGCACGTCGAGGTCGGGGAGCCGGTCGCGACCGAGGTCAGCCCGCAGGTCGGGCGCGTCGACGTCATCTTCCGGGTGCGCGTCGACCAGCGCCCCGAGGTGCAGGTGGGCGGTGAGGCCAAGGGGTTCCGCTGGATGCACCCCCGGGAGGTGCCGGAGGTCGACGAGTCGACCGAGATGATCCTCGACGTGCTCGCCCGCCACCCCTGAGCCGGTATGCCGGGCGCCCACCCACCGAGGCCGCATCCCGCCGACGACGCAGCCGGCGGCGGTGCCGGGGCCGGCAGTTGTGGGCTGGCCGGCGTGGTGCTGGCTGCCGGGCTCGGCACCAGGCTGCGGCCACTGACCCGGCTTCGTCCGAAGGCACTCTGCCCCGTGGGGGGAACTCCGTTGCTGGACCACGCGATCCGGCGGGTGACGCCCTACGTGGGCGTGGGGCCGGCGAATGTCGCGGTCAATGCCCACCACCTCGCCGAGCAGGTCGTGGAGCATGCCGGGGGCCGCGTCCACCTTTCCGTGGAGGAGGGTCGACCCCGCGGGACAGCCGGCGCGCTGGTGCCGCTGCGGGACTGGCTCGCCGGTCGGGCGGTGCTGCTCACCAACGCCGACGCGTGGCTCCCCGCCGACCCGGCCGAGCTGGCCGACTTCGTGGCCGGTTGGGACGGCGAGCGTTGCCGGCTGCTCACCCGGGCGGTGGGGTCCGCCGGCGACTTCGGCGACCGCCGCTACGTGGGGGTGTGCCTGCTGCCGTGGCGGCTGGTGCGGGAGGTGCCGCCGGGCGAGAGCGGCCTCTACGAGGTGCTGTGGCGCCGGGAGTGGGAGGCGGGCCGGCTGGACCTGGTCGACACCGACGCGCCCTACCGCGACTGTGGGACGCCGGCCGACTACCTGGCCGCCAACCTGGACGCCTCCGGCGGCGCCGGCGTCGTGGGGGAGGGTGCCGTGGTGGAGGGGCGGGTCGAGCGCAGCGTGGTCTGGGACGGTGCGTACGTCGGGCCGGACGAGCACCTCGTCGAGGCC
>DASSKF010000064.1:0-5718 GCA_035690725.1 Segeticoccus sp.
GACGACGACGCGGTAGTACGGGGCCCGGATCTTGCCGAGGCGCTTCAGACGAATCTTGACGGCCACGTTTGTGGTGTCTCCTGTTTCTGCTTCGGGGGTGAGCCGCCCGGTGCCGCGTGGGGCACGGACCGTGCTGGGCCCTGGTGGACACGTCCGAGGCGGGTGAGAGGGGTCCGCGGACAGACGGGTACGCCGGGTCATTCTGCCAGAGTTCGCGCCCCCAGCCGAACTCGGCGGTTCCGCCCGCGCCGGTCCCGTGGCGATCAGCCGCAGATCAGCCGCAGATCAGCCCACGGAGGCGCGGACGGCCAGGGCGGCGCGCACCACGTCCCGAGGGCGCACCGGCCGGTCCGGGGGGACGGGGAACAGCGGCGCGCGCCAAGCCTGTGCCCAGGCCACGGCGCCCTCCCCGGCCTCGACGACCGCGCCGGACACCGCGTCGGCGACGAGCGCGGGCAGGGCCGAGCCGGCCACCTCCTCCCGGAGCAGCCCGACCCCGAGGTCGGCTGCCAGCGCGCGAGCGAACGCGGTCCGCTCCACGCCCGGGGTGCCGGTGACGACTCCGAGCAGCCGGCGCGGCGCCTGCTCGGCGTAGGCAGCGCCGGGCCAGTCCTCGACCGTCATCGCGTAGCGGTCGTGGTCGCGCCATGCCTCCCGGCCCTCGGCGTCCGACAGCCACAGGTAGCGCGGCGAGAACCCCTCGTGCCGGAACCCGAGCGCGCGCAGCAGTCCCGCCGAGGTCGCGTTGCCCGGCTGCACCAGCGCCTCGACCCGGTGCAGCCCCATGCCTCCCGGCTCTCGGGACAGCGCGAGCCCGACGACCAACCGGAGCCCCTCGGCGAACAGGCCCCGCCCGGCATACGGGTCGTAGGCGTCGTAGCCGAGCGCGGCGGCGGAGGCCCGGCCGCGAACCACGTTGACGACGTTGACCTTCCCCACGATCCCGTGCGCCCCCTGCGGTTCCCGCGCCAGGACCAGGAAGGTCCGGTGGTCGCGGGTCTGGGCACGCAGGTGGTGCGCCAGGTCGTCGGGGTTCACCGGGTTCCAGACCGCCAGCCGCTCCCGCGACTGCCCCACCGCGACCCGGTATGCCGGGAGGTCGCCCTCGGTGACCGTGCGCACCTCCACCCGCCCACCCCGGGCGTGCAGCGGCGGGAGCACCGGCGGCTGGGTCATCAGCCGGAGACCGGCTGGACCCGGCCGCGCAGCACCACCTGCTGGGGATGGGCGAGGACGTCCACCTGCTCGCGCGGGTCGGCCTCGTAGACCACGAGGTCCGCGCTCTCGCCCTCGTCCAGGCCGGGCCGGCCCAGCCAGGCGCGGGCACCCCACGTGGCGGCGCTGATCGCCTGGACCGGGGACAGGCCGGCGCGAACCAGCTCCCCCACCTCCCGTCCCGCCAGGCCGTGCGGGAGGGAGCCGCCGGCATCGGTGCCGACGTAGATGGGGATGCCCGCCTCGTGGGCGGCGGCGATGGTGTCGTAGCGCCGGGCGTGCAGGGACCGCATGTGCGCGGCGTAGGTCGGGAACTTGCCCTCCGCCGTCGCCGCGATGCTCGGGAAGGTGTCGATGTTGACGAGGGTCGGGACGATCGCGATGCCTTGTGCCGCAAAGGAACCGATCGTGTCGTCCTCCAGCCCCGTGGCGTGCTCGATGCAGTCGGTACCGGCCGCGGCGAAGTCACGCAGCGACTGCTCGCCGAAGCAGTGCGCCGTCACCCGGGCGCCCTCGGCGTGGGCCGCGGCGATCGCGGGACCGAGCGCCTCGGCGGGCCAGCACGGCGACAGGTCCCCGGTGTCCCGGTCGATCCAGTCCCCGACGAGCTTGACCCAGCCGTCGCCCCGGCGTGCCTCCTGGCGCACGTAGGCGGTCAGGTCCTCCGGCTCGATCTCCCACGCGTAGTTGCGGATGTAGCGCTTGGTCCGGGCGATGTGCCGGCCCGCGCGCACGATCCGCGGCAGGTCCTCCCGGTCGTCGACCCACCGGGTGTCGGCCGGCGAGCCGGCGTCCCGCAGCAGCAGCGCGCCCGCGTCCCGGTCGCGCTGGGCCTGCTGCTCACTGGTCGCGTCGTCGACCGCGCCGTGGGCGTCCAGGCCGACGTGGCAGTGGGCGTCGACCAGCCCCGGCAGCACCCAGCCGGAGACGGTCTGGACGTCGGCACCCGCGGACGGGGCGGCATACGAGACCCTGCCGTCGATGACCCAGAGCTCGTCGCGGACGTCCTGCGGGCCGACGAGCACCTGGCCGACCACGTGCAGCACCGGTGCGCTCACGCCGGGGCCCCCGCGAAGTATCGGAGCGGAGCGGAGAACTTCGTGGGGTGGTTCATGGGCAGCGACTGTACCCAGCCCGCGGCGCACGTCCCACGTGCCCACGCGGCCGGGCCCGCGGTTCGGCCGACAGGGCGGCCGCATGTGGCTGGGAGAGGGTGGGTACCGCAGACGGCATGGACAAGCCACTGGAGCACGTGCACCACCGCTACGCCCACGGTGAGCACCGTCCGCTGTCGGGTTACGTCGCGACCGGGGTGACGTATGCCGTGGCGGCCGGGGGGCTGCTCGTCGCCGGCAAGCGCAAGGGGGCCGCCGCGCAGACGCGGATCTCCGCCGGGGACCTCGTCCTGCTGACCATCGCGACGCACCGGCTGGCCCGCACCCTCGCCAAGGACGCCGTCACCAGCCCCCTGCGCGCACCGGTGACCCGCTACCAGGCGACCGGGATGCCCTCGGAGGTCAACGAGGAGGTGGTGCCCGAGGTCAAGGACCAGCCGTTGCTGCACACCCTGGGCGAGCTGATCACCTGCCCCTTCTGCCTCGGCCAGTGGGTGGCGACCGGCCTCGTGGGCGGGCACGTGCTCGCGCCGACGCTCACCCGGGTGGTCACGAGCACCCTGACCGCCGTCGCGGGCGCCGACGCGCTGCAGTTCGCCTACTCGGCCCTGCAGCGGCTGGAGGGCTCCGACCGGGGCTGAGAAGTGCCCGAGCGGGCGGCTTCTGCGGCGGTTGCGGCCGGTTCCGGTTGAGAAGTGCCCGAGCGGGCGGCTTCTCAGGCGTCCGCGTGCCCGGCGACGAACTGCAGCACCTCGGTGTCGTCGACGCCGGGGAACACGCCCGGCGGCAGGACCGCGAGCAGGTGGGAGTGCGCCCGCGCGCTGGGCCAGACTCGCCCCTCCCAGGTCCGGCGCAGCTCCGCCGGCGGCTGGGTGCAGCAGGCCGGGTCGGGGCAGGCGCTGTGGGCGCGCGCGGTCGTCTCCCGTCCGCGCATCCAGCGCGCCTGGGAGTAGGGCACGCCCACGCTGACGGAGAACCGCCCTGCCGAGGTCTGCTCGGTGACGGCGGTGCACCAGTAGCTCCCGCTCCGGGTGTCGGTGTACTGCTGGAACGGCACGTCGTCGCCCTGCTCGAACACCTGCCGGGCGGTCCAGTATCGGCACACCCGCGCTCCCTCGATCGCCCCGGTCGAGTCCATCGGGAAGAGCACGCCGTCGTTCTCGTACGCCTTGTAGATCACCCCGTCGGCGCTGATCCGCATGAAGTGCACCGGCAGCTCGAGGTGGCGGGTGGCGAGGTTGGTGAACCGGTGGGCCGCCGTCTCGTAGGACACCGCGTAGGCGTCCCGCAGGTCCTCCACCGAGATGTCCCGCTGCCGCTTGGCCGCCCGCAGCTGCGGGACGACCGAGCGCTGCGGGAGCAGCACCGCCGCCGCGAAGTAGTTGATCTCGACGCGCTGGGCGAGGAACTCGGCGTAGTCGCGGGGCGGCTCGTGACCGAGCACGACGTGACCGATCGCCTGCAGGGCCAGCGCCCGCCCGTCCCGGCTGCCGGGTCCCGGGTGCGGCAGGTGGACCACGCGGTTGGCCAGGTCGGTGACGGTGCGCGTGGACGACGGCAGCCGGTCGGTGTGCACGAGGCGGTAGCCCACGTGCGCGGCGAGGCGCTCGACCTCGGCGCGGGTGACCGGTCCGGAGTGGTAGCCGATCGCCTGGAGCAGCTCGTCGGCGTGCTGCTCCAGCTCGGCGAAGTAGTTGTCGGCGGCGCGCATCCGGCGCCGGAGCTCGGCGTTCGCGCTGCGTGCGTACTCGGGTGTCGCGGCCCGCTGCTCCTGGGCGGCCTGCAGGCCCTCGTACAGCCCGACCAGCGCCTCCAGCGCCTCGTCCGGCAGCCCGGGCCCGGGGCGGACCCGGGGGATGCCGAGTGCCTCGAAGCCCGGTGAGCGCTGCACCCGCTCCCACTTGACCTCGAGCGCGGCCCGGCGGGAGGGAGGCGTGGGCGCCAGCAGCTCGGCGACCGGCACACCGAGGGCGGCGGCAAGCTCGGACAGCACGGACACCCGCGGCTCGCGCTTGCCGTTCTCGAGCAGGGACAGCGCCGACGGCGACAGCCCGACCCGCCCGGCGAGGGCCGCGAGGGTCAGGCCCTGCGCCTGCCGGTGGTGCCGCAGCCGGCGCCCCAGGGCCAGTGGATCGGTCCCGCCGGCGGGGGGACACGAGGCGACCTCCTCCCCCATCGGCCGGAAGGGCAGCAGGCGACCGGGCGGCTCAGACGTCGTCATTCCGCGACGGTAGCGCAATTTCGAGGCTTTTTGACGTGCGATTCCCCTGTCACCGCGGCGTTACAGCGGCGACGGTGTCAACTACCAGCCGATCACGTCGACAGGAGGCGTCCGATGACCACCGTGACCCGCGACCGCACCAGCCAGTCCGAGCAACCCGGCCCCGACGGGCGGGAGCACCCCTTCGGGCTCACGCCGTTCCAGCAGCAGGCCCGCGACCTGCAGCGCGAGTGGGGCACCAACGCCCGCTGGCGGGGCGTCGAGCGCCGCTACACCGCCGAGGACGTCGTCCGGCTGCGCGGGTCAGTGGTCGAGGAGCACACCCTGGCCCGCCGCGGCGCCGAGCGGCTGTGGGAGGGCCTGCACACCAAGCCGTTCGTCCGCTCCCTCGGTGCGCTGACCGGCAACCAGGCCGTCCAACAGGTCAAGGCGGGCCTCGAGGCGATCTACCTGTCCGGGTGGCAGGTGGCCGCCGACGCCAACCTCGCGGGGCAGACCTACCCCGACCAGAGCCTCTACCCGGCCAACTCGGTGCCCGCCGTCGTGCGCCGGATCAACAACGCGCTCCAGCGCGCCGACCAGATCCAGTGGTCCACCACCGACGGGGAGGGCGAGCTGATCGATTTCATGGCGCCGATCGTGGCCGACGCCGAGGCCGGGTTCGGTGGGGCGCTCAACGTCTTCGAGCTGATGAAGTCGATGATCGCGGCCGGTGCCGCGGGGGTGCACTTCGAGGACCAGCTCGCCTCGGAGAAGAAGTGCGGCCACCTGGGCGGCAAGGTCCTCGTCCCCACGGCACAGCACGTGCGCACCCTCACCTCGGCCCGGCTGGCCGCCGACGTCCTCGGCGTCCCCTCGCTCATCGTCGCCCGCACCGACGCCCTCGCCGCGGACCTGCTCACCAGCGACGTCGACCCGGTCGACCAGGAGTTCTGCACCGGCGAGCGCACGAGTGAGGGCTTCCACCGGGTGCGCAGCGGGATCGAGCCCGTCCTCGCCCGGGCGCGGGCCTACGCGCCGTATGCCGACCTCATCTGGGTCGAGACCGGCACCCCCGACCTCGGCCTCGCCAAGGAGTTCGCCGACGAGATCCACCGGGACTTCCCGGACCAGATGCTGGCGTACAACTGCTCGCCGTCGTTCAACTGGAAGGCCGCGCTCGACGAC
>DASSKF010000065.1:0-23928 GCA_035690725.1 Segeticoccus sp.
GTCGGACGGCTCCCTGCAACAGCGGGTCGATGCGCTGCTGGCGCAGAGCAACCTCGACCCGGCGCTGAAGGCGCGGATCCACGCGGCGGCAGCGAAGCTCCCGGCCGACTGGGAGCGCACCGTCGCGGCGAAGCAGGAGAAGTACGGCCTGACCGGCACCACCTGGTTCGAGCAGTCGCAGAGCCTCATCAACCCGGACGACTACCAGTGTCAGAGCACGCCGCTGCGGGACTGGCTGAGCAACGAGATGAGCGACGTCAACGGCATCAACCTGCTCCTGCTGTCGCTGTTCGGCGGCGACCAGATCCCGACCTACGACGCTCTGCTGTTCGGCCAGCAGAGCAAGGACAACGTCTTCGGCATCGACGGCTCCTACACCAACGAGCTGAACCGGGAGATGAAGAACCTCAAGCGGTTCTGGGACTTCGACGGCTCCGACATCCAGCTCATCCCGATGCACGGTGACGTCTACCAGGACCTCGACCGGATCACGCACGTCTACGAGGTCCTCTACGGGATGGACCACGCGACGGCGCTGAGCTACGCCGAGCTCGTGCAGGACATCGTGCTGTCCGACCCGGGCATGGAGGGCGGGGAGAACCCCTACTTCACGTTCAACGCCTTCGCCTTCGACCCCGCACCGCAGGACGTCGAGGAGCTCGGCCTGACCAAGCGGATCATCGTCGGCGACGGCATCCTGCAGGGGATGCGCGGGATCGGCCTCGGCGACAAGGCCGCACCCCTGGGCGTCCTCGCGCACGAGTACGGCCACCAGGTGCAGTACGCCAAGAACCTGTTCGACTCCCCGCTCACCGGCCCCGAGGCGACCCGGCGCACCGAGCTGATGGCGGACGCGTTCGGCACCTACTTCGTGGTCCACGCCCGCGGCACGTCGCTGAACGCCCAGCGCACCCTCGACGTGCAGAAGTCGTTCTACAACGTCGGGGACTGCAGCTTCGCCAGCAGCGGCCACCACGGCACGCCCAACCAGCGGCTCAAGAGCTCGCAGTTCGCGGTGAACGTCATCGAGGCCGCGCCGAACGAGGGCCACAAGCTGCCGGCACTCGCGTTCGACGCCAAGTTCGAGCAGGCGCTGCCGCAGATCGTGGCCCCTGACGCGAGCTGACGCACCACCACGCGGTATGCCGTGAGCACGGGTGGATCTGGTCCCCCCACGGGGCTAGATCCACCCGCGCCGCGTGGCCTGGCTGCCGAGCTGGAACCGGCTGCTCGCGCCGAGCAGCTCCTGCAGCCGGGCGATCCGGCGGCCGACGGTCCGTTCGCTGACACCGAGCTCCCGGGCGATCGACTCGTCGGTCAGCCCCGCGCCGAGGTAGGCCAGCAGCCGGCGGGTGTGCCGGTCCGGCGGCTCCCGCTCGCCGGTGGGGCCTTCCGCGGAGACGGGCACGGCCATCCGCCAGTAGGACTCGAACACCGACGTCAGCGCCTCGAGCAGGCCGGACGGGTGGACGACGACCGCGTTGCGCCGGTTCTCGGTGTCCCCCGGCACGGTGATCACGGCGAGCCGGTCGTCGGCGATGGACAGGTTGAGCGGGACGTCGGGGAAGACGCGGGCCTCCTCGCCGGCGGCGACACAGGCCTGCACCGCGGCCAGCCCCTGCGGGTCGCGCAGGATGTCGATGCCGTAGACGACGCGGAAGCGGACCCCGCGCTCGGCCGCCTCGAAGAAGCCGTCGGCGACCTTGTGCGCCGGCCGTTTCGTGCCCGCCCAGATGGGCCCGACCTGCAGGCCGCGCACCTGCCGCTGGGCCGACCGGACCACCCCGTCGTCGGCGGCCGCGGCCGACTCGTCGGTCTCGAGCACCTCCAGGTAGGGGGCGCGCTCGCGGTACTGGTGCCACATCTGCGCCCAGGCGACGGCCCGGCGGCGTGCCTCGACCGCCGCCGACTCGAGGTCGGCCGCGAGTCCGTGCAGGGGCGCGCGCGGGGGCAGGGCGTGCACCAGCCCGTCGCCGTGTCCCACCAGCCCGAGCCGGCGCAGCTCACCGAGCCGCCGTTCCACGGTCGGTGTGGCCCACTGCAGGTGCTCGGCGAGGTCGCTGACCGACAGGGGGCCGTTCTCCAGGCAGGTCCGGTAGAGGAGGTCGTCGTCCTCGCTGATCGGAGCCTGCCCGCTGCTCCCCCGTGTCGCGCCCATGGGCCCTTGTACCACGCGGGCGCCGGGCCGCGGTGGCCCCTCGTCACGCGCGAGGTGCTCAGGTCAGCTCGACGAGGTACTGCGGCAGCATCGCCCGCCAGGTCTCCCAGTCGTGCTTCCAGTCCGGCCCCCAGTTGTCGACCCGGTTGGGGATGCCCTTGCCGCCGAGCACGTCCGCCATCAGCCACGACTCGCCCACGTCCTCCCACTCCCCCTCACCGGTGGCGAGGATGATCATCCGCTGCTGCAACATGGTGAGCAGGTGGCCGGACAGCCCGGGGATGAACTCGGTGGGGGCGGAGAAGTACAGGTCGTAGGACCAGTGCGGGTAGAACCGGTCGATCGTGTAGGTGCCGCTCATCCCGACCGCGCGGTGGAAGATGTCCGGGTAGCGGCACACCATGGCCACCGCGTTGAACGCGCCGATCGACGCGCCGGCGGCCAGGACCGGCTGCGGCCCGTTGCAGTCGGTGAAGATCGCCGGCACGACCTCCTCGCGGATCGTCTCGTGGAAGAGGTTCAGCACGTGCGCGCGGTACTCGTCGTCGCCGTGCTTCTCCAGCAGCGCCCGGCCGGCCAAGCTGTCGCACGAGTAGAGCTTGATCCGCCCCGCCTCGAGCAGGCCACCGCACGCGTCCACGACACCGTGCCGCTCGATCTCCTCGCAGTCCCCGCCCGCCGTCGGGAACACGAGCACCGGGGCGCCGAAGGTGCCCCACCGCACCAGGCTGACCTCCCGGTCCATCCTCGGCGAGTGCCACTGCTCGCGGACCTTCATGCGCGCCCTCCCGGCTGCTGGGTGTGAGGCTCTATTCGTACACGAACTTCTGCGGTCCCGGATAGGTCCAGGACAGCCCGTCGCGCAGCCGGTCACGCCAGTCCTCCCAGCTGTGCCCGTCCCGCGCCTCGACGTAGCGCACGGTCATGCCGGTCTGTCGGAAGACGGGCACCATCGAGCGGTTCGGCACGATGAGCGGCTCGTAGATCCCGCAGGACTGGAACACCTGGTCCGCCACCCGCACGGGGCGGGCCCGGAAGCGGTTCATGAACTTCACCACCGGGTCGAACGCCGGCCCGCCACCGTGTTCCGTCCCGATGTCGGTGAACACGAACGAACCGGACTGCACCAGCAGCGAACCGAAGAACCCGGGGTGCCGGTAGGCGGTGGACAGCGACGCGACCGCACCGAAGCTGGACCCCATCAGGCACCGCCCGCCCGGTGCCCCGACCAGCGGCAGCTGCTCCTCCACGTGCGGCACCAGCTCGGTGACGACGTGCCGGGCGTGCTTGGCGCTGTTCGCGTACTCCACGAGCCGGTCCCCCGGGTCGCTGAACACCACGATCGTCTCGGCGAGGTCGAGCCGGTGGATCAGGTTGTCCAGCACCGTCTTCATCGACGCATAGTCCAGGTAGTCGTGGCCGTCGTGGACGACGAGCAGCGGGTACCTGGTCGTGCGCCGGAACCTCGCCGGCAGGTATGCGGTACAGCTGACGTCGCGTCGCAGCGCGCGGCTGTGCAGCTGGAAGTCCACGAGCTCCCCGGGCCGGGCGTCCGGGTCGGGTTGGGTCCAGTCAGGGGTGACGTAGCCCTCGGCCTGGCACACCGACGACGAGCCGACCGGGCTGTGCGCGACGTGCGGGTTCAGCGGGTCGTTGACGTGCTCGGTGTGGTCACCGCGGCGGACCTCGAGCTGGTACTCCACCCGCGACCCCTCGGGCAGCTCGATCACCGTGAACCACAAGGACGTCCCTGCGATCCGCCGCAGCGGAACCCGTTGCGGCTGGTTGACGATCCGGTGGGTCAGGTGCACCTCGTCCACGTCGCCCCGCCACAGGAAGGTGCACTTGACGCCCTCGACGACCGGCACCTCGTGCCGCTTGAGGAACCGGTCGATCGCCGCCTCGTCCAACGGCTTTCGCTCGCGGAGGCGGTTGATCGCAAGCTTGCGCCGCTTGGCGCTCACCGTGGTGCCCCCGGGGGCGGTCCCGCCGGTGTGCCGTGCCTCATGCCGTCTCCCCCAGCGTCCCGTCGGTGTGCAGCACCTGGGCGCCGGGCGGCAGGGACCCACCGGGCCGGAGGTCGACCCGGGCGCCGTCCGTGAGCACGAGGCACTGTGCGGGTGCGAAACGCCGTGCGAACACACCCATCCGGCCGGCATCGTCGATCCGCAGCCGGCGGCGGGCATGGGGCAGGGCGACGACGTCGCGCACGACCCCCAGCCCCGCGTCATACACCTCGGCGACGGTGGGGCCGTGGGCCGCCCGGTCGTGGAAGAGGACCACCCGGTCGGTGAGCGCCATCGCGCCGGCCGACCACGCGATGACCTGCAGCGTGTCGGCCAGGGACGGGCGGACGTTGAACAGGTGCAGCACGTCGAGCAGCACGCCGACGTGGCCACCGGTGATCACGAGCGCCGTTGCGTCGCCGAGGATCTCGGCTGTCTCGGCCCGGTGGCGGGCGATGACGTCACGCTCGTGCGGCCGCCACCGGTCATGAAACTCGTCGTGGATCGCCTGGACCCGCTGCAGGTGGCGCTCGTCGAGCCTGCGGATCACCCACTCGGCCTCGCGGACGGCGGCGTCGCGGACCTGGGGGTTGCGGACGGGGCGCCGCTCCAGCTCCAGCAGCGCGTCGACGGCGTGGTCGAGGCCGAGCAGGTAGCACTCCTGGGTCTCCTCGAGCACCGCCCGGCGGTGCCGGTGGGCGTCGGCGAACTCGTGGTCGCGCTCGATGACGTCCTGCCAGCGCGTCCACAGGGCCAGGTTGCGGCTCTGCCCGTCGAGGAGCCGGTCGAGCTCGGCGTCCTCGGGTTCCCGCTCCTGCCAGCCGGCGGTGACGGTGGCGAACGGACCGTGCAGGCCGAGGGTCCGCACCACGGTGGCCAGGCGGGGACGGCGCTGCGGGCCGAGCAGGGTGACGTTCATGCGGACGGCCGTGCCCGGCACACCGAGGGGAGGAGGAGCATGCGTGCTCAGCCGGCGTGCACGTGCACGGTCCGGCCGACGTCGTCCAGCATCCCGCGGAGGGTGTCGTAGTCGGGGTGCTTGAGGCGCATCCAGGCGTTGGCCATGTAGCCCGCCTCGACCGCCTGGGTCGGCGTGCCGGGCGCGGGCAGGTGGGCGTCGATCACCCACGAGCCGTAGCGGTCGTCGACCTCCTCGAGCCCCGAGTAGCCGTGGATCGTGCCGTCGCGGTCGGGGCGCAGCGCGATGATGCCGGCGGAGTACTGCCGGGACGGGTGCAGGTGGGTGTGTCCGTGGACGACGGCGTTGGCCCAGCCGACGTAGATGTCCATGTCGTTGGCGGCGGCGTAGAGGTCCCAGCAGCCGACGCCGGGCGGCCGGGCGCCGATCTCGCTGAAGCGCAAGCCCTTCGGCCCGAAGAACCACTCCATGTGCGTCGCCGAGGTGCCGATGCCGAGTGCCTCGTTGACCCTCGCGCCGAGGTCGCGCAGCTCCCCGTAGTCGCCGGCGCTGTCGATCCGGTTGGTGCAGATGAACTGCGGCGAGATCCACCGGGTCCGCATCGCCTCGAGCACGCCCGGGTAGTAGTGGGAGACGAAGTCGAGCTCGATCCGGCCGTCCACCGAGACCGTGTCGTAGAAGCCCTCGTGGCCCTCGACGAACTCCTCCACCGCGATCGAGCCGATCCCGGACTCGCCGTAGTGGTCCAGCGCGTCGGCCAGCTGCGTGTCGTTGTCGACCCTGACCGTCCCGGCCGCACCGGCACCGCTGCGGGGCTTGAGGATCAGCGGGTAGCCGATCTGCCGGGCGAACTCCCGGACCTGCTCGGCGTCGTCCGCGCCCGTCGAGGCGGCAGTCGGGACGCCGGCCTCGCGCAGCGCCTGCTTCATCGAGGGCTTGTCGCGGCACAGCCACGTGGTGTGCACCGACGTGCCCGGGATGCCGGTCGCCTCCCTGACCTGAGCCGCCGGCATGGTGTGCGACTCCACGGTGGCCTCGAGCCGGTCGACCCAGACGTCACCCTGGATGTGCTGGACGCAGGCGGTCAGCGCGCCGACGTCGGTGACCGAGCCGATGTGCTCGTAGCGGCCCATCCAGCCGCGCAGCTCGTCGTCGAGCCACTCCCACGGGGTCTCGCCGACGCCGATGACGTCGGCGCCGACCTGGGCGAGTGCGCGGACGAACTGGCGCTGGTTCGCCGGGAAGTTCGGCTCGACGAAGATGACGTTCACCCCGGGGAGCCTACTGGCAGGTGGTGGGGACGGCGAGGGTCCGGCCTGCCCCCTGCCGACCGGACACGCGTTGCGCGAGCCGACACGGCTCATTCGGCCGAGTGCGCTCGCCGAACGCGTGTCCGGTCGGCAGTCCGGGGGTGGGGTCAGAGGTCGAGGGTCGCGCGGTACTCGTGCCAGCGCCGCATCATCTCGGTCACCTCGCGCTCCATGAACCCGAAGAACTCCCGCATCTCGACCAGCCGCCGCCCGGCCGGCGTGCCCGGGCCAAGGGCCCGCGCCCCGTCGGCCATGGTCCTGCGCCAGGCCTCGAGCACCCCGTCCTTGTGCGCGAGCGCCTCGTACCAGACGTCGCTGGTCATCGTGAAGTGGTCCCGCCGCGATCCCGGCTCGCGCGAGCGCCGCACCATGTCGACCTGCTCGAGGTAGCGCACCGCCCCCGAGATCGCCGCCGGGCTCGCCCGCAGCAGCTCACCGAGCTCGGCCGCGGTCATCTGCCCGTCGTCGCTCGACATCACCGCGGCCATGACCCGGCTCGCCATCCGCTGCATCCCGGCCCGGGTCAGCTCGTCGGCCATGTGCTCCACGAAGTCGGCCCGCGCCGCCACCCGTCCCTCTTCGGCCGGTGTCCCGCGCCCTGCGGGAGGGTCCCCCGCGCCCGGTGGTATGCCGTGTGCCTGGCTCACGCGCTCGTCCTCCTCCTGATGCCGTGCGGCCAATCTATCCATACTTGAGAAGCTTCACAAATTTCTGAAACTAGTGTCATGATGTCGCCATGACCACCAGCGAGACCGCGATCGCGGTCCACCACCTCACCAAGCGCTTCGGCCGCACCGTCGCCCTCGACGACCTCGACCTCACCGTGCGGACCGGCGAGGTGCACGGCTTCCTCGGCCCGAACGGTGCCGGCAAGTCCACGACGATCCGGGTGCTGCTCGGGCTGCTGCGCGCCGACGCCGGCGTCGTCCGGCTGCTCGGCGGCGACGTCTGGCACGACGCGGCCGCGTTGCACCGGCGGCTGGCCTACGTCCCCGGTGACGTGAGCCTGTGGCCCGGCCTGACCGGCGGCGAGGTGATCGACCTGCTCGGCCGGCTCCGCGGCGGGCTCGACGAGGCACGCCGGTCCGAGCTGCTCGACCGGTTCGAGCTGGACCCGCGCAAGAAGGCCCGCACCTACTCCAAGGGCAACCGGCAGAAGGTCGCCCTCGTCGCCGCGCTCGCCTCCGACGTCGAGCTGCTCGTCCTCGACGAGCCCACCTCGGGGCTGGACCCGCTGATGGAGGCCGTCTTCCAGCAGTGCATCGGCGAGGCCACGGGCGAGGGACGCACCGTGCTGCTGTCCAGCCACATCCTGTCCGAGGTCGAGCAGCTGTGCGACCGGGTGAGCATCATCCGCGCCGGCCGCGTCGTGGAGTCGGGAACCCTGACGCAGCTGCGCCACCTGACCCGCACCCATGTCTCCGCCGAGCTGCGGGCCCCGGTGCCGGGCGACCTGGCGAGCGTGGACGGCATACACGCCCTCGAGGTGGACGGCACGAAGGTGACCTGCGAGGTCGAATCCGCCCGGCTCGGCGACCTGCTCGCACGGCTGACCGCGGTCGGGGTCGCGGCGCTGACCAGCACGCCCCCGACGCTGGAGGAGCTGTTCCTGCGGCACTACGGCGACGTGACCGGGAGCACGCCGTGAGTGCTGCCGTCGGGACCGGCACCCTGGTGCGGTTCTTCCTGCGCCGGGACCGCTGGACGCTGGCCGCCTGGGTCCTCGGCGGCGCGGTCCTCTACTGGTCACAGGCGGTGGGTCTCGCCCAGACCTACCCGACCCAGGCCGCGCTCGACCGAGCGGCGGCGAGCATGGGCGGCAACGCCGCGCTCGTGGCGATGACCGGCCCGGCCCGGGCCCTGGACACCCTGGGCGGCCAGGTCGCGTGGCAGGTCAGCGCCTACGGGGCGATCCTCGCAGGGCTGATGAGCATGTTCCTCGTCGGCCGGCACACCCGCGCCGAGGAGGAAACCGGCCGCGACGAGCTCGTGCGCTCGGGCGTGGTCGGTCGCCATGCGCCCGTCCTCGCGACCGTCGTCGTGGTGGCCCTCGCCAACCTGCTGCTCGCCCTCGGGGTGGCTGTCAGCCTCGTCGCGTCCGACCTGCCGGGGGCCGGCTCGTGGGCCCTGGGCGTCGCCGCCGGGGTGGCCGGCCTCGTCTTCGGCGGGGTCGCGCTCGTCGCGGCCCAGCTCACCCAGGGGGTGCGCAGTGTCTACGGGATCACCGCATCCGCGCTCGGCGTCGCCTACGTCCTGCGGGCGATCGGGGACGTGAGCAGCGGCATCGCCTCGTGGCTGTCCCCCATCGGCTGGGGACAGGCGATGCGTGCCTACGCCGGCGAGGTCTGGTGGCCGGCCGCGCTGTCCGTGGCGGTGGCCGGGGGGCTCTGGCTCGTCGCGGTGCGCGTGCTGGACCACCGCGACATCGGGCACGGGCTGTGGCCGGCCCGGCCCGGCCCGGCACGCGCCGGACGGGGCCTGCGCGGAAGCCTCGGACTCGCCTGGCGGCTGCAGCGCGGGGCCCTCGCCGGCTGGGCGGCCGGTCTGCTGCTCATGGGCCTGGCGTACGGCTCGATCGGCTCCGACGTGCGCGGCGCTCTCGGCGACAGCAGCGAGGTCACCGAGATGATGGCCCAGGCCGGCGGACCGCTGGTCGACTCCTTCTACGCCACCGCCTGCCTGCTGCTCGCCCTGGTCGCCGGCGGGTATGCCGTGCAGGCCGGGCTGCGGGCGAGCGGCGAGGAGGGTGCCGGGCGGGTGGAGAGCCTGCTCGCCGCCGGCCTGCCCAGGTGGCGCTGGCTGACCGGCCACGTCGCGGTGGCCCTCGCCGGGACGGGCCTCGTCGTGGTACTGGGCGGCCTCGGCGCGGGCGTCGGCTACGGCGCCACGACCGGGGACTGGACGAGGGTCGGGCCGCTGACGGCGGCGACGGTGGCCTACCTGCCCGCGGTCTGGGCGCTCGTCGCGGTGACCGTGGCGCTGTACGGCCTCGTCGGGCGCTGGGCGCTGCTCGGCTGGGCGGGGTTGGCCTTCTGCGCCGCCGTCATGCTGTTCGGCCCCCTGCTGCAGCTGCCCGCGTGGGTGCTCGACCTGTCCCCGTTCGGCCACGTGCCGATGCTCCCGGTCGCCGCGCTGTCCTGGCCGGCACTGCTCGAGCTGCTGGTCGCCGTGGCGGTGCTGCTGGCGGTCGGGGTCGTCGCCTTCCGCCGCCGGGACGTGCGCACCGCCTGACCAACCCCCCGGAGAGAGGTGGGGCGCGCGTCAGCGGCGCAGGACGTTGCCGAAGCCGGAGACGCCGTTCCACAGCCGGGTCAGCGTGCTGGGGTGACCGGGCTTGTGGGCGGTGTACATCTGGCCGCCGCCGGCGTAGATGCCGACGTGGTAGGCGGGCGACCCGAAGAAGACGAGGTCGCCCGGCCTCGGGTTCGAGGTGCCGCTGAAGGTGCCCTGCTGGGCGGCGGCGGTGCGGGCGGAGATGTCGATGCCCGCCCGGCCCAGGACGTACTTGACGTAGCCGGAGCAGTCGAAGCCCTGGCTCGGGCTGTCGCCGCCGTAGGTGTAGCGGACGCCGAGGTTGTCGCGGGCCGCCCGGATGATCCGCTGGCGGATGCCGGTCCGGCTGCTGCTGCGCGAGGCGCGGTCGGGCACCCGGGAGGCGTTGGTGCCGGCCGCGCTGCCGCCGCGCAGGCCCATCGCCGCCGCGGTGCGGGGGCCGACGATGCCGTCGCGGACGAGGCCGTGGCGGCCCTGCCAGCGGACGACGGCGCGGCGGGTGTGCGACCCGAAGATGCCGTCGGCGCGCACGCCGACGATCCGCTGGACCGAGCGGACGATCGCGCCGCGGGCGCCGTAGCGCACGTTGTGCGTCCACAGCGCGTGGTGTGACGCGCCCCGGCTGGCGCGGGAGCCGCCGCCACCCGAGCGGATGTCCATCTTGCCGGCGGTCCGGGGGCCGACGATGCCGTCGCGGACGAGCCCGTGGCGGCCCTGCCAGCGGATGACGGCGCGGCGGGTGTGCGGGCCGAAGATGCCGTCGGCGCGCACGCCGACGATCCGCTGGATCCGCCTGACGATGCGCCCGCGGTCTCCGTAGCTGACGTTGTGCCGCCACACCGGCCGGGTCACGATCGGGACGGCCGGCACGGCGGCCGGGCGTGGGACCGCCCGGGGCGCCGGTGCGGTGCGGGGGACGGGGGCCGCTGCCGGCGGTGCCGGGGTGGCCTGGGCTGCCGGGGCCGGGGCACCGAGGGCCACGCCCGCGGTGACCGTTCCTGCCGCCGCGGCGATGACACTGCGAGTCTTCACCTGAAATGCGCCTTATCGAGAGAGAACCGTGGTATAAGCCCCGAGCAAACGCGCAGGACGCTAGCAGGAATCACCGGTCACGGGAACCCCACGGGTCACACCGGTGCTCGGCTCAGGCCGATTTCGGACGCCGGATCAGCGGCCTGAAGCCCGCAAAGCGGCCCGAGGCGAGCACGTGCCGCCCGGCGCCCCGCAGACGCCCGCCGAGCATGGCAGGGTGTGCGGCATGGCTGACTTCGTGGGGGCCGTCGACCAGGGCACGACGAGCACCCGCTTCATGGTCTTCGACCACGACGGGGCGGAGGTCGCCCGGCACCAGCTCGAGCACGAGCAGGTCCTGCCGCGGGCCGGCTGGGTCGAGCACAACCCGATCGAGATCGTCGAGCGGACCGGCGCCGTGATCCGCACCGCCCTGACGAAGGCGCGGCTGTCCGCGCGGGACCTGGCGGCGGTCGGGGTCACCAACCAGCGCGAGACCACGGTGGTCTGGGACCGGCGGACCGGGCGCCCCTTCCACAACGCGATCGTCTGGCAGGACACCCGGACCGACCGGATCGCGCGTCGGCTGGAGCAGGACGGGCGCGGGGACGTCATCCGGGACAAGGCAGGGCTGCCGCCCGCCACCTACTTCGCCGGAGGCAAGCTGCAGTGGATCCTCGAGCACGTCGACGGGGTGCGGGAGGCGGCCGAGCGCGGCGACGCCCTGTTCGGCACCACCGACTCCTGGGTGCTGTGGCACCTCACCGGCGGCGGCAAGGATCCTGCCGGCGGGGTGCACGTCACCGACGTGACGAACGCCGGCCGCACCATGCTGATGGACCTGCGCACCCTGGACTGGGACGACGAGCTGCTCGGGTTCTTCGGCATCCCCCGGCAGATGCTGCCCACCATCCGCCCCAGCTCGGTCCCCACCGACGAGCCGTATGGCGTCACGCGCGCGCACGGCCCCTTCTCCGGTGAGGTGCCCCTGACCGGGGACCTCGGCGACCAGCACGCGGCCCTGGTCGGCCAGGTCTGCTTCGCGCCCGGCGAGGCGAAGAACACCTACGGCACGGGCAACTTCCTGCTGCTCAACACCGGCACCGAGCCGGTGCGCAGCGAGTCCGGCCTGCTGACGACCGTGGCCTACCAGTTCTCCGGCGCCGCACCGGTTTTCGCGCTCGAAGGATCGATCGCGGTCACCGGCTCGGCGGTGCAGTGGCTGCGCGACCAGCTCGGCATCATCTCCGGCGCGGCCCAGTCCGAGGCGCTCGCGCGGCAGGTCGAGGACAACGGCGGGGTCTACTTCGTGCCGGCGTTCTCCGGGCTGTTCGCGCCGTACTGGCGCTCCGACGCCCGCGGCGCCATCGTCGGGCTGTCCCGCTACCACACCAACGCCCACCTGGCCCGGGCCACGCTGGAGGCGATCTGCTACCAGAGCAAGGACGTCGCCGACGCGATGACCACCGACTCCGGGGTGCGGATCGACTGCCTCAAGGTCGACGGCGGGGTCACCGCCAACGAGCTGTGCATGCAGATCCAGGCCGACGTGCTCGGCACCCCGGTGAGCCGGCCGGTGGTGAGCGAGACGACGGCCCTGGGGGCGGCATACGCCGCAGGCCTGGGGGTCGGGTTCTGGAAGGACACCGACGAGCTGCGCGCCAACTGGCGCGAGGACCGGCGCTGGGAGCCGCAGTGGAGCGACGCGCAGCGCGAGCGCGGGCACGCCCGCTGGCGCCGGGCGGTGCAGCGGACCCTGGACTGGGTCGACCCCGACGACGACACCGCCGACACCGCCAACACCGCCAACACCGCGGACACCGACCGCCACGAGGAGGACCACCAGTGAGGACCGGACACGGCTTGCGCGAGCGACCTTGCACGACAACCCCCGGGATGGCTCTCCGCACGCGTGTCCGGTCGGTGCGTGGATGAGGGCGGTGGCGCTGTCGCCGGAGGCCCGCCAGCACGCCCTGGCCGCTCTGGACACGCACGACGGCACCGAGCTCGACGTCCTCGTGATCGGTGGCGGGGTGGTCGGGGCCGGTGCGGCGCTGGACGCGGTCACCCGCGGACTGCGGGTCGGGCTGGTCGAGCAGCGCGACTTCGCCTCGGGCACCTCGAGCCGCTCCAGCAAGCTGATCCACGGGGGCCTGCGCTACCTGGAGATGCTCGACTTCGCCCTCGTCTCCGAAGCGCTCGGGGAGCGGTCGCTGCTGCTGACCCGGCTCGCCCCCCACCTGGTCCGGCCGGTGCCGTTCCTCTACCCGCTGACCCACCGCGGCTGGGAGCGTCCGTATGTCGGGTCGGGGCTCGCGCTGTACGACACCCTCGGTCTCGCCTCGGGTCGCAGCAGGGGGGTGCCGCACCACCGGCACCTGTCCCGCCGTGGGGCGCTGCGGGTGGTCCCGTCCCTGCGCAAGGAGGCGCTGGTGGGGGCGGTGCAGTACTGGGACGCCCAGGTCGACGACGCCCGGCACACGATGTTCCTGGCCCGCACGGCAGCTGCCTACGGCGCGCACGTCGCCTCCCGCGCCCGGGTGGTCGGGCTGCTGCGGGAGGGGGAGCGGGTCACCGGCGCCGAGGTGGTCGACCTGGAGTCGGGCCGCCGGCTGGAGGTGCGGGCCCGCCAGGTGGTCAACGCCACCGGTGTGTGGACCGACGAGACCCAGGCCTTCGCGGGGGAGCGCGGCCGGTTCCACGTCCGCGCCTCGAAGGGGATCCACCTGGTCGTGCCGCGCGACCGGATCCGCTCCGAGTCCGGGCTGATCCTGCGCACCGAGACCTCGGTGCTGTTCGTCATCCCGTGGGGGCGGCACTGGATCATCGGCACGACCGACACCGAGTGGGACCTGGACAAGTCGCACCCGGCGGCCAGCCAGCGGGACATCGACTACCTGCTGCGGCACGTCAACGCCGTGCTCGCCACCCCGCTCAGCCGGGCCGACGTCGAGGGCGTCTACGCCGGGCTCCGGCCGCTGCTGGCCGGGGAGTCCGAGGCGACGAGCAAGCTGTCCCGGGAGCACGCCGTCAGCCACACCGTGCCGGGACTGGTGGTGGTCGCGGGCGGCAAGTACACGACATACCGGATCATGGCCAAGGACGCGATCGACGAGGCCGTGCACGGGCTGTCGGTGGCCGCCGGACGGCGGGTGCCGGCCTGCATCACCGACGAGGTGCCGCTGCTCGGGGCCGACGGCCACGAGGCGCTGTGGAACCAGCGGGCGATCCTCGCCCAGCGCAGCGGCCTGCACCAGGCGCGGATCGAGCACCTGCTGGGCCGCTACGGCTCACTGGTCACCGAGGTGCTCGCCCTCGTGGCGCAGGACCCCTCGCTCGGTGAGCCGCTCGAGGGCGCGGACGGCTACCTGCGGGCCGAGGTCGTCTACGCCACCTCACACGAGGGAGCGCGCCACCTCGACGACGTGCTGACCCGGCGCACCCGGATCTCGATCGAGACCTTCGACCGGGGGACCCGCTGCGCGCCGCTGGTCGCCGACCTGATGGCACCGGTGCTCGGCTGGGGACCGGCCCAGCGTGAGCTCGAGGTGCAGCACTACCTCGCCCGCGTACAGGCCGAGCGGCAGAGCCAGCAGATGCCCGACGACGAGACCGCCGACGCCGCCCGGGTCGGCGCCCCCGACGTGGTCCCCGTCACCCCCGCCTGACGAGGCCGTTGCCGCCTGCCTGCCGGACGCGCCACCCCGGACGCGCCACCCCGGACGCGCCACCCCCGGGACAGATCTTTGGGACGTTTCCGCTGCTGGAGCAGCGGAAACGTCCCAAAGATTCGTGTAGCGGGCCGCAGGGCCCGGTGGCTCAGTTGTCGCCGTTGCGGTTGCGGTGCCGCGTGACGTCGCCCTCGTCCAGGTCGCTGTCCAGGTCGTCCGCGGTGACGTTGCTGTCGGGCGTGTCCTTGCCGAGCGCGTCGACGTCGACGTCACGGATGTCCTGCGCGTCGGCCGGCGAGACGGCGCCGGTCGCGTCCGACGCGGCGGTCCCGGTGCCGGGTGCCCCGTCGAGCTCGGTCGCCAGCCCGCTGCCGGCGGCCCCCGACGTGGCGGTGCCGGTCGCGGTCGCGGTGGTGGTCGTCACGCCCGAGGTCGTGGCCGGCGGCACGTAGGGCTCGGCCGGCGGCGTCGCCCACGGGTCCTCCTTGGCCTGCGACTTCTTCAGGTATGCCGCCACGGCGGCTCCCGTTCCCGCGAGGACTCCCAGCACGATCAGGACGATGCCGCCCTTGCCGCGGCGCTTCCTGCCGACCTGCCCGTCACTGAGCACGGCGGCCGCGGCGCTGCTGCGTCGGGCGACGTCACCCTTGCCCTCGGACAGCTCGTGTAGGGCGGCCTGCACCTTCGGCAGCAGGTCGTCGACGATCTTGTCCCGGGCGGTGTCGACGGCCGGGCCGGCGGCGGCCACGGCCTGCTCCAGCTTCGGAGCGGCCGTCTCGATCTGGTGCTCCAGGCGGGGGCGGGACCACTCGTAGGCGGCCTCGGCCCGTGGCTTGGACCACTCGTAGGCGGCCTCCGCGCGCGGCTTGCCCCAGTCCTTGGCCGCCTTCGCCGCCGCCTCGGCCCGCGGCTTGGACCACTCGTAGGCGGCCTCGGCACGGGGCTTGCCCCACTCCTTGGCGGCCACGGTGCCCTCGGCCAGCGCGGGCGCGACGTGCTCGCGGACCGTGTCCGTGACCTGGTGCCCGGTCTTGACGGCCGTGGCCTGCGCCTGCTCGCCCACCTTCTCGGCCTTGCTCCTGCGAGTGAACACTCGAGTCCTCCTGTCGAGTTGCCGGTCAGTTGGCACTGCATCTCTCCTGTCCCCATCCTGCACCGCCGGACCCCCATCCGACCACCGGGCCCGTGACGCAGCACGCGGACGCCCGTCGGCTGCGTGCGAGGATGGCGACCATGAACGTGACGCTGCACACCAACAAGGGCGACATCACCATCACCCTGTTCCCGAACGACGCACCGCAGACGGTCGAGAACTTCGTGGGTCTCGCGACGGGCGAGAAGGAGTACCGCGACGACGCGGGCCGGCAGAACCCGACCCCGTTCTACGACGGCCTCGTCTTCCACCGGATCATCCCCGGCTTCATGATCCAGGGCGGCGACCCGCTCGGACAGGGCATGGGCGGCCCCGGCTACACCTTCGACGACGAGATCAGCCCCGCCCGCGACTTCACCCAGCCCTACATGCTGGCCATGGCCAACGCCGGCAAGCGCGGCGGCAAGGGCACCAACGGCTCGCAGTTCTTCGTCACCGTCGGCGCGACCACCTGGCTGCAGGGCAAGCACACGATCTTCGGCGAGGTGGCCGACGGCCCGAGCCGCGAGGTCGTGGACGCCATCGCCGGCGTGCCGACCGGGGCCCAGGACCGCCCGGTGGAGCCGGTCGTCATCGACACGGTGACCGTCGAGCGGGACTGATCCCGCCCCTCGTTCGTTCCCCCTGTACGAGCCGAGCCGGCGCCCTCCCGGCTCGGCTCGCCCACCCACCCGACCTTCCCGACGAGGCGACCGAGCGACGATGAGCGAGCCCCCGGCACACCAGCAGGAACAGCAGGCACCGGTGTGCCCGCGACACCCGGACCGGGTCTCCTACGTGCGCTGCCAGCGCTGCGGCCGGCCCACCTGCCCCGAGTGCCAGCGGCCCGCCGCCGTCGGGATCCAGTGCGTCGACTGCATCCGCGAGGCGAACCGGGCCACGCGCCCCACCAGGACCACGCTCGGCGGCCGTGCCAGCCGCGACACCCGCCCGCTGGTGACCTACACCCTCATCGGGATCTGCGTGCTCGTCTGGCTGGGCCAGCTCGCGACCCCGACCGTCACCCGGGAGCTGTGGTTCTCGCCGCTGCAGGGCGACAGCGAGCCGTGGCGGTTCATCACCGCGGCGTTCGTGCACGCCCCCGGGGTCGGCAACATCTGGCACATCGGGTTCAACATGTACGCCCTGTGGATCCTCGGCCAGTACCTCGAGCCGCTGCTCGGCCGGGTCCGCTTCCTGGCGCTGTACCTGATCAGCGCCATCGGCGGCTCCGTCGGCTACCTGCTGTTCGCCTCGACCAACTTCGGGGCGGCCGACCAGCGGCCCGGCTGGATCACGCCGACCGTCGGAGCCTCCGGCGCGGTGTTCGGCCTGTTCCTCGCCCTGTTCGTCATCAACCGGCACCTGGGCCGCTCGAGCAGTGGGATCATCGCGATCCTCGTCATCAACGCCGTGCTCGGATTCCTCGTGCCCGGCATCGCCTGGCAGGCCCACGTGGGCGGCGCGGTGACCGGCCTGCTCTGCGGCGGGGTGATCGCGTGGACCTCGCCGCGGGCGCCCCAGTGGCGGCAACGGCTGCAGGTCCCGCTGCTGGTCGCGGTGCTCGTGCTCGCCGGCGTGCTGGCGTGGCTGCGCTACGCGACCGTCGACCTGCCCTTCTGAGAGCACGGTTGTCCACAGGTTGTCCCCAGTCTGGGGAAAACTACATGGCTGTGATTCCGGTGCGGCGCGCGTCCTCAGGCGCGGGCGTGGCGCGGCAGGAGCCGGCTCACCGCCGACGCCGCGGCCAGGAGCGCGAACGCGCCCAGGCCCAGCCAGATGCTCTCACTGCCGGCGAAGGCCAGCACGCCACCGGCGCTGGACATCCCTGCTGCGGTGTGGGTGTACATCTGCTCCTCCTTTCCCTACTCGGGCCTTCCTGCTCCGGCTGTCCTGCTCCGGCTGTCCTGCTCCGGCTGTCCTACTCCGGCTGTCCTACTCCGGCACGGCGACGTGGTACCAACGGGCCTCGGCGCGGCCGAGCGACTGCGCCAGGGCCCGGACGAAGGCCACCTGCAGGAACGCCTCGTACACCAGCTCCGGCAGGAACAGGGCGGCGAGCAGCCGGCCGGTGCGGGTCGAGCGGCGGACGGTCACCATGCGCTCGAGCCAGAAGGCGAGCCCCACCCACGCCCACATCGGGTGGAAGCTGAAGGTGCCGGTGACGAGGGTGAGCGCCGTCATCACGACGTAGAGCCACATGGCCACCACGCCCAGGGCGAGCATCGCCTGCTGACCCCAGTAGCGGCGGGTGACCGGCGTCCACCCGTAGGCGCGCAGGTTGTCGATCGCGCCCCGGTACCAGCGCACCCGCTGGCGCATCAGGTCAGCGGGAGTCGGCATCACCTCGGTCGAGACACCGCAGGCCAGCGGGGACACCAGCTGCCGGCCCCGCGACTTCAGGGCCAGGGTCAGCTCGTTGTCCTCGGTCAGCGCGTGCCGGTCGTAGACGTCGCCGCGGTTCCCCGGCAGCACCCGCCCGCGGGCACCGGCCAGGTCGCGCAGGGCGACCGCCCGCACCGCCGCGGCGGTTCCGGTCAGCACCATGACGCGCCCGGACCGGGAGAGCTCGCGGGCGTACCGGGCGTACTCGTTGGCCTGGAAGTGCTCAAGCAGGTTCGTGGGTCGCTGGGCGAGGAACACCCCGCCGACGGCGTCCGCCCCGGCCGAGATCCGGGTCAGGGCGGTCTGCAGGAAGTCGGGTGCGAGGACGGAGTCCGCGTCCTGGACCAGCACCACGTCGTTGGCCGCGAGCTCGGGCAGCAACGTCGCCAGCGCCTGGTTCAGTGCTCCGGCCTTCTTGTCGGTGTTGCCGACGGTCTCGAGGACCTCGGCACCGGCGCGTCGCGCCACCTGTGCCGTGTCGTCGGTGCAGTTGTCGCACACCACGACGACGCGGTCCGGCGGCACGCTCTGCTGCTGCACGCCCCGCACCGCCGCCGTGATGCCGTGCGCCTCGTCGTGCGCCGGCAGCAGCGCGACCACCGAGCGCGCCCCCCTCGCCCACGGGTCGGCCTCTCGCCGTGGATCGACGATGTCGGACATCGTGCCCCCCATCGGTCCCTCCCCGGGACCGTTCGTCTCCAGCAGTCCCGTCCCCCGGGACCGTCACACGGACCTCCGCGGGGGAGGACCTGTGGTGGACGCTAGGCGGCGCGATGCGCGCAGACCAGACTCTTTCAAGAAGAAGTCAGGAAAGAGTAAAGGAATAGTAAAGATGTGGCCGTACGGCCGACCCGTTCCTCATCGGTTCGGCCGACCCCGGGAGCCGGTCAAGGCCCGCGGGCGGTCAGGGGCAGGAGCCGGTCAGCGCCAGCGGGTGGTCATCAGGAACCCGGCCAGCATGAGTGCGAAGCCGATCATCAGGTTCCAGTAGCCGAGCGGGCCGATCGGGAACCGCGACTCGGTGATGTAGAAGGTCGCCACCCAGAGCAGGCCGATGATCATCAGGGCGCACATCACGGGGACGAACCACGGCGGGTTGGGCTCCGGCTTGCGCGCCTGGCGAGCGGCCTCCTCGCGGCCGGCTGCCGCCTTGGCCCTGGCCTTGGGACGACCCTTGGACTCCGGCACGGCGTTCTCCTCGCTCGATCGGCGCTGCTGGGCGTCGGTGGTGGACGCGTGCTGCCTTGGGGGCAGCACGTTCGTGATCTAGCGTAGATGCTGCCCGTTCCCGACGACAGGAGGGCGCATGTCGACCTCCCGCCGCCGGATGACCCGCTTCCTCACCCGCCGGCCGCGCGGGCCGTGGTCGGTCCTCGTCCCGGTGGTGTGCGCGCTCGCCGGCGTCCTGTTCGCGACGAGCGCCACGATCGCCGGCGGCACCAGCCTGCGCAACAACGGCGTCGACCTCGCCGACGTGATCCGCGGGCAGACCGACCGGGTCGAGGCCAAGGCCCACGAGGCGCAGCAGCTGCGCAGCGACGTGGACCGGATCTCCCGCCAGCGCGCTCCGGGCAGCGCCCGGCTCGAGCGGATCACGGCGAAGAGCACCGACCTCGCACCGGTGGCGGGCACCCACGCCGTCGCCGGCCCCGCGATCACGGTCACCCTCGACGACGCCCACCTGCAGGCGAGCGAGATCCCGAAGCCCTACACGGTCGACGACGCGGTGGTCCACCAGCAGGACGTCCAAGCCGTCGTCAACGCCCTCTGGCGGGGCGGTGCCGAGGCGATGATGCTGCAGGACCAGCGGGTCATCTCCACCAGCGCGGTCCGCTGTGTCGGCAACACCCTCATCCTGCAGGGTCGCGTCTACTCCCCGCCCTACACGATCCGCGCCATCGGCGACGTCCAGGGGATGAAGGCCTCGCTCCAGCAGGACCGGCAGGTCCAGATCTACCGACAGTATGTCGACCTGCTGGGTCTGGGTTACCAGGTCACCTCCCAGCGGAGGGCGAGCTTCCCGTCATACGAGGGGTCGCTCGACCTGCCGCACGCGACCGTGGTGGGCGCGGGCACGCACGGGTGAGACCCTTGACCGCGTGACCCGCGTCCTCGTGATCGACAACTACGACAGCTTCGTCTTCACGATCGTCGGCTACCTGCAGCAGCTGGGGGCCGAGTGCGACGTGGTGCGCAACGACGCGGTGCCGGGCGACGCGGGTGCCGACCACGACGGGGTGCTCGTCTCGCCGGGACCGGGCACGCCGCAGGGGGCCGGGGTGTCCATGTCGGTGATCGAGGCGTGTGGCCGGCGGCGCCAGCCGATGCTCGGGGTCTGCCTCGGGCACCAGGCGCTCGGGGCGGTGTTCGGTGCCGAGGTGGTGCGGGCCCCCGAGCTGCTGCACGGCAAGACGTCCACGGTGGTGCACGACGGCTCTGGTGTGCTCGAGGGGCTCACCTCCCCGTTCACGGCGACGCGCTACCACTCGCTGACGATCGACCGGCCGACGGTGCCGGACGAGCTGGTGGTCCACGGGGAGACGCCGTCGGGGATCGTGATGGCGGTGCGCCACCGGGACCTGCCGCTGGAGGGCGTGCAGTTCCACCCGGAGAGCGTGCTCACCGAGGGCGGGCACCGGCTGCTCGCCAACTGGCTGGTCCGGTGCGGGTCGGCCGACGCCGTGGAGCGGTCCGCCGGGTTGGCACCGCTGGTCCACGACGCCCACTGACCGGGACGGCCCCGAGGGCATGTCCCCGGCGATCGCCGACTGCGAGGTCGACGCCCGGCCTAGGGCCCGCCCTTGCCGGGGGGCGGCGGGCCCTTCCTCCCGGGCGGGGTCTTCGTCGTGGTCGGGCTGTCCGGCGAGGTCGAGGTCGGGGTCGGCTCGCTCGTCGTCGAGGTGGGGGACGGCTCGGTCGAGGTGGGCGACGACGTGGAGCTCGGGGACTGGGTCTCGGTGATCGTCCGCGTCTCCGGCGGCGCCATCGCGATGGTGAGCTTGATCGTGGACCCGATCTTCCGGGTGTCCCCGGCGTGGGTCTGGCCGATGACCGTGTTCGGCTCCTGGGACGACTCGACGTAGTCCACCTCGGCGTCGAAGCCGGCCTGGTCGAGCGCCCGGGTCGCGCTGTTGAGGTCCTCCCCGAGGACGGAGGGGACGGTCATCTTCCCGGTCGCCACGACGAGGTTGACCGGGGAGCCGACGTGCAGCTCCTGGCCCGGGTCGGGGTCGCTGTCGAGCACGTTGCCCCTGGTGGCGTCGGGGTCGTTCTCCCGGCTCACCTGCCCGACCTTGAGCCCGGCGTTCTGCAGCATGGTGCGCGCCGACGGCAGGTCGGAGCCGACGACCGGCGGAATCGTGCTGGT
This sequence comes from Segeticoccus sp., assembly GCA_035690725.1. Classification (GTDB taxonomy): domain Bacteria; phylum Actinomycetota; class Actinomycetes; order Actinomycetales; family Dermatophilaceae; genus DASSKF01. Next base: position 21,233 of record DASSKF010000065.1, read on the forward strand.
GTCCGGACCGCTCGAGACGATGATCGTGCTGTCGATGTCGACGGCGACCGTCTGCCCGGGGTCGGGGTCCTGGTCGATGACCTGGCCCTTCTCCGCGTCGTCTGGTCGGTGTTGCACATCCGGGCGCTGGGTGAAGTCGCGCGCCTTGATCTTGGCGATCGCCGCCTGCCGGCTCATCCCCACCACGTTGGGGAAGAGCTTCTCGGGTGTCTGGTTGGCGACCATCCAGCGGTTGGCGCCGTAGCCGAGGACACCGAGCGAGGCGATGAGCAGCAGCACGAGCAGCACCCACGGCCAGCGGCGCCGGCGCTCCCGGCCCTCGAGCGGGATCGGCGCCGTGTGGTGCGCGTCGTCGCCCGGCACCGGCTCCCGACCGGCCGCACCCGCCGCTCCGGCGGCACCGGCCGCCGTCCCCTCGCGGGCGCCGAACCGCTGTGTGGCGGTGTCCGAGCCGAGCTGCTGGGTGGCGCCGGCGTCGCCGGCCCCGGCGGTCCCGGCGGCCACCCCGGCCATCGACGCCGCCGTGTGCCGGGCCGCGGCGCTGACCATGCGGCCGGACCGGGCTGCCTGCAGGTCCGCGCGGAACTCGCTGGCCCGCTGGTAGCGGTGCGCCCGGTCCTTGACCAGCGCGTGCAGCGCGACCGCGTCGAGCGCGGCCGGAACCTCCGGCTGGTAGGCCGACGGCGGCAGCGGCTGCTCGCCGATGTGCTGGTAGACCAAGGACACCGGCTCACCGACGAACGGTGTCCGACCGGCCAGCAGCTCGTAGAACAGGCAGCCGGCCGAGTAGAGGTCGGACCGGGCGTCGACCGAGGCGCCCTGGGCCTGCTCGGGTGACAGGTAGCGCGCCGTGCCGATCACGGCCTCGCTCTGCGTCATCGTCGCGGCGGTGTCCGCGAGCGCCCGGGCGATGCCGAAGTCCATGACCTTCACGGCACCCGTGCGGGTCACCATGACGTTGGCCGGCTTGATGTCGCGGTGGACGATGCCCTTGTCGTGGCTGTAGGCGAGCGCGGACAGCACCGACGCGGTGATCCGGGCCGCCTCGTCGGGGTCGAGGTGCCCGCGCTCGCGCAGCAGGTCGCGCAGGGTCTTGCCCTCGACGTACTCCATGACGATGTAGGGGATCGACACCGGTGCGCCGCCGGACTCGTGCGTCTGCTCCTCCCCGGAGTCGTAGACGGCCACGATCGCCGGGTTGTTCAGGCCCGCGGCGCTCTGGGCCTCGCGGCGGAACCGGGCGAGGAACGAGGTGTCGCGCGCCAGGTCCCAGCGCAGCATCTTGATGGCGACCTCCCGGCCGAGGCGGGTGTCGTGGCCGACGTGCACCTCGGCCATGCCGCCGCGACCGATGAGCTCGCCGACTTCGTAGCGGCCGCCGAGCAGGCGGGGTGAGGAGGTCACGTCACGTCCCTGGTCGTCCTGGTCGGTCACCGGGCCACCGCCTCGATGACCTGCTTCGCGATCGGCGCGGCGACGGTGCCCCCGAACGCCTCGTTGCCGGCGCGTCCACCGTCCTCCACGACGACGGCGACTGCCACCTGTGGCTGGTGCGCCGGGGCGAACGCGGTGAACCACGCGTCCGGCGCCTCCCCGGGGCCGTGCTCCGCGGTGCCGGTCTTGCCGGCGACGTCCACGCCGGGGATCTGCGCCGCGGTGCCGGTGCCGGAGGTGACCACGCCGGTCATCATCCGGGTCAGCTGGTCGGCCACCTTCGGGCTGACCGCCTGCGAGAGCTCCTCCGGGGAGTGGTGCGAGGTCTCGAGGTTGCGGCCGCGCACCGCGTCCACGAGGTAGGGCGTCATGACCTTCCCGTCGTTGGCGATGCCCGCCGACAGCATCGCCATCTGCAGGGGGGTGACGCGCACGTCATACTGCCCGATCGCGGACTGGGCCGTCTGCGGCGGGTTGAGGTCACCGGAGGGGAAGGTGCTGGGGGTGACCCGCATCGGCACCTGCAGGGTCTGGCCGAAGCCGAAGGCCTGGGCCTGCTGGCGCAGGTCCTTGGCCCCGAGCTTCATGCCGAGCCAGCCGAAGGTGGTGTTGCACGAGCGCACGAGGGCCCGGGTCAAGGTGGCGGAGTCGCCGGGCCCGCAGGGCAGTCCGTCGTCGTTGGGAAGCTCCGAGGTCGTCTGCGGCAGGTCGAGGACGGCCGGTCCCGGCAGCTGGGACTCGGGGCTGAAGTCCCCGGAGGACAGGGCCGCTGCCGCGGTGACCAGCTTGAAGGTCGACCCCGGCGGGTAGAGGTCGCCGGCGATCGTGCGGTTCACCATCGGGTTCCCCGGCTGGCCGGTCAGGTCCTCCCAGGCCTTCTTCACCTCGGTCAGGTCGTGGCTGGACAGCCGGTTGGGGTCGTACTGCGGGTGGCTGACCATCGCCAGGATCGCGCCGGTCTGCGGGTCCAGTGCGACGACCGCGCCACGCTGGTCGCCGAGGGCCTGGTCGGCGGCCCGCTGCGCCGCCGGGTTGATGGTGAGCTCCAGGCTGGCGCCCTGTTGCGGCTTGCCGGTGAGGAGGTCGACCACCCGGCGGTAGAACAGCTGGTCGGCCGAGCCGGAGAGCACGTCGTTCTTGGCGCCCTCGATCCCGCCGTCGGCGCCGTAGGTGAAGGAGTAGTAGCCGGTGACGTGGCTGTAGAGCAGCCCCTCGGGGTAGGTGCGCAGCCACTTCAGCTCGTCGTTCGTGGGCACCGACTT
>DASSKF010000066.1:0-8064 GCA_035690725.1 Segeticoccus sp.
CCCGACGCCACCGTCGCACGGCTTCCCGGGTACCTCCGGGCCCTCACCGAGCTGGTCGCGAACGGCATCGTCTCGGTGTCGTCCGAGGAGCTCGCGGCAGCCGCCGGTGTGCGCTCGGCGAAGCTGCGCAAGGACCTGTCCTACCTCGGTTCCTACGGCGTCCGCGGCGTCGGCTACGACGTCGAACTGCTCGCCGCCGAGATCTCCCGCGAGCTCGGCCTGACCCAGGACTGGCCGGTCGTCATCGTCGGCATGGGCAACCTGGGGCACGCGCTCGCCGCCTACTCCGGCTTCGCGACCCGCGGGTTCCGGGTGGTGGCCCTGCTCGACGAGGACCTCGCCCTCGTCGGCCGCCCGATCGCCGGTCTGGTGGTCAGTGCGATGGAGCAGCTGCCGCGCATCGTGGACACGCACGGCGTCGCCATCGGGGTCATCACCACCCCGGCCGCGTCCGCGCAGCCGGTCTGCGACCGGCTGATCGCCGCCGGCATCCGCTCCGTCCTCAACTTCGCCCCCTGCGTCCTGTCGGTCCCCGACGGCGTCGACGTGCGCAAGGTCGATCTGTCGACCGAGCTGCAGATCCTCGCGTTCCACGAGCAGCGCAAGCAGCTCGCCGAGGGGAGCCGGCTGGCGACCGACCTGCGGGAGGTGGCCCAGTGAACCACCCCACGAAGTTCTCCGCTGCGCTCCGACACTTCGCGGGGGCCCCGGCATGAGCGTCCTCGTCCTCGGTCTGTCCCACCGCTCGGCGCCGATGGCCCTGCTCGAGCGGGTGGCGCTGAACCCCGCGCGCGCCGACGGCCTCGCCGAGCGGGTGCACCGCGGCGAGAGCGTCGGCGAGGCCGTCGTCATCGCCACCTGCAACCGGGTGGAGGTCTACGCCGACGCGGTGACCTTCCACGGCGCGGTGTCCGAGATCGGTGAGGCGCTCGGCGCCGCCGCGGGCGTGCCGCTGGGGGAGCTGCGCGACCACCTCTACGTCCACTACGAGGACCGCGCCGTCGCGCACCTGTTCTCCGTCGCGTGCGGTCTCGACTCGATGGCCGTCGGTGAGGGACAGGTGCTCGGCCAGCTGCGGGAGTCGCTGCGCGGGGCCCAGCGCCGCGGCCGCGCCTCGTCGGTGCTGAACGGGCTGTTCCAGCAGGCCCTGCGGGTGGGCAAGCGGGCCCACACCGAGACCGAGCTCGACAAGGTGTCGGTGTCGATGGTCGAGACCGGGCTCGCCGCCGCGACCGACGTGGTCGGTCCGCTCGCGCAGGCCCGGGTCCTCGTCGTCGGCGCCGGCTCGATGAGCAGCCTGGCCGCGAGCACGGTCGCCCGGGACGGGGCCGCCGCCCTCACCGTGATCAACCGGACCGCCGGCAAGGCACGTCGCCTCGCCGAGTCCGTCGGCGCCGCCGCCCGGCCGTGGGCCGAGCTGCCGGACGCCCTCGCCGAGGCCGACGTCGTGCTGTCCTGCACCGGTGCTGCCGGCCACGTGGTGACCGAGCAGATGGTGGCGGACGCCGCACAGGGCCGCCGCGCCGGATCCCATGCCGCCGTGCAGGTGTATGTCGACCTCGCCCTCCCGCGCGACGTCGCACCCGGCGTCGCGGCACGTCCCGACACCCGGCTCGTCGACCTCGAGCAGCTGGGCCGCTCCCTCGAGGAGGCCGGGTCGCAGGTGCGGCTCAAGCCGGTCGAGGACCTCGTGACCAGCGAGGTGGCGGCCTACCTGACCGGCCGGCGCGCGAAGGCGGTCGCCCCGACGGTCGCCGCGCTGCGCTCCCGCGCCGCGGACGTCATGTCGGCCGAGCTCACCCGGCTCGACCAGCGCCTGCCGGGCCTGGGCGAGCAGGAGCGCGCCGAGGTGCAGCTGGCCGTGCACCGGGTGGTCGAGAAGCTGCTGCACGCGCCGACCGTCCGGATCAAGGAGCTGGCCGAGGGGGGCGGCGGTGGCGACTACGAGCAGGCCCTGCGCGAGCTGTTCGACCTCGACCCGCACGACGTCGCGGCGGTGTCGGTGCCGCCGGAGAAGGGGCCGGTGACATGACCCTGCGACTCGGCACCCGGCGCAGCCGGCTCGCCACCACCCAGTCCCGCTGGGTCGCCGACCGGCTCGCGGAGCACGGCCACGACTGCGAGCTGGTCGAGGTCACCACCTTCGGCGACACCTCGAGCGCGCCCCTGACGTCGATCGGCGGCACCGGCGTGTTCGTCTCGGCCCTGCGCCAGGCGTTGCTCGAGGAGGAGATCGACCTGGCGGTGCACTCGCTCAAGGACCTGCCCGTCGCCCCCGAGCCCGGGCTGGTCATCGCGGCGATCCCGACCCGGGAGGACCCGCGCGACGTGCTCGTGGCCCGGGACGGTCTGCGGCTGCACGAGCTGCCCCGCGGCGCGGTGGTCGGCACCGGCTCACCCCGCCGGGCCGCCCAGCTGGCCGCGCTCGGGCTCGGCCTGCAGGTCCGTCCCGTGCGGGGCAACGTCGACACCCGGATCAACCTGGTCCGCAGCGGCGAGCTCGACGCGGTCGTGCTCGCCCGGGCCGGGCTGGCCCGGCTGGGCCGGCTGGAGGAGGTGACCGACACCCTCGAGTCGGAGCAGGTGCTCAATGCCGCCGGACAGGGCGCCCTCGCCGTCGAGTGCCGGGCCGACGACCCGGCGACGGTCAAGGTCCTCCGCCAGGTCGACGACCCGCGCAGCCGGGCCGAGGCCAGCGCCGAGCGGGCCCTGCTCGCCCGGCTCGAGGCCGGGTGCACCGCCCCGATCGGGGCGCGCGCCCGCGTCAGCATGACCGGCCACGCCGGACAGCCGGTGCTCAGGCTCGACGCCTTCATCGGCCGGGAGGACGGCACGGCAGCACTGCGCCGCTCCCGCAGCGGCAAGGTCACCGAGGCCGACGTCGTCGGGCGCGAGCTCGCCGAGGTCCTCCTCGCCGACGGAGCCGCCGCGCTCGTCGACGCCGGTGACCTGCCGGGGGTCTCCCCGGCAGCCGCACGACCACGCCCCGACGCGCACGGGACCATCGCGTCGCAGGCCCATCCCAGCCCCGCGGTCCCACCACCCGACACCCCGGGCGTGACCGGCCCCCCGCCGGAAGCACCCAGTCCAGCGTCCCGTCCAGACGACACCGTTACGGAGCGTGCCCAGTGACCCCCACCCGCTCAGCTGCCCAGAGCGGCGCATCCAGCCGAAAGACCAAGGCCAGCAGCCGTCCCGCCCGCGTGGCGTTCGTCGGTGCCGGTCCCGGCGACCCGGGTCTGGTGACCCGGCGTGCCGCCGAGTACCTCGCCGCGGCCGACGCCGTGATCATCGACCAGGTCAGCCGTGAGGACTTCGTCCGCCAGTTCGCCCGCGAGGACGTCGAGGTCGTCGACGCCGGCCACGGCGAGCAGGGCCAGCCCCTGACCCACGCCTCGCGCGCCAAGCTGGTCGTCAAGACCGCGAAGGCGACCGCCAGCGACCGCCCGCACGACGACGGCCTCGTCGTCCGCCTCATGGACGGTGACCCGGCGGTGTTCAACGGCCTCGCCGAGGAAGCGCTCGCCTGCCAGAAGGCCGGCGTCGCCTTCGAGGTCGTCCCGGGCGTCAGCACCGCCTCGGCCGTGCCGAGCTACGCCGGCATCCCGGTGACCGGCAGCAAGACCACGGGCGTCCACGTGGTCAGCGGCTCGGACACCAAGACCGACTGGGGCTCCTCCACGAGCGACTCCGTCACGGTCGTCGTGCTCGGTCCGCCGGAGGTGCTCGAGTCCGCCCTCGGCAAGCTGCTCGCCGCCGGGCGCAGCGCCGACACCCCCGTCGCCCTCACCGAGCGCGGCACCAGCACCACCCAGGTCACCCACACGACCACGCTGGGGCAGGTCGGCGAGCTCATGCGGACCCAGGAGGTCAAGTTCCCCTCGCTCGCGGTCGTCGGCAACACCGTCGACCTGCGCGAGAGGCTGTCCTGGTTCGAGACCAAGCCGCTGTTCGGCTGGAACGTCCTCGTGCCCCGCACCAAGGAGCAGGCCGGCAGCATGACCACCCGGCTCGCCCACTACGGCGCCACGAGCGACATCGTCCCCACGATCAGCGTCGAGCCGCCGCGCACCCCGCAGCAGATGGAGCGTGCGGTCAAGGGCCTGGTCACCGGACGGTACGAGTGGATCGGGTTCACCTCGGTCAACGCGGTCAAGGCGATCCGCGAGAAGTTCGTCGAGTTCGGCCTGGACGCCCGTGCCTTCGCGGGCCTGAAGGTCGCCGCCGTCGGCGGCGTCACGGCGCAGGCGCTGCGGGACTGGGGCATCGAGCCCGACCTGGTGCCCGCCGAGAACCACTCCGCCAAGGGCCTGCTCGAGGTGTGGCCGCCCTACGACGAGGTGCTCGACCCGATCAACCGGGTCTTCCTGCCGCGGGCCGACATCGCCACCGACACCCTGGTCGCCGGCCTGCAGGACATGGGCTGGGAGGTCGACGACGTGACCGCCTACCGGACCGTCCGGGCCGCCCCGCCGGCCGCCGAGGTCCGCGAGGCGATCAAGAGCGGCGCGTTCGACGCGGTCTGCTTCACCTCGAGCTCGACCGTCCGCAACCTCGTCGGCATCGCCGGCAAGCCGCACCCCTCCACGGTGGTCGCGTGCATCGGCCCGGCGACGGCCAAGACCGCCGAGGAGCACGGCCTGCGGGTCGACGTCCTCGCCTCCGAGGCCTCGGCCGAAGCCCTGGTCGACGCGCTCGCGGACTACGGCGTGGGACTCCTCGCCGCGGCCGCCGAGAGCGGGGAGCCGGTCGTCCGGCCGAGCGAGCGCCGCACCTCCGTGCGCCGCCGGGCCAAGTGATGACCGAGCCCGCCCCGGGTGTGGCACGGCCGGGCGGCGCAGCCGCTCGCGCCCACCTGGTGCAGCGGCCGCGCCGGCTCCGGCAGACGCCGGCCCTGCGCCGGCTCGTGGCCGAGACCCGGCTGCACCCGGCCGAGCTGATCCTGCCGATGTTCGTCCGGGAGGGCATCGACGAGCCGGCGCCGCTGGCCTCGATGCCCGGCGTCGTGCAGCACTCGCTCGCGTCCCTCGGGAAGGCCGCCCGGGAGGCGGCCGACGCCGGCGTCGGCGGGCTCATGCTCTTCGGCGTGCCGACCACCCGCGACGCGTGCGGGACGGGGGCCACGGCGCGGGACGGCATACTCAACGTCGGGCTGCGGGAGGTGCGCGACGCGGTCGGTGACGACTCGGTCGTCATGGCCGACTTGTGCTTGGACGAGTTCACCGACCACGGTCACTGCGGGGTGCTCGACGACCGGGGCCGGGTCGACAACGACGCGACCCTGGAGCGGTATGCCGAGATGGCCCTCGCGCAGGTCGCCGCCGGTGCGCACGTGGTCGGGCTCTCCGGGATGATGGACGGCCAGGTCGGCGCGGTCCGCTCGGCCCTGGACGAGGCGGGGCACGACGACGCCGTGGTGCTGGCCTACACGGCCAAGTACGCCTCCGGCTTCTACGGGCCGTTCCGGGAGGCGGTGGCCTCGACGCTGCAGGGCGATCGCGCCACGTACCAACAGGATCCGGCGAACGCCACCGAGTCGCTGCGCGAGCTGCGGCTCGACCTCGACGAGGGCGCGGACATCGTCATGGTCAAGCCGGCGCTGCCCTACCTCGACATCCTGTCCGCGGTGGCGGCCGCGTCCGACGTGCCGGTCGCGGCCTACCAGGTGTCCGGCGAGTACGCGATGATCGAGGCCGCCGGCGCCAACGGCTGGATCGACCGGGACCGGGTCATGATGGAGGCGCTGACCTCGATCCGGCGCGCCGGAGCGCAGCAGGTCCTGACCTACTACGCGCTCGAGGTCGCCCGGCGCCTCTCCGCCTGAGCCCCCACCCCCGGGATGTGCTCGTCTCGGGCCACTTTGCTCGTCTCGGGCCGCTTCCCGGCGCGCCGAGAGCGGCCTGGGACGAGCAGACGCCTCACGAGGCCGGGTAGGCGGTCACCCGCTGGGGGCCGACTACGACGCGAACGTCCGCGTCGTCGAACGTGGTCCCCACCGCCGGCGGTATGCCGGATGCGTCCGTGACGATCGCCCGGTCGCCGTCCGGGTGGCGCGGGCTCCACACGTCGTCGCCGTGGCGCTCGTGGACCACGTCGTCGCCGTTGTCCCAGGCGACCTCGTAGTGGAACGTGGTGTCCGCCGATTGCCAGACGACCGTGTCTCGTGCCGGTCTGCTCACGGCACCGTCGCTGACGTCGACGAGTGCGGGGCCCTTCGAGGTCCGCACCAGGACGTGGCCGACGTCGACCAGTTCGACGAACCCGAGCTGGTTCTGCTCGACGGTCCTGGTGACGTTGCCGAGCGGCGCGGTCCACGTCCGCTTGCCGGTCGCCGGGTCCAGCCGCACCAGGTTCGCTCGGACTCCTTCTGCCTGGGGATCGCGGTCGGCGCCGCGCAGGTGCAACGTGCCGGAGCGCCACTCGCAGGCAAGGTAGGGATCGCTCTCGGCGTCAGAACCCGTCAGGTCGGGGTCACAGAAGGCACTGAGACCCTTCTGCTGCCACAGTAGGTGCCCGTCACTCTCCGCGAGGGAAAGGGTCACCGCGGCCTTCAACTGGATCGTGTCGCCGAGTGGACGCCTCCCCACGCTCCCCACGAACGCACGCGCGCCCTCCAGGTGGTCGAAGGTCCAGCCGTAGGCCGACGAGTAGCCGGCTCCGAGCAGCGCCTCGGTGCGGATCGTCCACTTCTCGTTGCCATGGCGCAGCAACGAGATGCTGTCGTACGGCGGGCCGCCCTCGTCACGCACCAGGCCGTCCGGGCCGAGGTCCTGGAAGTCTGATCCGGTGTCGCCGCCCAGCGATATCAAGCGTTGACGTCGCGGGTCCAACCGGAAGTCCCCGTCGATGAGGACCTCGTCGTGGTAGGTCGCGCCGTTCGCGCAGACCTGGTGCGGCTGATCGCGGCATTCCCCGGGCATGGTGAGGAACAGGGCCTTGTCGGACCGCAGGAGCGGCTCCCCCGTGTGGCCGTTCGCCACCACGAGTCGGGCCATCTGGTAGCGCGTCGGCTGGAGGTAGACCACACGGTCGTCCACGGTCGCCACGGACAGCCCGATGCCGGGAAGCGTCCCCGACGCCGACGCCTCGTGGGACCACAACCGCTCGCCCGTCTCCGGGTCCAGGGCCGTGATCCAGAGCGCCCGTCCGCGGTGGGTGTAGAGGACGGCGACGCCATCGACGTTCGAGACGCCGGAGACCGGGTCCAGCTTCGAGGACTGCCAGAGGGAGGCGGGCTCGGCGGACCGGGTCGCCGAGGCAGGGGAGGACGGCACACCCGACGTCCCGCCCGACGAACGGGAGGGTCCAGCATCCGTCGCCGCGGAGCCGTCCCCTGCGGCGCCACCGGCAGCCGAGCAGCCGGCCGCGAGCAGGAGAGTCAACAGAGCAGGTGTGAGGGTTCGTTTGCGCACGCTTGAAGACGCTAGCGGCGGTTCACGGCTGTTCGACGGTTGTCCACAGGGGCAGGGTTCGGGCTCGCCCGTCCCCGGCGCGGGCACTCACCAGCGGCACGGCATACCGGATCGAGCGGGACGGACGGCGGCCCGGCGGGCCCGGGGACACGAGAGCGGGGGCGGCACCGCTCGCTGCTGAACGGTGTCGCCCCCGCTGTGTCCAGTCTCGCCGACCGGATCGGTCCGGGGCGGTGACTCTGTGGACAATCTCACCGCCCCCTCGGGAGGCCCTCCGTGCTCGTCCCAGGCCGGTTGCCGGCCCTCGGCCAGCGGCCTGAGCCGAGCAAAGTGGCCCGAGACGAGCACACCCCGGAGGGGGAGTGGGGGTCAGGCCTGGGCGGCCGCGCCCGCACCCTCGCCGGCGCCGGCGGTGGCCGGCTGGGCCTGCACGAGCTGGACGTCCAGGGCGATCTTGATCTTCTCGCTGACCAGCATGCTGCCGCCGTCGACGGCGACGTTCCAGGTCAGCCCCCAGTCACGGCGGTTGATCTCGGTGGTCGCCTCGAACGCCGAGCGGGTGCCGCCCCACGGGTCCGGGGTCACGCCGCCGAAGTCCAGGTCGAACACGACCGGCTTGGTGACGCCCTTGATCGTCAGGTCGCCCTCGAGG
>DASSKF010000067.1:0-14306 GCA_035690725.1 Segeticoccus sp.
GCCATCTCCTGGTCGATCGCCTCGACCATGGCCTTGGACGTCGTCAGCCGGCGGGTGCTCTGCGGAGCCTCGGTGATCGTCATGGCCTGCTCTCCCTCACGCGAAGACGTAGTCGGTGGCGGTGGACGGGTCGGGCACCGCGCTGGCCTTGGCGAACGCGATCGCGTCCTCGACCCGGTCGGTCGCCTCCCGCTTGATCTGCTCGACCTGCTCGGCGTCGAGCAGGCCCGCCTCACGCAGGCGCTGCTCGTGGCGTGGGATCGGGTCGTGCTCGGCCACCTGGTCCAGCTCGGGCCGGTAGCCCTGCGCGTCCCCCTCGAGGTGCCCCCACAGGCGGAGCGTGTGCACCTCCAGCAGGGACGGACCCTCACCCGCGCGGGCACGGGCGACCATGCGCCGGGCGGCGTCGTGGACCGCCTCGACGTCGTTGTCCTCGACCCGCTCTCCCGGGATGCCACAGGCGGCAGCGCGATCGGCGTTCGACGCCACCGCAGTCGCCGCGTCCCGCGGGACGGAGATGCCCCAGTCGTTGTCCTCGACCACGAAGACCACGGGCAGCGCCCACGTGGCGGCGAGGTTGAGCGACTCGTGGAAGGCGCCCTGGTTGGCGGCGCCCTCCCCCGTGACGGCCACCGCGACGCGATCCGTGCCGCGCCGCCGGAACGCGAACGCCTGACCCAGCGCCGGCGGGTAGCCCTCGGCGACGATGCCGGAGCAGGAGAAGTGCGTCGCAGGGTCGAACAGGTGCATGTGGCCGCCGCGGCCGCGCCCCAGCCCGTCGACCCGGCCGAAGATCTCGGCGGTCATCCGCCGCAGGTCGACGCCGTGGGCGATCGCGAGGTGGTGCGGACGGTGGGTGGCCGTGACCGCATCGTCCGCGGTCAGGCTGGCACAGACGCCTGCGGCGACCGGCTCCTGGCCTGCCGACAGGTGCATCTCGCCCGGGACCAACCCCTTGCCGATGTCGAAGCCAGGTGATCTCGCGGTTGCCAAGTGAACTGCCCGGTACGCCGCCCCGTTGCGGCAATTTCGTCATTCGAACGCGGACGGCCCGCAGGATTCGCTAGCGTCGATCGTCACCGTGTCAACCGAGGGGTGCGCCATGACCACGACCGACGGCGGACCGACGGTGGGCACCGAACTGCCGTCGACACGGATCGACGGCGTGCCGGTCGCCGCCGGCCATCCCGCCTTCGAAGAGCTCACCCGACCGTGGAACCTGGCTTCGGCCTCGCGGCCGACGGCGGTCGTGCGGCCCGCCACCGCACCCGAGCTGGCCCGGGTCGTGGCGCGGGCGGGAGCGGAGGGGACCCCGGTGGCGGTGCAGTGCACCGGTCACGGCGCCGGGACGGACCTCAGCGGGACGCTGCTGGTGTCCACGGCCGGACTCACCGGCCTGGAGGTGCACCCCGACGGCTGGGCCCGTGTCGAGGCCGGCGTGCGCTGGGCCGACGTGATCACCGCCGCAGCCGAGCACGGCCGTGCGCCGCTGTGCGGGTCGGCGCCGGGAGTCGGCGCCGTCGGCCTGCTGACCGGCGGCGGCCTCAGCCCGATGGTCCGCCCCTTCGGCTGGTGCAGCGACCGGGTGCGGGCCCTGGAGGTGGTGACCGGCGACGGCGTGCTGCGCCGCGCGGACCGGGACTCCGAGCCGGACCTGTTCTGGGGCCTGCGCGGAGGCAAGGACGCGCTCGGTCTCGTCACCGCCGTGGAGCTCGAGCTGCTCCCGCTGGACCGCTTCTTCGGAGGCGCGGTGTTCTTCGACGGCGCCGACCTGCCGGTCGTGCTGGAGACGTGGCGGACGTGGACGGGCGATCTGCCCGACGCCGCCACGACGTCGATCGCCCTGTGCCAGCTGCCCCCGATGCCCGGGGTGCCCGAGCCCCTGGCCGGCCGGTTCACCGTCGCCGTCCGCTTCAGCTGGGTCGGTGACCCGGCAATCGGTGAAGAGGTGCTCGCCCCGATCCGGCAGGCGGCTCCGGCGCTGCTCGACTCCGTCGAGGAACGGCCGTGGACGCAGGTGGGCCTGATCCACAGCGACCCGGCCGACCCCCTCCCCGCCCACGAGGACCACGCCCTGCTGCACGAGCTCGACGCGGACGCGGTCCGCGCGGTGGTCGACGCCGCCGGCCCGGACGCGAGCTCCCCCCAGGTGATCGTGGAGCTGCGCCACTTCGGGGACGGGCTGGCCCGGTCCGACCACGACAGCGCCGCGTGCCACCACGACGCGGCCTTCAGCCTGATCACGATCGGGGTCGCCGTGCCCGAGACCGCCGAGCCGGTCGCCGACCACGCACGGAGGCTGGTCGGGTCGATGGAGCCGTGGGCGGTCCCCGGAGTCCTGCCGAACTTCGCGCCCCACGCCGACCAGACCCGGCGGGCGCGCGCCTACGACGACCCGACCCGGGACCGGCTGCTCGCGGTCGCCGACCGCCATGACCCGGACGACGTCCTGGTGGGCCACCGGCGCCTCCGCGACTCCGCGGCACTCCTGGGCCGCTGACGCCGACACCGCACCGCCTCCCCGGTCCTGCTCGGAGCGACCCCGGGCGGCCGTCAGGTGAAGCCGTGCCGGGCCAGCGGCCCGATCAGCTCCCGCTCCTCGTAGGCCAGGTGCGACAGCATCGTGTCGGTGAGCAGGTCGACCTGGCGCTGCAGGTCGGCGGTCGCCTCCGGTGCCGCCTCGCCCGTCCCGTCGGTGTCGACCAGCTGCACCAGGGCTCGGTCCACCTCCTCGAGCACGCCGGCGATGACGTGGTGCTCGTCCTCGAGCCGGCCGATGACGGGCGCGAGCCCGGGTTCGGCGCGGCGCAGGTGCGGGAAAACGCTGCGGTCCTCGAGCGTGTGGTGGCCCGTCACGACGCGGCAGTACGCCGTGCAGTACGCCCCCAGCGTCCAGTTGTTCTGCCGCATCGTCATCGTGTTGACGGCCGAGCGCGCTGCCCCCACCCCCAGCTGCCCGCGCCGGACCTGGTCGACGATGTCGCGCACCTGGGTGAGCTCCGCGCGCAGCGCGTCGTGGATGTCGATGAGGTGCTGCGGTGCGGCCTGCTGCTCCGCCGTGTGTGCCGTGCCTGCCGGCTCGCCGATCGTGGGTCGGCTCCGCTCGTCCCACGGCATCGCGGCGCTGAGCCGCTCACCGGAGTCGGGGGTCGCCTGCAACGGAGGCGCCGGCTGTCGTCCGCCGGCGGCGGAAGGGGTCGACCGGACGGGACCTCCGTCCGGCAGCGTCCGCTCGGTGGCGACCAGCTCCTTCACGGCCGGTGCCACCTCCTCGGCGAACCGGCGCAGCACGTCGGTGTCGTCGGTGCCGAGGACGAAGGTGCCGATGCCCTCGTCGAGCGCCAGGCCGGCCAGCTGCTCGGCCCAGTCCCGCGCCGTCCCCTGCAGGTAGCCGCCGCCGGCGCCGAAACTGCCGAAGACGTTGTAGATCCGGCGGATCTCGTCCGGTCCCCTGCCCGCGTCGACCGCTGCCGCATCCAGGTCACGGGACAGCGCAGCGAGCGCCGGCGGGTCGGCATACCCCATGCTGGGCACCCACGCGTCGGCGAGCCGGCCGGTGACCCGGATCATCCGGGGCTTGTAGGCGCCCAGCCAGATCGGGATGCGGTGCGCGGGCTGGGGACCCGCTCGCAGCCCCTGCGCGCGGTAGTGCTCGCCGTCCACCCGCACCGTGCCGCCCTCCCAGAAGGCTCGCAGGATGCCGATCGCCTCGATGAGCGCGTCGACCGCCTGCTTGGGCGTGCGCCGAGGCCCACCCGCGGCGACGATGCCGTCCCAGAACGCGCCGGCGCCGAGCCCCAGCTCGACCCGGCCACCGGTCACCCGGTCCAGCGTGGCCGCCGACTTGGCGAGGAGCACCGGCGGCCGCAGGGGCAGGCTGGCGACGTTCGGCGCGATCTTGACCGTGGTCGTGCGGGCGCCGAGGACCGACAGCAGCGTCCACGTGTCGACGAACCGCGACTGGTAGGGGTGGTCCTGCACGGAGACCAGGTCGAGCCCGAGCACCTCGGCCAGCTGGGCGAGCTCCAGCACCTGGTCCACGTGGCGCGCGTCCGGTGTCGGGAACAGCCCGAACTCCAGCTCGTGCCCGTAGTCGGTCATCGCGCCGGGCTCCCTCCGGTCGTCCCCACTCACCGGATCATCCCGCAGTGGCTCAACGGCCGTTCGACGGGTAGGTGGACCGTCCCGCCAACGTGGTGGCCGTCGGCACTCCGGCCACGGTGATCAGGACACCGGATCCGGACTGACGCGGTCGACCCGCACGAGCACGCCCTGCCCCGGGCGGTCGCGCACCTCGACGACCGTCAGGTGGCCGGTGGTCCGCAGCTCCCGGTCGACCCGCGCCGCCTGCTCGACCGAGCCCAGCTGGAGGAGCGCCGACCCGCCGGGCGACAGGTGCCGCTCGGCGACGGCGAGGCAGCGTCGGGCCAGGTCCAGCCCGTCCACGCCGCCGTCGATGGCGGCGACCGGGTCCTCCGGGAACCGCCTCACGGCGGCGTGCCGGACCCAGGGCGGGTCGGCGAGGACCATCGCGAACTCCTCATCCGGTGCCAGCACCCGGTCCAGCTGCCCTTCCCGCACCTCCACGCGCGTCCTGAGTCCCGCCGCTGCTGCGTTGTCCCGGGCGAAGCGCACCGCGACGGGATCGGCGTCCACGGCGACGAGTCGGCGGTCGGTGTCGGCGACGGCCAGCAGTCCCAGCTGCCCGGCGCCGGTGCACAGCTCGAGCACGGCACCGCCGGGGGCGGTGGCGAGCAGCTCGGTCGCCCACCGCGACTGTGCGGCGGTCCAGGGGCGCGGCCGCAGCACGCGTTCGTCGAAACGGATCCGCAGGCCAGCGAAGTCGACCTGCTCGAGCGGCGTCATCCGCTCGCCCGCACGGCCTTGTGTGTCCCGTCGCACCAGGGAAGCCGTCCCGACTTGCCGCACGCGCAGACGGCGACGACCGGTCGGGTGACCTCGTGCTCGGTTCCCTCGTCGTCACGGACGGTGTCCGCACCGCGGACGAGCAGCGGCCCGTCGGGGCAGCGCTCGACCGTGACCCGGTGCTCCGCGGGCGTCCTCATGCCGCTCCGCCCTCCCTCGCCGAGACCGAGCCCGTCCCCGACCCTTCCGCGGCCTCCTGCCACGCACACAGGAGCCGTTCCCCGGCCGTCGCGTCGACCAGCAGGCAGCTCGCGGCCCCGAAGAACACGTCCTCGGTGAGCTGTGGCTCCTGCTCGGTCAGGCGGCCGCAGATGTGCCGGACCGCCACCTGCTCGTGGACCGCGTCGGCCTCGACGTGCTCCTCGAAGTAGGCCGCCACCACGCCGGGGAGACCGACGCGCGTGATGCCGCGGACGATCTTGCGGCAGGGCACCGAGCTGGTCGACTCGAAGGCGGCGAAGTGCCCCATCGCGGCACCACGCAACCGACGGTTGAGGCAGAACAGCGACGCCACGTTGCTCGTGGCCAGGGTCTCTGCCGTCGCCTCGTCGACGTAGGCGCCGGACCGGCGGTCCAGCCCACTCCCCTCCAGGGCGTCGCCGAACATCGTCTGGTGCAGCCGCTCCGGCCGGCCGGAGCCGAACTCGTCGTACTGCAGCTCGGCGAGCGCCACCTTCGCAGGACCGTCGAGCCGGGACAGCACGAAGGAGTAGGGGTCGGACTCCTTGAGGTGGTAGACGCTGCGCTGCCGCAGGAACTCGACCACCTGCTCCCGGGTCGCCTCCCGCTGTAGGTAGCCGGCGACCGGTGGCCCGTCGGCGGATTCGACCAGCTCGACGAGGCGCTCCGCAACGTCCCCGGCGGAGTCGACGGCCTCCGCGACGGTGTCGGCCGTCCGTTCCCTCAGTTCCCGCTCCAGGAGCTCCTCCAGCCCGGCCCGCAGCCGCAGCAGCTCCGGGTCCCACTCGCGGTCGTCCGGCACGTCGTCGAACCCGCGGTAGTGCAGTTCGTACAACATCCACAGGGCGACCTGGAGGTCATCGTCCGCGAGCACCCCATGACCGCCCGCCGGGGTGGCGCTGCCCTGTCCACCGTCCGGCCCGAGGGAGCCCGCCCGCGGCCCGTCACGCAGCGCGTCGACCACCTGGCTGCTGAGCGGCCCCCGAGGTCGTGGCAGCTGCATGACTCACCCTCCCGCCCGCAGCACCATCCGTCGAGGCGACCGAACCGTGCGGGCACCGGCGCGGTCGGCCGCAGGTCCCGGGGGGTCCTGGCATGCGTGGACGTACCCCCGTGCCCGGCCCCCAAACACTCGACGACTGCTTCGCGCCGCGCGAAGGACGGTCCGCCGGGTCGCGAGCGCTCAGCGGATGAGCCCCCGGCGTCGGCCCTCGGCGGCCGCGGCCGTGCGCGACTCGACGTCGAGCTTGGTGAAGACCTGGACGAGGTGCGACTTGACCGTCGCCTGGGTGACGAACAGCGACCGGGCGATCTCGGCGTTGGACGCCCCGTCGGCCACGCGCTGCAGGATCTCGCACTCCCGTGCCGTCAGCGCGCGGCCGGGAGCCTGCATGCGCGAGACCAGGCGGGTCGCGACCGACGGGGCAAGCACGGTCTCCCCCGCCGCGGCGGTGCGCACGGCCGCCCGCAGGTCGGCCGGGTCGGCGTCCTTGAGCAGGTAGCCGGTCGCTCCCGCCTCGATGGCGCGCAGGATGTCACCCTCGCTCTCGTATGCCGTGAGCACCAGGATCCGTGGCGGCTCACCCAGCTGCGTGAGCCGGCGGGTCGCCTCGGCACCGTCGATGCCCGCCCCCAGGTGCAGATCCATCAGCACCACGTCCGGGCGGAGGCCGGGGACCGCGTCGAGCGCGGCCTCGCCACCGGCCACGTCTCCGACCACCTCGATGCCGTCGTGACCGGCCAGCGCGGCGCGCAGGCCCTGCCGCACGACCGGGTGGTCGTCGACGATCAGCACGCGGATCGGCTCAGGCACGCGTCACCTGCATGGCGGCGTCCGTGGGGATCGTCGCACCGACGGCGGTGCCCTCGCCCGGGGCCGACTCCACGACGAGCCGACCGCCGACGTCCTCGAGCCGGGAGCGCATCGCGCTGAGCCCGATGCCGGTGCCCCGGCTCGTCGGCGTCGGGGGCCGTGACGTGTCGAACCCGATGCCGTCGTCGGCGACGTCGAGGCTGACCTGCCCGGGCTGGTAGGTGAGAGTGACCCGGGCCCGGTTGGCACGGGAGTGGCCGATGACGTTGCCCAAGGCCCCCTGCGCGGTCCGCAGCAGGGCCACCGCCGTGGGTGTGGGCAGCTCGTACGGCTCCCCGTCGACGGTGAGGCCGAGGCGGATGCCGACGGGCGCGGCGTCCTGGACGACCCGCTTCAGTGCCTCGGCGAGGGACTGGCCGGACAGCTCGGCCGGAGTGAGCGCCCGCACCACCCGGCGGGTCTCGTCCAACGCACCGCGGGCCGCGGCCACGGCGGCGTCCAGCTGGTCCTCCGCCGGCTCCGGCAGAGTCCCTGCGCGGTCTCGGACCGAGCGCAACAGCAGCACGACACTGGACAGCCCCTGGGCGACCGTGTCGTGGAGCTCCCGGGCGAGGCGCTGGCGCTCGGCGAGCGTGCCGGCATACCGCTCGGCCGCGGCGAGCCGCTCCTGGGCGGCGGTGAGCTCGGCCATCAGCCGCTCCCGGCGCTCGGCCTCCTCGCGCAGGTCCCGGTAGACCGCGGTGATGACGATGGCGACCGCTGCGCCGATGAGTGGACCGAGCACGACCGGCACGGTGAGGCCCTGCCGCACGGCAACGGCGGCGACGGAGATGCCGGCGAGCAGCAGCACGACCGGGATCGCCACCCGGGAGGGCAGCAGCTGCAGGTGCAGCAGGAAGAGCGCGAACACGACCCAGACGAAGTCGGCCGACACGACGGCCAGGGCGACCCAGAGCAGCGTCAGCGCGGTGAGCCACAGGACCGCCCGCTGCCGCCTCCGGCGGACCTCCGCGGGGCGGGACGCGAGGAGCATGCCGGTGCCGTACCAGCCGAGCGCGACCACCCCGAGCGCCACGGCCCACCAGGGCCGGTCGCCCTGGGCCACGGTGCGGACGAGCCCGAGCACCAGCAGCCCGGCGAACAGCACGTGCTCGGCCTGCCGCAGCAGCGCGAAGGCGGTGGGGCGCCACGGCGCCGGGCGCGTGCCGGCCGGCTCGGCGGAGGTGTGGGCGTTCATCGTCCCGACGAGACTATCCGCCGGGCCCGGCCGACCGCCTCCAACCTTTGACGGAGGCGCGCCTGCCCCCTTCGCTGCCGCAGGTCCGTGCTCCGGCACGATGTGTCGGCCCGGCGCCGCGACGAGCATGGTGGACATGTTCTTGGCACTACGTGACCTGAGATTCGCCCGGGGGCGCTTCGCGCTGCTGACCGGCGTCATCGCGCTGATGACGTTCATGGTCGTCATGCTCAGCGGCCTGACCGCCGGGCTGCGCGGCGCGAGCGTGTCGGCGCTCGACGCGCTCCCCGTGGACCGGATCGCCTTCCAGAGCCCAGCAACCGGGCAGCAGCTGTCCTTCACCAGCAGCAGCCTGCCCGCCGACGCCGCCTCCGACCTCGCCGGTCGGTCCGGGGTCGACCACGCCTTCCCACTCGGCGTCGCCACCGACCGTCTCGACGCGGGGGACTCCTCCGCGGCGGTCGCGCTCATCGGCACCGACCCGGCGCTCTACCCGACCCGCGAGCACGGGTCGGCGATCAGCGAGGGCGAGGTCGCGGTCAGCGCCGAGCTCGCCGCCGACGCCGACCTCTCTCCCGGTGATCGGGTGGAGGTCGCCGGCACGCGAATGACCGTCGGCGCGGTCCTCGCGGAGGCGTCCTTCAACCACCTGCCCGCGGTCTACAGCCACGTCGACACCTGGCACCGGGTCACCCACAACCCGCGCGTCACGGCCGTGGCCCTGCGGACGAACGGGCCGGTCGTGCCGCCTCCCGGGATGCAGGTCATCGACAAGTCGGACGCCTACGCCGCCGTCGGTGGCTTCTCCTCCGAGCAGGGCTCGCTCAACATCATGCGCATCCTGCTGGTCGTGGTCTCCGTCCTCATCATCGGCGGCTTCTTCACGATCTGGACGATGCAGCGGTCCGGCGACCTCGCCGTCGTCCGGGCGATGGGCGGGAGCGCCCGCTACCTGCTCGGCGACGCGCTCGGGCAGGCCCTGCTGGTGCTCGTCGTCGGCGCCGTGGTCGGTGCTGCCGTAGCCACCGGCCTGGGAGTGTTGGCCGCCCGGGTCGTGCCGTTCGTGCTGACCGCCGGCAACGTCGCCCTCCCCCTCGCCGCCATCGTGGTCATCGGCCTGCTCGGCACGGGACTGTCGGTGCGGCGCATCAGCAACGTCGACCCCCTCACCGCACTGGGAGCTGCCCGATGAACCTCGTCCTCGAAACCGTCCGCCTGACCTACCCCGACGGGGACCGGCGCCTCGTCGCCCTCGACGACGTGTCGCTGGCCGTGGGGCCCGGCGAGCTGGTCGCGGTCACC
The DNA here is from genome assembly GCA_035690725.1 of Segeticoccus sp. GTDB lineage: Bacteria > Actinomycetota > Actinomycetes > Actinomycetales > Dermatophilaceae > DASSKF01. The sequence goes on from DASSKF010000067.1 coordinate 9,459, forward strand.
GGGCCGTCGGGCTCCGGCAAGTCCAGTCTGCTCGCCGTCGCGGGCACGCTGGTCACCCCCGACGGCGGTGGTGTCCGGGTCGCCGGCGTGGACGTCGCCGGGCTGGACGCCTCCGCGCGCGATCACCTGCGGCTGGACAGCATCGGCTTCGTCTTCCAGCAGTCCAACCTGCTCCCGTCGCTGACCGCCCTTGACCAGCTGCTGCTGGTGGCGACCCTGCGGGGCTCGGACCGGGCTGCAGCCAGAGACCGGGCGGTCTCCCTGCTCGAGCGGGTCGACCTGGCGGGCAAGGCCGACCGACGGCCGGCCCGGCTCTCCGGCGGCGAGCGCCAGCGGGTCGCCGTCGCCCGGGCACTGATGGGCCAGCCCGAGGTGCTGCTGGTCGACGAGCCGACCTCCGCACTCGACCATGCCCGGGGGGCCGGGGTGGTGCGGCTGCTGCGCGAGATCACCGACGAGCACCGGCTCGCCACCGTGATGGTGACCCACGACCTGCAGCACCTGGACCAGGTCGACCGCCAGGTCGTGATGGACGACGGCCGGCTGCAGGTGGCCGACGGCCCCCGGAGCAGCCAAGCAGCAGGCGTCTGACCCGAAGCTCCGCCGACCGGGTGTGACAGGCTGCGGTTCCCGGCGCGCTGCTGGCGTGGCGGATGAGCGAGGGAGGGGCCCGGTGGCCACGAAGATCGACGTCAAGCGCGAGCTCGGCTGCTACCGCGCCACGCGGGACGCACCCCAGCTCGTGACCGTGCCGGAGCAGTCCTTCACCGACGCCCGCGACAAGACGCGCTGGGCCTGGACCCTCATGGCCATGGTCCCCGACTGGATCACCACCGCCATGTTCGACGAGGCCGTCCAGCAGGTCGCCGGCAAGAGCTGTCCCACCAGGCTCGGCGACCTGCGACTCGAGGCGTTGTGCGAGGGACTGTGCGTCCAGGCTCTGCACGTCGGCGCGTACGACGACGAGGCGGAGCTGCTCCGACGGATGCACGAGGAGTTCGTCCCGGACCACGGCCTGACGATGGTGGGCAAGCACCACGAGATCGACCTCAGCGACGCCCGCCGGGTCGAGCCGGCCAAGCTCAGGACGATCCTGCGTCAACCGGTGGCTGCCTCCGCCCAGGGGGAACCGCGAGCCGTTCTCGGAGCGGACCACGCGGGTGACGACGACCTGCGGCTGCACTACGCCGCATGCCGCGAGGCCGGATGGCCGGTCCTCGGCCCGCCAGCGGGCGAGCTGATCGGACGCGTGGCCCGTGCCGTCGTCCTCCAGGCGTTGGCGGATGAGCTGGCATGGGCGCTTCAGGATGCGCCGGCTCGCTACGCGCTGCTCAACACCTGCCGTGCCATGGCCTTCCTCGACGAGGAACAGCTGCTGGGCAAGACCGACGGCGGTCAGTGGGCCATCGACCAGCGCATCGGCCCGCCGGAGAACATTGCCGCTGCCCTGGCCACCCAGGCCGGCGCGGCACCGGAAACGCGTCTCACCGCAGCCGGCGAGGAGTTCGTCCGGCAGACGGCCGAACGGCTGGCTGTCGCCGCGCGAACCGAGCGACGAACGGAGTAGGCCCGGCCCACTGACTGATCGGTCTACTCGGGGGGCATGGCCGCGTGTCAGCAGGTTCGGGCTGGTGGGTTAGGTTGCCCGGCATGGTTGACCGCGTTGCCTCGCTCGCCTCGATTTCGATCGACTGCCCGGATCCCGAGGCGTTGGCGCCCTTCTACCGACGGTTGCTGGGGCTGGAGGAGGCCTTCGCGACGCCAGACCGGAACGTCATCGGTCTGTCAGGCGCGGGACCGATGGTGACGCTGATGCGGGTCGAGCAGTACACCGCGCCCTCTTGGCCGCAGGGACCTCAGCACCAACAGATGCACCTCGACCTCGCTGCGGAGGACCTCGACGCCGATGTGGCCGCGGCCATCGAGCTGGGTGCCGTCGAGGCGGCCCATCAGCCGTCGCCCAGCCAATGGCGGGTCATGCTCGACCCCGTGGGACACCCCTTCTGCTTGAGCGCCGTACGCCCCGACTGAGGTTCGCCGGACCGTCTGTTTCCCAGAGCAGGTTGAAGGGGCGCGTCGTCAGCAGTTATCCGCGCCGGAACCGGGGACGGCTCCAGTGACGTGGCGCCGTGGGCCCGCCGCCGAATGGCGTGGGGCCAAATCTAGGGCCAGCCGAGATGACCAAGCCGCAGGCCTGTGACCTGCGGCTTTGCTCCCCCGGCTGGACTCGAACCAGCAACCCTTCGGTTAACAGCCGAATGCTCTGCCAATTGAGCTACAGGGGAAGGGCGCCACGTCGCGGTGACGCGCGGCAACTCTAGCAAAGATCGCCGCCCCGCTCCGAACCGGCTCAGGCCTCCGGCGGCAGGCCGACCTGGTCCCGCAGGTCGGCGAGGGTGGCGGCGACGAACCGGCGCACCTCGGGGTCGTCCCGCGGCACGCCGCGCCCGAGCATCGTCTGCGAGAGCAGCTCTCCGGTGGCGTGGTCGCGACGGATCACCACCCGGCCACGGCCGAGCCCCGGGAAGTCGAGCGGCGCGGTGAGCACGACCGAGGACTGCACGCGCTCGTGCACCGCCTGGGCCAGTGCACCGGGCTGGTCGTGGACGGTCCACTGCCCCGCCCGGCTGCCGTCGACCCAGGTCACGGTCAGGGTCCAGTTGTCCTGGTCCCAGCTGCCCTGGTCGACCAGGTGCCACGGCTTGCGGACCGGAACCGCGCCGTTACGGGCCACCACGACGATCGACTGCACCGTGGCGACCACGTGGGCGCTCGTGTTCTCGTCGACCGCGAAGGCGAGCACCCGGTCGCGGTGCGGCAGCTCCAGCGCGGTCTTCACCTCGTCCGGAAGTCTCGGGCTCCCGGGCCGGTGCCGGGCCAACCACCCCATCAGGCGAGCCCCGACCGCAGCTCGGCCCGGGTCCGCTGCAGCGTCTGCAGCCGCTGCCCCAGCTCCCGGGCGCGCCCCCGGTCGGCGTCGGCGTCGAGCCGCCGCAGCGCGCTCATCGCGTCGGCGATCTGCCGGGCCAGCCCGACCTCCTGCACCCGCACCAGCAGCTCCTGCACATAGCGCTCGTCCGGCCGGCCCGTCGTCCGGTCGTAGCGCGCGGGCAGCGACGCCACCGCGAGCTCGCTCACCAGCGGCTGCACCGCCTCGGCGGCCTGGTCGTGGACGGTGGCGGCCCAGCCCGCGGTGGAGCCGGCCGCCGCGGGCCCGCCGGCCGCGCGCACCGCGTCGTGCACGGCCCGGTGGGCCGGCGCGCCGAACGCGTCCTGCGGCAGTGCCTCGAACGACCCGGGGTCCACGCAGCCCGGGAACTGCAGCACGACCTGCAGCAGCTGCCGCTCGGCGGCGGTGACCGGGTCGCGGGGGTCCGGGACCGGCATACCCTGCTGGGCCGGCCGGGTCTCCTCCGGCGACGGACCGGTATGCCCGGCCGCGCGCCGCTGCTGCCCGCCTCCCGTGTCCGTGCGGCCGGCTCGCTGCACCTCGTGGGCCAGCTGCTCGACCTCGACGCCGAGCCAGCCGGCGACGGTCCGGACGTACTCCGGGCGCAGTGCCCGATCGCGGATGGAGTGGATGATCGGGGCGGCGCCGCGCATGGCCTGCACCCGCCCCTCGGCGGTGGCCAGGTCGAACCGCCCGACGGTGGTCCGCACGGCGAACTCGAACATCGGCACCGCGTCCTCGATCAGCGCGCGCACCGCCGGCTCGCCGCCGGACTGCCGCAGCTCGCACGGGTCCTGGCCGGAGGCGGCCACGGCCACGTAGGACTGGGAGGCCCACCGCTGGTCCTCGGCGAACGCGCGCATCGCTGCCTTCTGCCCGGCCGCGTCCCCGTCGAAGGTGAAGATGGTCCGCGCCGGGGCTCCCCCGGCCTCGTCGCGCATCAGCCGCCGCAGCGTCTTGATGTGGTCCACGCCGAACGCGGTGCCGCACGTGGCCACCGCCGTCTCGACGCCGGACAGGTGGCAGGCCATGACGTCGGTGTAGCCCTCGACCACGACCGCTCGCCGCTCGCGGGAGATGGCCTTCTTCGCGAGGTCGAGTCCGTAGAGCACGCTGGTCTTCTTGTAGATCGGCGTCTCGGCGGTGTTGAGGTACTTCGCCTCGATCCGGTCGTCGTCGAACAGCCGCCGGGCCCCGAACCCGACGGTGTCGCCGGTGATGTCGCGGATCGGCCAGACCAGACGCCCGCGGAACCGGTCGTACAGGCCGCGGCTGCCCCGCCCGGCCAGCCCCCCGGTCACGATCTCGTCGTCAGTGAACCCCTTGGCCCGCAGGTGCCGGGTCAGCTCCTCGCCGCCCCTCGGCGCGAACCCGACCCCGAACGTCTCGGCCGCACCCCGGTCGAACCCGCGGGCACGCAGGAAGTCCCGGCCGGTGCGGGCGTCGGCGGACTGGACCAGCGCGGACTGGTAGAACTCGGCCGCGACCCGGTGCGCCTCCACCAGCCGGGCGCGACGCCCGAGTGAACCCTCCTCGCGGCGCGGGCCTCGCCCCTCCTCGTAGTGCAGCTCCATCCCGAGCTTGGCGGCGAGCCGCTCGACCGCCTCGGTGAAGGACAGGTGCTCGGCCTGCATCACGAAGGAGATGACGTCGCCGCCCTCCCCGCAGCCGAAGCAGTGCCACGCGCCGACGGCCGGCCGGATGGTGAACGAGGGCGTCTTCTCGTCGTGGAACGGGCACAGCCCCTTCAGCGACCCCGGCCCGGCGGAGCGCAGCGTCACGTGCTCGCGCACGACGTCCTCGAGGGACGAGCGCTCCTTGACGCGCGCGATGTCCTCGCTCTTGATCAGGCCGGCCACCCACGCCCTCCCTTCGGTATGCCGTGAGTCTAGGCAGTG
>DASSKF010000068.1:0-11837 GCA_035690725.1 Segeticoccus sp.
CGCGAGTTGAAGCGGCGGCCCCGGATCGGTTCCGGGGCCGCCGCTTCCGTCCGGAGACCGCAATCGCAACTGGCAGTAGGCGGCTTGGCTGGTCGGCGTCGTGCTCAGCGGCTCCGGAATCGGCATGTACTGCCAGTTGAAATTGCGGTCGGGTCCCGCCTCCGTCAGGCGGGGATCCACTCGGGGTGCCGGACCGGTGGGGCGGGCACCGGCCGGCCGACGCGACCGGCGCCCAGCGCCTCGAGGCACCAGCGCACGTACTCCGGCCGGAGCATCACGTGCTCCCACGTGAACCGCAGCACGGTCCAGCCGAAGGCGACCAGCTCGTCATACCGCTCGCAGTCCCGGACCAGCGCGCCCCGCGTGCCGTGGTGCGCGAAGCTGTCCGCCTCGAGCACCACCTTCTGCTCCTCATCGGCGAGGTCCACCGTCGCGAACAGCCCGCGCCCGGTGATCCGCACCTGCGGGCTGACGCGCAGCCAGCCGACGTCCAGGGCGATGGCGCGCAACACCGACTCGAACGGATTGGCCGCGCGCACGTCCGCCTCCGCCGCCACGCGGAGCACCTTCGCCCGGCCGGGACCACGGACCCGTGCCGCCGCAGCAGTGATCTCACGCTCGGAGACCGCGCCGCTGCGCAGGGCCGAGTCGGCGACCGCGAGCCCGTCCGCGAACGGGAACCGCTGGGCGCAGTCCAGGACCGTCCGCAGCGGTGACGTCACCCGCTGCACCACGTCCGCCTCGCCGAGGTCGCGCCACACCAGCTGTATGCCGTCCCGCGCCCTCCGCGGCACGTTCCGGTGGCGCGGCACGGTCACCCACGGCTGGTCCGGCAGCGCCTTGACCGCCCAGTGCCAGTGGGCGGCAGCGCTCAGGTGCGAGAGGGTGCCGGTCAGCCGATGTGCCGCGACCGCGTGCTCGTGCGCGAGCGGGAGGGCGTATCGCCCGTGGGCGATCCGAACGACACTGCCGGTCCGGACGGCGCGGGCGATCGCGTGGTCGGTGGCCACCGCCCGCAGCTCGGCGCGATGGCACACCCCGCCCGCGCGCCGGAGCACGGCGGACATCGCCTCCGCCTGGGTGTCAGCCGGCACGCGCACAGCCGCCACCCTGTCGCATTCGGCGCCGGGCGCGCTGCCGTCGTCCACAGGCGGACGGCCCGAGCGACCCCGGTGAACCGCAATTCCAACTGGCAGTAGCGGGCTCGGCCGAGCGGCTTCGTGCTCAGCGTCCCGGGCTCCGGCGCGTACTGCCAGTTGAAGTTGCGGTCCGGGCGACGTGGGCCCGCCGCCGTCCCGTGTTGCGGGTGGGGTCGGTGGGTAGTAGGCCTGACACATCGGAACCCGAGCCTTTGAGGTGATCAACCATGGGCTTCGCAGCGTCACCGTTCGTGGCCTCACCGTTCGCACCGCTCGTGCTGGGCTTCTTCGGCCTCGGCACCGGCTACCTGATCTGGGGACCACAGGAGCTGTTCAAGTGGCCGGCCCGTGATCCGTCGGTCGACCGGACCACGGGAGTCTGGGGCATCTGGCTGCCCGGCTTCTGCCAGTTCGTCACCGGCATCATCCTGTTCGTCGGAATGACCTGGTTCCAGGTGTTCAGCGAACCACCGCTCTACATGGCGGCCTTCGCGTTCTCGGCATACGGCATCCACTGGTTCGCGCTCGGGATGAACCGCTACAACGGCAGCGACCCCCGGCCCAACTTCGGCATGGCCGTGGCCTACACCATCCTGTCGACGCTCGGCGCCGTCGTGTTCTTCATGGTCGACGGAGGGTGGCCGGTCGGCCTGCTCTTCATCGGTCTGACGTGGGTCTACGTGTCCGACCTGTTCGGCAGCGTCGGCAACCCCCTCGGGGAGAAGAGCCTGGGCGCCGCGCACATCTGCACCGGCATCTGGCTGATGTACCTCACCTACGCCACCACGCTGAACATCGCCTCCGGCACCAGCCTGCCCGGCGGCTGACGAGCACCCGAACCGGGACACACGAACGGTGGGCGTGCCGCTTGGCACGCCCACCGTTCCGTCTGCGCTCAGCCCTGCGAGGTCTTCTCCTGCAGGTCCGCGTTCTGGTTGAGCGTCTTGGCCATGTGCTGGATGTCCTGGATCTGCTGCGTGATCAGCTGCTGGGTCTTGCCCCAGCTGTGCTCGAACTGGGTCTGGTCCTGCCCGCGCCAGTTCGCGCCCATCTTGTGGATCGCGCCGTTGGCCTGCTCCAGGGCCTGCTGCAGGTCCGCCTTCGCCTTCTCCAGGTCACCGGCAACCTGCCGCCCCCGGGCCACGTCCATTGCGTGAGTGAGGTCCGCCATCGTCCTTCTCCTTGCGTCGTGCTGTCAGCTGGTCGGTGCGGCAGTCCCCCTGCCGCGACGGGTCGGTCGTCCGCGCTCCCCGCGCGGGTCCGCCTCAGAGCTGCTGCGAGGTCTGCATCTGCTGCTTGGCCTGCGCCGTGGCCGACTGGCCCTTCTCGCGCAGCATCTTCTCGGCCTGGCTCAGCTGGGCCTTGTAGTCCGAGTTCCACCGGCTCGCGAAGCGATCCGAGTCCGGGCCCTCCCAGGCCGCCTTGAGGTCACCGATGAGCCCGTCGATCCGGTGGCTCACCCGCTTGATCTGGTCCGCCTGCTCTTCGAGCACCCGGGCCTGCGCCTTGACGACGTCCGGGTTCATGCCGACCTTGGCCATGTCCTTCTCCTTCTCTCCCCGTCACTCGCGTGACTCTTCAGGTCCTGTGAGGTATCTCCCCCTCCGACACCGATCACGCTAGAGGGGGCCGTGCGTCCGGACAATGGGGAGCACTCCCCACCGCCGCTCGGGTCAGACCGTCCTCCCCTCGCTCGACCGTTCCCGCGCCCGGCCACCCGCCGTGACCGCCGGCAGCGCGACCTGCACCAGCTCGTGCCGTCCGCGCCGCACCAGGTAGCCGCGTCCCTCGAGCAGCTGCGCCTTGGCCACCCCCGGGTAGTCCACGTTGAACGCCTGGGAGTCCATGCCGTCCGGCTGCAGCGAGATCCCGGACCGGCCCGCTCGCAGCACGCCGGGCAGCCCGAAGCTGGAGGAGAAGAACTGCGCCGTGCCCTCCGCGACGACGAGCTGCTCCTCGTCGAGCAGCAGCTTGGACAGTCGCTCCAGCGGCCGCTCCGCCATGCCGTCCTCGAGGTCGGGGGCACGTTCGATGACGATGCCCAACCGGCGACCGTCGGTCCCGGACGCCAGCTCGTCGCGCAGCCGCTCGGCCAGCTGCTCGCACGCCTCGTCGCGGACGGCCACACCCGCCCAGCCGCCCAGCCCGGAGAGCACCGAGGGCCGCGGGGTGAACAGGAACAGCTCCAACCCGGTCCGGTATGCCGTGAGCTCGTCTTCCGCACGCCCGTCACCGTCGCCGCCCCTCGAGTCGGCAGAGGCGGCAACGCCGTCCGCACGGAGCAGCGACTGCACGATGGTGTGCAGGGTGGTGCTGCGCCCGCTGCCGGAGGGCCCGATGACGAGCCAGGAGCCGGTGTGGCCGAACCCGACCGGCTCGAGGGTCTCCGAGGACACCCCGACCACGGGCCGCTGCTCGGCGTCGAGGACGGGCAGCTCGTCGAGGCCCACCCGCTCGGGCAGCGACCGGATGGGCGGCGCCGGCCGGCCGCCTGCCTTGGCCACCGCCTCACCGAAGGCCGTCATCGCCCGGGACTGCTTCGACACGTCGGAGGTGCCGCCGAGCACCGCCACCTGGATCTCCCGGCCGTTCATCAGGGCCCGCCCGGGCGGGGACGCCATGCTGAGCACGTCCCCGGGGACGTCGAGCGCCGAGTAGTCGTCCGCGGTCGACATCCGCATGACGATCCGCTGCTGCACCGCGGAGGCGAGCCCGCCCCAGAGCGCCGCCCGCTGCTCGACGGTCATGACGACGTGGACGCCGACCGGCCTCCCGTCGGCCGCGATCGAGCTGAGCAGGTCCATCCACTGCCCGCCGGCCGCGGTCTCGTAGGCCTGTCGGAACGCGGCCAGCCCGTCCAGCAGCACGAAGAGGCGGGGCTCGTCCGTGTCCCCGGCGAGACGGCGGTACTCGGTGATGGTGGCGGCGTTCACCCGCGAGTAGCGCACGGCCCGGTCGTCGATGGTCTGCCGCAGGTGCCGCAGCAGCCGGACGACCCGCTCGTGCTCGCCACCGGCCACGATGCTGCCGACGTGCGGGAGGTGCTCCAGCATCGCGAGGCCGCGGCCGGCGAAGTCGAGGCCGTAGACCTGGCACGGCCCGCCACGCACGGTGAACCCGGCGGCGACCGCGACACTGCGCAGGAAGACGCTCTTGCCGGCGCCGCTCGCGCCGAAGACGGCGATGTTGCCCTCGCGGTCGGGGTTGAACGACTGGATCGGCTGGGCCTGCTGGGTCGGGTCGTCGGCCACCGCGAAGACGATCTCGTCGTCGCGGCGCCGGGTCGGCAGGGACGCCAGGTCGTAGACGGGCTGCAGCTCGGGCAGCCAGGGCTTGCGGGGGTCCGGCAGCTCGGCCACGCGCGAGGCCAGCCCGATCCGCTCCACCACACGCTGGATGTCGGTGGGGCCGAGGTTCTCCTCCGGCTGCTCCTCCTCGAGCACCGGCAGCTCCCACTGCTCCCCCGCGCCGAACCCGAGTGTCTCGACACCGATCTCGGGCGGCGCGGGGCTGTCCGAGGTCCAGCCGCCGGCGTAGGCCGCCTGGAACGGCACCAGCCGCCCGGGGCCCGACTTCGACATCGCCCGCCCGGGGATGCTCGGGTCGAAGAACGCCGCGGCCGGCGTGCCGAGCACGTCCTCGCTGTCCGCCTCGTCGGCCATCCGCAGCGCCATCCGCAGGTTGGTGTTGGCGCGCAGGTTGTCCTTGATGACGCCGGCGGGCCGCTGGGTGGCGAGGATGAGGTGCAGGCCCAGCGACCGCCCCCGCTGGGCGACGTTGACGACGCCGTCGACGAAGTCGGGCACCTCCTGCACCAGTGCCGCGAACTCGTCGACGACGATGACCAGGCTCGGCGGCGCCTCCACCTCACCGCGTCGCTCGAGCTCGGCGAGGTCCTTGGCCTTGTGCTGGGCGAGGATGTGCTCGCGGAAGCGCAGCTCGGCCGACAGCGAGGCGAGGGCCCGCCGCACCAGGTGCGGGGACAGGTCGGTCACCAGGCCGACCGTGTGCGGCAGCCGCACGCAGTCCCGGAACGCCGAGCCGCCCTTGTAGTCCACGAGCAGGAAGGTGACCCGCTGCGGCGAGTGCGAGGCCGCCATACCGAGGATCCAGGCCTGCAGCAGCTCGGACTTGCCGGCTCCCGTGGTGCCGCCGACGAGGGCGTGCGGCCCGTCGGACTTGAGGTCGATCGCGAGGGTGCCCTGGGCCGACTGGCCGACCACGGCGCGCAGGTTGCCCGGCTTGCCCTTCACCGGCCTGGCCGCGGCGTAGGGACCGGTGAGGACCGACCGGCTCTCCCCCCAACGCTCGATGACGGCGTTCTCGGAGGTCGCGAGCTCCGACCCGGCGAGGGCGAGGAAGGACACCGAGCGCGGCAGGTCGCTGTCGTCGTCGACCGGCGCACCGGAGTCGACGACCGGTGCGAGCCGGCGGGCGGTCTCGAGCAGGTCGGATCCGGTGGCGGTGTCCACGGCGACGGGGGTGCGCACGACCGCCTCGCCGACGTAGCCGACCGCCGTGGCCCCCGCGGTGGGTGCGCCGCTCGCCGGGCCCGCTCCCCCCGCGTTCGTCTCGACGAAGGTGCGGCAGGCCGCCGGCAGCAGCTGGGTGGTCGAGGACACCCAGAGCACGACGACGCCGCGCTGCGCGCCCTGTTCGGCGAGCTGGACCAGCCGGCTGCGCTCCACCGGCGCGTCGTCCTCGACGAGGACGAACACGGCGGGCCGCTCCTCCGGCAGGCCCTCCTCGGGGGAGGTGTGCCGGTCGGCACCGCGGGCGACGAGGTCCTCCAGCTCGGCGAGCAGGGCCGAGCAGGCGGGGGCGCTGCTGGCCAGGTGCCGCGCGGTCACCGGGCTGTGCGGTGAGGCGGTGTGCGGCAGCCACTTCAGCCAGTCCCAGTCCCGGCCGCTCGAGGTGGACGCGAACGCGGCGACGACGACGTCCGCCGGCGAGTGCAGGCCGACGACCTGCAGCAGGAGGGCACGGGCCGCCGGCAGCGCGGTCGATCGCGGCCCGGAGACGCCGATCGCTCCGGTTTCCAAGGGTGTCGCCGTCACGGGGACGTCGGGGACGACGTAGAGGTCGCGCAGCGACTGCTCGACCTCCAGCCACGCCTCGGCCCGCGACCGGCCCACCTGCGGCATGACGATGAGGTTGCGCGAGGGCAGCGTGCCCAGCCCGAGCCGCAGCTCGAGGAACCCGGGGTCGCCACGGCGCCGGGTCCACAGCAGCGCGTTGCGCTGGCGCACCGACTCGAGGGCCTCGGTCGCGCTGGGGTGCTCGGCGCGCCGGCCCTCGCCCTCGGTCCCCAGCTCCTGGCGGATGACCTCGCTGAGGTGGCCGAGGTCCTCGCGGAAGTCGGCCATCGCGTCGGCGTAGTCCTGCTTCGCGTGGCGCCGGGCCTCGATCGCGTGGCCGAAGTACATGATCGGCGACATGAGGATGAACAGCAGGTAGTACCAGCGCCGCAGCACGAGGAACATCGCCAGGCCGAACAGCGCGGGCGCGAACGCGGTGATCCACGGCATCCGCTCCGGCTTCGGCCGCTCGGGCAGCTCCGGGACGTCGAACTTGTGTCCCTCGTAGAGCGGCGCGATCCGCGGCGAGCGCGAGAACGCCACGGAGGCACCGTCGTTGCTGACCACCCCGGGCACCGCCCGCTGCATCCGGACCTGCAGCTCGGTGTCGCCGAGGCGGACCCGGTCGTCCGGGCGGAGCACGGCGCGGTCGACCCGCTCACCCTCGACGAGGACGCCGTTGGACGAGCCCAGGTCGGCAACCTCCGCGACCTCCGACACGAGGAGCCGTGCGTGCTGCCGGGAGACCGAGGAGTCGGACAGCCGCACCTCACAGCCCCGCCCCCGCCCGAGGTATGCCGTGCCGCTGGCGAGCGGGAACTCCGCGCCCTGGTCGGGTCCGGCCGTGACGACGACGGTGGCGACCGAGGGCCCGGCGTCGACGAAGGAGTCGCTGCGCCGGGTGACCGCGACGTGGACGCCGGAGCGCAGCCCGCTCTCGGCGATCGTGGCCCGAGGGTCCAGCGCCCGGTGGGACTGCTCGACGAGGGAGAGCGTGTGCTCGCCGAGCGGCGACCCAGCACCCGAGCCCGGCTCGGGCGTGCGCAGCAGTGTGGACCGGTGCGGGTCGGCCAGCGCGAGGTAGCCGGCGAGGTCGCCCACCGTGGTGGTGCCGTCGCAGGTGGCGACGAGGTCGGTGTCGACGTCGCCGGAGGAGCGCAGCGTGAACTTGAGCTTCACGAGGTGGGCACCTGCTCTCGGGTCGGGTCCTCGGGTCGGCGGCCGCCCGTGGTGCGCGGCGGGCGCACCGGCCGGCCGTCGCCGGTGCTGCCCGGGCCGTGTCCCCGCACCGGCTCGCGCGTGTGGCGCTGGTCGAACCGGTCCTGCCACCGCTCGGTGCGCAGGGTCAGGTCCGCCCGGCGACAGGCCCACCAGGACGCCCGCCCGCGCAGCCGGGAGCGCTCCTGCTCGACCTGGTGCCAGTAGGCGTCGATGTCCTCGTCGGTGGCCTCGTCGGGGCCGAACACGAACCGGTCGGCCGCCCCGGCCAGCACCGGGGCGGCGGGGACGACCGGCTCGAGCTCACGGGCCTGCTCGTAGCGGGTCGCCCGGCGCGTGACCGGGATCCGCAGCTCTCGGGCGGCCTCGAGCAGCGTGGCCCAGCCCCCGGACAACCGCACCGACGCGGGGCCCTGGTGCCGGCGACGGCCGCGGCGGCGCGCTTTCCAGGCGAGCAGCCCGGCATACAGCAGGAGCAGGACGAGCAGCGGGAGGGCGACGTAGAGGACGAGGATGCGCAGCCACGCCGGCCAGTTCGCCGGGTTGAGCTTGTTGTCGTCCTTCTTCTTCCTGACCTGGGTGTCGTTCTGCGCCTGGTCCGGCCCCTGCAGCACGCTCGGCGGGTTGTTGGACGCGGGGGGCGGGACGAGGGCGCCGATCCGCTTCTGCTCGGTGCGCTGCTGCTGCTGCTTGGGCTTCTTGTTGTGCTTGGGGACGAACTCCGAGGGCAGGATGGTCAGCCACGACCCGTCCGGGCGCTGCACCTCGACCCAGGCGTGGACGTCCTTGCCCTTCACCACGTCCCCGCTCGGCAGCGCCCCGAGGACCACCCGTGCGGGGATGTCGAGGCGGCTCGCGACGAGGGCGAGCGTCGCGGCGTACTGCTCGTCGTCGCCGGCGAGCTGGGAGGCGGCGAGGAAGCGCTCGAGCCGGCCGAGGCTGTGCCCGGGCAGGTAGCTCCGCTCGTAGCTGGTCGGGTCACCGTCGGTGTAGGCGCCCTCGTCCCGCATCGTGTGGGCGACCGTGCGCAGCTGCTGCCAGGGGTCGGGGGCTTCGCGGCCGAGCCGGTCGAGGGCGGTGTCGAGGAAGGTGAGGCTGCCGGTGTCGACGAGTGAGCCGGTCGCGGTGGGCAGCTGCTCCGGCAGGTCCTCCGGCGGTGCCGGGGGCCGGTGGAAGGTCAGCCGGTAGGAGCTGCCGGGCTGCAGCTCGTCCGGCAGGACCCCGGTGCCGGTGTCGGTGTTGAAGCGGAGCTGGTCGGCGAGGGTGTCGGCGCGGGGGCCGGTGAAGTCGATCCCGGTGACCGCCCCCGCGGTGGGCACCCAGACCCCGGAGTAGCCGTCCTGCGGCACGGTCACGGTGGCGGTGACCTCCTCTCCGGGTGCCCGGTTGGCGATGTGCGATCCGACCCGGCGGAAGCCTGCGCCCGGATCGCCGAGGAGCTCGGGCTGCGCTGCGCCCCAGACGGATCCGTCGTAGCTGGTCAGTGTCGCGAAGCGCAGCGGCACCCCGTCGGGCAGGCCCTGCACGGTCAGCAGCGGCCGGTCGTAGAGCTGGGCGGGGTTGGGCTCGGTGTACTTGCGGTACCCGGCCAGGGGGCTCGGGAACTTCGAGACGTCGAACGGCGGCTTCATGCCGGTCCGCCAGACGGCGCGGCTGTCGGCGGCGTGGCCCGGCAGAACCGGTCCGACGAACCAGCCGGAGAGCCCCGCGACCGCGAGCAGCGCTGTCGCCGTGGCGAACCGGGTCGTCCGGCCCGCCCCGTTCTGCAGCGGCGGCCGGTTGCGGTGGGCCCGCAGGGAGGCCCACACGGTGGCGGCGAGGGCGAACCCGACGCCCTGCACCAGCAGCGACGCCGGCACGAGCGTGCCCAGCGCGATGGACAGCCCGAGCAGCAGCAGCGGCACGGCGAGGGCCGCCCCGGCCGGGCGGAACCGCCGCGCGACACCGTGGGTCAGCGCCGTGCCGACCAGGCCGATGAGGAACGGCAGCAGGAGCAGCGCCCCCCGGGAGTCCAGCGGCGGCACGGTGGTGAGCATCTGCTTCCAGCCGACGACCGGGACCAGGGCCAGGTCGTGGAACGTCGCGCCGGTGGGGAAGGCGCCGACGGCCAGGTCGCCACGGGCCGCGATCGGCCCACCCAGCACGAAGTAGCAGGCGACGACCAGCAGCGCGGTCAGTGCCGCCGGCCAGCGGAACGTCGCGCCGACATGGGCACAGGCCAGGCCGAGCAGGATGCCGAGTGCCGCCGGGACCGTCCAGGCCCAGCCCCAGAACGTGGTCTGGAAGCCGACGAGCGCGAAGGCGACGAGCAGCACCGATCCCGCCGCGTCGACGAGTGCCGGCTGCCCGGGGCGGAGGCGGCCGAGGGTGGCGCCGATCCGCTCGCCGAGCGGCGTCTCCTGCTTGACCATGTCGGCCCGCGGCCCCAGGCCGCCGCCGACCGTGCCCCCGCTCATCGCGCCACCGCTGCCACGAGCAGTCCGCGCAGCTCCTCGAGCCGCCCGATCGTCAGGATGGTCAGCCCCGCAGTGCGCCGTATGCCGGCCCGCGCCCGGCCGTCGACCACCACCGCGATGGTGGTCACCTCCTGCGCGAACTGGCCCGTGGTGCGCCGCAGGTCGGCGAACGGCCGGTTCGGCCCGGTCACCACGAAGGCGATGCTCGTCTCCGGGGCGAGCGCCTCGGCGTCGACCGCGAGCGCCGACAGGTTAGTCGGGACGAGCTCGGCCCGGGAGAGTGTGTCCAGGGTGAGCTGGCCGTTCAGCTCGTGGGCGCGCTGCCCACCGGCGAGGACCGTCGTGTCCTGCTCGTCGAGGATGCTGCGCAGCGCGAGGGAACCGGCCACGGAGATGGCGAGCTCGGCACCGTCGTCGCCGTCGGCATACATCTGGGGTCCGGTGTCGACGAGCACGGTGAGGTGCGAGCGGCGGGTGTCGAGGAACTGCCGCACGAGCAGGGTGTTGGCCTTCGCGGAGGAGCGCCAGTGGATGTAGCGCTTGTCGTCCCCGGGCTGGTACTCGCGCAGGGCGTGGAAGGCGAGGTCGCTGCGGGACAGGTCCTCGGTGACGTCCCCCTCGAGGTCGCGCAGCAGGCCGGCGCCGAGCGCCTCGACCGCGGCGGTGCGGGGATGGACGAACAGCTCGCTGACGCCGGTCCACCGGAGGGTGCGGCGCAGCAGGCCGAGCGGGTCGCCCTGGACGGTCGTGGCGGGGCCGACCTCGATGACGCCGCGGCGCTCGGTCGGGACGATGAACAGCTCCTCGTGCGCGCGGCCGGGGCGCAGGGACGGGAGGGTGAAGCGCGCCGCGGACAGGCCGATCGGCAGCTCGACCAGCAGCGGCAGCAGCGGCCGCCTGGCGACGTTGATGACCACGACCCGGCCGGCGACCCGCTCCCCCACGACAACTCGCTGGGAGTCGACGTCGGTGCGGATCGTCACCCGGGTGCGCCCGAGGGTCAGCAGCACGCAGCAGGCGAAGAGCACGAGTGCCGCGGCGGCGACGATGAGCAGCTCGGTCCAGCCCCACACGGCTCCGCTGACCCACGCGACGACGCCGAGAGCGAGCACGGTCCACCCCAGCGCCGACACGGTGCCGAGCACGCCCCCCACGCGGGACCACACGGCCTCGGTGCTTCGCAGGGGGGCGGTGAGGTCGAGCAGCCGGTTCCAGGTGTGGCCGGTCCGGCCGGTCGTCGGCACGTCGAGCGTCTGGCCGCTGCCGCCGGTGTCGGCCGCCCGGGACTGCTGGCCGGTGGTCGTCATCGGTTCACCCCCTCATCGTTGCTGCCGGCCGCGGCCGCGTTTCTTTGGGACGTTTGCGCTGCTGGGGCAGCGCAAACGTCCCAAAGAAACGCACGTGGCCGGGTGGATCTGGTCATGGCGCGAGTCAGCGGGCGGCCTGGCGCTCGGCGGGCGGGGCCACCTCGTCGAGGACCTGGCCGATCACCTGGTCGACGGTCACGCCGGCGAACTGCGCCTCGGCGGTGAGCAGCAGCCGGTGGCACAGCACCGGCTGCGCGAGCACCTTGACGTCATCGGGCACCACGTAGCTGCGGCCCTGCGAGACGGCCCACGTCTTGGCGCACCGCACCCAGGCGAGGCAGCCTCGCACGGACAGGCCGAGCCGCACGTTGCCGTGCCGCCGGGTCTCCTCGGCGAGCCGGCTGACGTAGGCGAGCACCGCCGGGTCGACGTGGGCCTCGTCGGCGAGGCCGGCCATGTCGGTGACGACGTTGCCGGTGACGACCGGCTGGATGTCCTTCGCGCGGTCGCGCACGCTGGCGTCGGCGAGCACCGCGAGCGTCGCCTCGTGGTCGGGGTAGCCGAGCGAGGTCTTCATCAGGAACCGGTCCAGCTGTGCCTCCGGCAGCCGGTAGGTCCCGGCCTGCTCGATCGGGTTCT
>DASSKF010000069.1:0-29233 GCA_035690725.1 Segeticoccus sp.
GCCGGGGTCCAGCGTGCTGGTGCTCGAGAAGGAGCACCGGGTCGCCTACCACCAGACCGGGCACAACAGCGGGGTGATCCACTCCGGGATCTACTACGCCCCCGGCAGCCTCAAGGCCGAGCTGTGCCGGCGCGGCGCCGAGGCGACCAAGGCGTTCTGCCGGGAGCACGCGATCCCGTTCGAGACGCCCGGCAAGCTGCTCGTGGCCACCGACGGGCGCGAGGCCGCCCGGATGGAGGCGCTGCACGAGCGCGCGGGGGTGAACGGGATCGCCGTCGAGCGGGTCTCGGCGCGTGAGCTCGTCGCGATGGAGCCGAACGTGACCGGCGTCGGCGCCCTGCTCGTGCACGCGACCGGGATCGTCGACTACACGCGGGTGAGCGCGGCCATGGCGGACGTGGTCCGGGCCCGGGGCGGTCGGGTCGAGTACGGCCAGCAGGCCACGGCGATCGAGGAGTCACCCTCGTCGGTGACCGTCACCGCCTCCGGGCAGCGCTACACCGCACGCCACCTCGTGGCCTGCGCCGGCCTGCAGGCCGACCGGGTCGCCCGGCTGGCCGGGCTGGCGCCGGACGTGCAGATCGTGCCGTTCCGCGGGGAGTACTACCGGCTGCCGGCGCACCGGACGGGGTTCGTGCAGCGCCTCATCTACCCGATCCCGGACCCGGACCTGCCGTTCCTCGGCGTCCACCTCACGCCGATGATCGACGGCAGCATCACGGTCGGGCCGAACGCGGTGCTCGGCACGGCGCGGGAGGGCTACCGGAAGTACTCCTTCGCCGGCGCGGACGTCCGGGAGTACCTGGCGTTCCCCGGCATGTGGCAGCTCGCCCGGCACAACGTGCGGACCGGGCTGCGCGAGCTGCGCAACTCGGTGTTCAAGCGGGGCTACCTCGCCGCCGCGCGGACCTACGCGCCGGGGCTGCAGGCGTCCGACCTGCTGCCGATGGAGGCGGGGATCCGCGCGCAGGCGGTCCGCCGGGACGGGTCGCTCGTGGACGACTTCCTCTTCCTGCGCACCGACCGGACGCTCCACGTGGCGAACGCGCCCTCGCCCGCGGCGACCTCGGCGATCCCGATCGGTGAGCGCATCGCCGGGCAGCTGCTGGAGGGCGCAGCGCGCCGGTGAGCGCACGGCATACCGGGGTGCGAGCGTTCAGAGAACGGGGCGGCCTCCCGTGACGGCGACGCGCGCACCCGAGACGTAGCTGCCCTCGTCCGAGGCGAGCAGCACGAACACCGGTGCCACCTCGGCCGGTTGGCCGGGCCGCCCGAGCGGGGTGTCGGCGCCGAACGACTCCACCTTCTCGGCCGGCATGGTCGAGGGGATGAGCGGCGTCCAGATCGGACCGGGGGCAACGCTGTTCACCCGGATGCCCCGCGGGCCGAGCAGCTGGGCGAGCGCGGCCGCCATGTTCGCCAGACCCGCCTTGGTCACGTCGTAGGGGAACAGCGTCGGCGTCGGGGTGTCCGAGTTGACCGAGGACGTGGCGATGATCGCCGACCCCGGCTCCAGGTGCGGCAGCGCCGCCTTGGTCAGGTAGAAGAACGCGCCCAGATTGGTGCCGAGCGTGTGCTGCCACTCCTCGTCGCTGACGTCCTCCACGGTCTCGTGCGTCATCTGGTATGCCGCGTTGTTGACCAGCACGTCCAGTCGCCCGAGCTCGTGCACGGCCCGGTCCACGAGGCCGCGGCAGTGCTCCGGGTCCTGGACGTCGCCCGGCACGAGCACGCACCGCCGGCCCGCGTCCTCCACCCAGTGCTGGGTGTCCTTGGCGTCCTCGTGCTCGTCGAGGTAGGACACGAGCACGTCGGCACCCTCCCGGGCGAAGGCGATCGCGACGGCCTTGCCGATCCCGCTGTCGGCGCCGGTGATGAGGGCGACCTTGCCCTCGAGACGGCCCTGCCCGCGGTAGCTGTGCTCGCCGTGGTCGGCCTGCGGCTGCAGCTGGCCCTCGGTGCCGGGCGGGCGTTGCTGTTGGGCAGGCTGGGGCTGCTGGCTCGGCTGCTGGGTCATGGGCGTTCGGTACCCCGGTCCGGCGGTGCCTATGCGGTGCGTGCGCCGCGCCCGCTTCAGGTGCAGGTCGATCGTCCGGGTGCTGGACGAGAGCACCTCGACGGCCAGCAACGGCGGCACCCGAAGGTCCCGGCCACCGAGGTCGGAGCGATGGGCGACGAACAGGTGCGGTTGAAGCACGCTGTCCTCGGCGAGCACGACGTCCGCGGGGGCGAAGAGCACGGTGAGGTCGCCCGGCGCAGCCGCCCGAAGCGCGTCATACAGGCGGGCGAGCACGAGCTGGTGCCCGGGGAAGGGCGGTCACAGCCACCATGGTGCCTCCTTCGAGCCATGGGCCGCAGAGAGGTAAGGTAAGGCTCGCCTTAGTCGGCACTGCCGTGCCAGACGTGACGAACCCGCCCGACCCGGAGGTCCCGTGTCCGCCGTCTCCGCCGCGCCCGTCGCCCCGCCGGTGGCGCCCTACCGTCCCTTCGACGTCACCGTCCACGCGGTGCGACAGCTCAGCCCGCACTTCACCCGGGTCACGTTCGCCGGCGACGACCTCCACCTGTTCGGGGACACCTGCCTGGACCAGCGGGTCAAGGTCGTGCTGCCCCTGCCGGGGCCGGCGGACCCGTTCGCCCACCTGCCCCGGCACGCCGACTGGTACGCCCGCTGGCGCGAGTTGCCCGAGCACCGGCGCAACCCGTTCCGCACCTACACCGTGCGGGCGGTGCGGGCGGTGCGCTCCCCCGCAGGCGGGAGGCACCCCCAGCCGGCTCGCGAGGTCGACATCGACTTCGTCCGGCACGGCGACGGCGGCCCGGCCTCCCGGTGGGTGGAGGCAGCCCGGCCCGGGGACCCGGTCGTCCTGATCGGGCCGGACGCCCGCGCCGAGAGCGCCACCGTCGGCGTCGAGTGGAAGCCCGGCCCCGCCCGCACCGTGCTGCTCGCCGGGGACGAGACCGCGGTGCCCGCGATCACCTCGATCCTGGAGTCGCTGCCCGCCGACACGGCCGGGCAGGCGTTCCTGGAGGTACCCACCGACGCCGACCGCCTGGGGATGCCACCCGCGTCCGGGGGTCCGCTGCGCGTGCCCGCCGGCGTCGAGGTGCACTGGCTGCCGCGCGGGGACCGGCCGCACGGCGAGCGCCTCCGGTATGCCGTGCGCTCCCTCCTCGCCGTCCGTCCCGCGGGCGGGCCCCTCCCCGATCCGTCTGCGTGCGAGGACATCGACGTCGAGACCGAGCTGGGGGCACCGCCCGCTTGCGGGGGACTCTGGGAGACCCCCGAGCTCGCCGTCGAGGCCGACGCCTTCGCCTGGCTGGCCGGGGAGGCGAAGACGATCGCCGACCTGCGCCGCCACCTCGTCCGCGAACGCGGCTGGCCCCGGCGCCAGGTGGCGTTCATGGGCTACTGGCGTGAGGGCCGGGCCGAGGCGTGACCGAGCAGCACCCACGACAGCAGCACCCACGGCAGCAGCACCCACGACAGCAGGACCGAACCAGATGAGGAGCACCATGCACCCGACCCGCC
Source organism: Segeticoccus sp. (assembly GCA_035690725.1). Lineage (GTDB taxonomy): Bacteria > Actinomycetota > Actinomycetes > Actinomycetales > Dermatophilaceae > DASSKF01. The sequence goes on from DASSKF010000069.1 coordinate 3,533, forward strand.
ACCGACCGAGCCGCCCCCGAGGCGGCCTGCTCGCCGCCGTCACCGTCGCCGCCGCGCTGGTCCTGGCCGGCTGCGGGGGGAGCTCGGCCGCGACCGGGGAGGACCGGGGGAGCGGGGGCGCCGCAGCCGGCAGCAGCGGGGGCGACGCGCAGCGCGCGGGCCACTTCCCGGTCACCATCGACAGCGCCCTCGGGGAGGCCACCATCAGCGAGCCGCCGGAGCGCGTCGTCACCCTCGGGCAGGGCTCGACCGGGACCGCGATCGCGATGGGGCACGTGCCGGTCGGTATCGAGAAGTACCCGTGGGGCAGTGACCAGTCCGGCTACCTGCCGTGGGTGCACCAGGCCGTCGAGGAGGCGGGCGCGAAGCTGCCCCAGCAGTTCACCGGCGGCACCGAGCTCGACATCGAGGCGGTCGCCGCGCTCGAGCCGGACGTCATCCTCGCGCCGTGGTCGGGGATCACCCAGCAGCAGTACGACCTGCTCTCCCAGATCGCGCCGACGGTCGCCTACCCGGACAAGCCGTGGAGCACCCAGTGGGCCGAGCAGATCCGGATCATCGGCACGGCGCTCGGTGAGCCGACGGAGGCCCGCGAGGAGATCGCCGAGATCAAGGACCGGTTCGCCCAGGTCCGCGAGCAGAACCCGGGGTTCGCGAAGCACACGTTCGCCTACACCTACACCAACGGTCCGGGCACGTTCGGGGTCTACCTCAAGGGCGAGCAGCGGGTGGAGATGCTCCGCAAGATGGGCCTCGAGCTGGCGCCCGCGGTTGCGAAGATGCCGGCCCAGAATGGGAACTGGTACGCCGAGCTCGGCCTGGAGAACGTCGACACGGTCAAGGACGCGGACCTGCTGTTCACCTGGTACATGGACGGCAAGAGCCGCAGGCAGCTGATGAAGCAGCCGCTCTACGCCGGCATCCCGGCGATCGAGCGCGGATCCGTGGTCGCCGCCAAGGACCACCCGTTCGTCACCGCGTCCTCGATGATCAACCCGCTGACCGTGCCGTGGTCGATCGACCGGTACGTCCCGATGATTCACGAGGCGATCGACCACGTTGAGCGCTGAGCGAGCCGTCGTCGCCACCCGCGGCACAGTTGCTGAGGAATCGCGCCGCATGGACCGCGATCCCTCAGCAACTTCGGGCTGGGCGACGGGGGGCAGGGGGCGGGCGACGTCGTGGCGGCTGGTCGCGCTCGGCGGCGCGCTGGTGCTGCTCGCGCTGGCGGCCGCCGCGAGCCTCGCGTTCGGCAGCCACCCGGTGCCGATCGGCGACGTGCTGGCCGCGCTCGGCGGCCACGAGGGCACGTATGCCGACCGCGTCGTCGCCAGCCGCGTCCCCCGCACGCTGACCGGCCTGCTCGCGGGGGCGTGCCTGGCCGTCGCCGGCGTCGTCATGCAGGGCGTGACCCGCAACCCGCTCGGCGACCCGGGCCTGTTCGGCGTCAACCTCGGCGCCGCGGCGGCCGTCGTCACCGCCTCCGCGTTCCTCGGCATCGGCGGCGCGCCCACGGTCTGGGTCGCGCTCCCGGGCGCCCTGCTCGCCATGGCCGTCGTGTATGCCGTGGGCTCCGGTCCCAGCGGCGCCACGCCCGTGCGTCTCGTGCTGGCCGGCGCGGTGGTGACCGCCGTGCTGACCGCGTACGTCCAGGTGGTGACGCTGCGCCTGCCGGAGGTGTTCGACAGCTACCGGTTCTGGGTGGTCGGGTCCCTCGCCGGCAGCCGCACCGGCGACCTCGTCGAGGTGCTGCCGCTGGCGCTGCCCGCGCTGCTGGTGGTGCTGGCCTCGGCCGGTGCCCTCAACGCGCTCGCCCTGGGCGACCTGACCGCCGCCGGGCTCGGCGCCCACCCGGGCCGGACCCGGGGCGTCGGCCTCGTCGCGGCCAGCGTGCTGAGCGCCGTCGCGACTGCCGTGGCCGGGCCGATCGCGTTCATCGGCCTCGCCGTGCCGCACCTGGTCCGCGCCGCCGTCGGCAGCGACCACCGCTGGCAGCTGCCGTTCAGCCTCGTGCTCGGGCCGGCACTGCTGCTCGCCGCCGACGTGGTCGGCCGACTGGTCATCGCACCGCGCGAGCTCATGGTCGGCGTCGTCACGGCTTTCGTCGGGGCGCCGTTCCTGCTCGTGGCCGTCCGGCGGATCCGGAGCATCACGTGACCGCGCCCATGACCCGCCGTGCCGACCCGCGCGAGGCCGTCGTCGGTGTCGTGCTGGCAGGCCTGCTGGTCGGTGTCGCGGTGCTCACGCTGACCCTGGGCGAGCTCGGCATCCCCCTCGCCGACCTGCCCGGCGCCCTGGCCGGAGGGGCCAGTGGCACCGAGCGCTTCGTGCTCGAGGCGCTGCGCGGCCCCCGGATGCTCGTCGGCCTCGGCGCCGGCGCCGCGTTCGCCGTCTCCGGGGCCCTGTTCCAGACCGTCACCCGCAACCCGCTGGGCAGTCCCGACGTCATCGGCCTCACCGCGGGAGCCGGTGCAGGCGCGGCCGCGGCGAGCCTGCTGTGGTCCGGCACGGTGCCGATCCCGGTCGGGGCCGCGGCCGGCGCGCTGGCCGCCGCCGCTGCCGTCTACCTGACCACGGGGCACGGCTTCTCCTCCCCCGGCCACCTGATCATCGCTGGGATCGGCGTCTCCGCGATGGCCGTGGCGCTGATCCAGTACGTCGTGCTCGTCGGCCAGCGCGACCAGTCCCTCGCGCTCGCCGGGTACCTCGTGGGCAGCCTGTCCGCCCGGACCTGGCTCAACGTGGCCGTCGTCTGGACCGGGCTGGTGGTGCTGCTGCCGGTGGCGCTCGCACTGACCCGACGCGTGGAGCTGCTGGAGCTGGGCGACGACCTGGCGGAGGCACTGGGGGCGAGCACCCGGCATACCCGTTGGTGGGCGGTGGTGGTGGCGGTCGCGCTGGCGACCGTGGCCGTCGCGGTGAGCGGCCCGATCGCGTTCGTGGCGCTGACCGCGCCGCAGGTGGCCAAGCGGCTCGCCCGCTCGCCGGGGATGCACCTGCTGCTGTCCGCGCTCACCGGCGCGCTGCTGCTCTGCCTCGCCGACCTGCTCGTGCAGCAGGCGCCGGTGGTGACCGACCTGCCGGTCGGCGTGGTCACCGCGGGCCTGGGCGGCGGCTACCTCGGCTGGCTGCTCGTCCGTGAGTGGAAGAAGGGAACGCTGTGACCCGACTGTTGGCCGCCCGGGAGCTGACCCTGGGCTACGGCGACCGGACCGTCTGCGCGGACCTTTCGCTCGAGCTGCCCGACCGAGGGCTGACGGCGATCGTCGGACCCAACGGCTGCGGCAAGTCCACGCTGCTCAAGGCGCTGGCGCGCACCCTGCGGCCGCGCTCCGGCGAGGTGCTGCTCGACGGGCGGCCGCTGCGGTCGTGGACCGCCAAGCAGGTGGCCCGGCGGATCGCGCTGCTGCCGCAGACCCCGGTGGTACCCGAGGCGATCCGGGTGCGCGACCTGGTCGGGCGCGGCCGGTTCCCGCACCGCGCGCTGCTGCGGTCCTGGACGGCCGACGACCAGCGCGCGGTCGACGAGGCGGTCCGGGTCACCGGCGTCGGCGAGCTGGTGGACCGTCCGGTCGCCGAGCTGTCCGGCGGGCAGCGGCAGCGGGTCTGGATGGCGATGGTGCTCGCCCAGGACACCCCGGTGCTACTGCTCGACGAGCCGACGACCTTCCTCGACCTGGCCCACCAGTACGAGCTGATGCGGCTGTGCGCCCGGCACGCCGAGTCCGGGCGCTCGGTCGTGGCGGTGCTGCACGACCTCAACCAGGCGGCCCGGTTCGCCGACCGGCTGGTGGTGCTGCGCGAGGGAGCGGTGCTGGCGCAGGGGGCACCGTCGGACGTGCTGACCGCCGAGCTGGTGGAGCGGGCCTTCGGCCTGCGCGCCGTCGTCGTCCCGGACCCGCAGGCGGGCACGCCCATGGTGGTGCCGGCGGCGGGCTAGCGGCGCGCCCGAAGCGTGCGTCATCCCCGAGATCGGGCCTCCGAGGCACCCCGGCGCGCCGGAAGCGTGCGTCATCCCCGAGATCGGGCCTCCCCGGCAGGGAGGACCCGTCCCTCGGAGCGGCCCGAGACGCGCACACACGTCACGCGACCCGGTCGAGCGTCGTTGCCAGCTCCCCGAGCGTGGGCCGGTCGGCCGGGTCCTGCGCCAGGCAGCCGAGGACGAGCTCGCGGAAGGCCACCGGCAGCGAGCGTCGCCGTAGCGGCCCCGCGTCGACGCGCACGTCGTCCGAGCCCCGGTCGTGCCCGAACGGCCGGAGCAGCGTCGCGCCCCGGTAGAGCACGGCACCGATGCCGTACACGTCACTGGCCGTCGTGACCGCACCGCCGAGCAGCTGCTCGGGCGGCATGTACTCCCACGTCCCGTAGCCGGCGCGGCACCTCCCCGGCTCCCGGGCGTGGCTGAGGTCGAGCAGGCGCACCCGCCCGGACTCCACCACGACGTTCGACGGCTTGAGGTCCAGGTGCAGCAGCCCGCGGCGGTGCAGGTAGCCCACGACCGAGCACAGCTGCCGGCCCAGCTCGGCCAGGTCGGCGCAGGACAGCCGCCGGGTCCGCCGCTCCACGAGGTGCCCCAGCGTCTCGCCGGTCAGCGTCTCCAGCACCAGCACCGGCTCGGGCACCTCACCCAGCTCGTATGCCCGGACCAGGTGCGGGTGGGCGAGCCCGAGCAGGTGGCGCCCCTCGGCGACCAGCCGCGCCCTCGCGCTGCGGTCACCGAGCCGGTCGGGCCGCAGCACCTTGGCGACCGCCGGGCACCCGCGCTCGTGGCTCCATACCGACCAGACGTCGAGGTACTCGCTGCGGGCGAGGTGCTCGAGGGCGTCGTAGCCGTCGGGCAGCGGCAGGGCGGTCGGGACCTGCCCGGCGATCTCCACGGTCGCGGCACTCATGAGGCCACCTCCACGCGGTGACGACGGACCGCGGTGACGCGGCCGTGGTCGAGCTCGACGACCACGTCGGCGGCCCGCGCGGCTGCCGGGTCGTGGGAGATCAGCAGGGTGGTGCGGTCGGCCATCAACCGGCGCAGCGGCCGGAGCACCCGTCGGGCGGCGGCCTCGTCGAGGGAGGCGGTCGGCTCGTCGAGCACGAGGATCGGGGCGTCGCGGACCATGGCTCGTGCGATCGCGACCCGCTGCCGCTGCCCCCCGGACAGGCGCCGTCCGCGCTGCCCGACCACCGTGTCGTAGCCGTCCGGCAGCCGGCTGGCGAACTCGTGCACGTCCGCGTCCCGCGCGGCGCACAGGATCTCCCGCTCGGTGGCACCGGGCCGGCCGTAGGCGATGTTGTCCCGGATCGTGCCGTCCAGCAGCGGGCTGTCCTGGAACAGCACCGCCACGTGGTCGCGCAGCGAGGAGGTGAGCAGGTCGCGCACGTCGTGCCCGTCGACCCGGACCGCCCCGCCGTCGACGTCGTGGAACCGCAGCAGCAGCTTGACCAGGCTCGACTTGCCGGCCCCGCTCGGGCCGACGAGCGCCACCACCTGTCCCGGCTCCGCCGTGAACGAGATCCCTCGCAGGGCATCGCGCTTCGCGCCCCTCCCCTGCTGCGTGGGGGCACCTCCCGCTTGCGGGGGAACGGCGTCCCGCCCGCCGGCGTCGTAGGCGAAGGTCACGTGGTCGAACTCCACCCGACCCCGGGGACGGGTGAGGACGCGCGCCCCGGGCCGGTCGGTCACCCGGGGCTGCTCGTCGAGCACCTCGATGACCCGCTCGGCGGCTGCCGAGGAGGCGTAGGCGGTGGTGGCCAGCCGGCCCAGGCTCCGGACCGGGCTGTAGAGCTGGGAGAGGTAGGCGGCGAAGGCGAGCAGGCCGCCCAGGGTCAGCTCGCCCCGGGCGAGCAGCCAGGTGCCGAGCCCGGCCACGACGAGGGTGCCCGCCAGCTCGACCAGGTCGACCAGCGGGGAGAACGCGGCGGACAGGCGCGTGGCCGTCATACGGGCGCGGAAGCGGGCGAGGGCCTGCTCGTCGAGGCGGGCGGCCTCGGTGGACTGCCGGTTGTAGGCCTGGACCAGCGAGACGTTGGCGAGGCTCTCCTCGACGACGGCGGCGAGCGCGCCGCTGCGGCGGGTCTGCTCGCGGGTGGCGTGCTTGATGCGGGCGGAGAAGGTGCGGGCCAGCCAGGCGAAGAACGGCAGGGCGACCAGGGACGCGAGGGCCAGCTGCCACTGCAGCCAGAACAGGGCGCCGACGAAGAAGACGACCCGCAGCACCGAGGAGACACCGCTGACGACGCCGCTGACCATGAGCTGCTCGATCGTCTTCAGGTCGCTGGTCAGCCGGGTGATCAGGTCGCCGAGCTGGCGGCGTTCGAAGAAGCCGAGCGAGAGCAGCTGCAGCCGGTCGAAGACGCCGCGGCGCAGGTCGAGCACGAACCGTTCGCTCGCCAGGGTGCCGATGGTGCGGCGGCCGTACCCGATGGCGCCGGCTGCGAGGGTGAGGCCCAGGTAGGCGAGGGCGACCCACCGGAAGGCGCCGAGGTCCTTGGGCACGAGGACCTGGTCGACGAGCACCTTGAAGATGCCGATCGAGACCGCGGCGAGCAGGGAGGACAGCACCGACAGGGCGAGCGCCGCGCCGACCAGCCGCAGGTGGGGCCGGGCGCTCGGCCAGAACCGGGCGAAGATCCGGCGCAGCGGCACGACCGGTGCGAGGGCGACCGGCGATGCCGGCTCGGTGGAGTCGGCGCCGTCCTTGCCGACCCGGGACGGGGCCCCGCCGGTGGACGGGGCCCCGGGGTGTGGCTGGTTCGGCATGTCAGTGGCTGCGGCCGGTGCGGCTGCGGCCGCTGCTGCGGCCCGTCCTCGTCGTGCGGGAGCGGCGACTGCGGCTCGTGCCCGAGGTGCGGGCGCCGGTGCTGCGGGCCGCCGGCTGCAGGCTGTGGAAGAGGTTCATCTTGGTGCTCCTTCGGGGTGGTTCCCCCGCTGTCGGGGGCTGACGTCACCACGGTGGCCGCTCGGCGGCAGCGGGGCGAGGCACCCAAGAAGGTCTTACCGGTGGCTTGGCCTCGGCTTAACCGTGCGCCCCGGCGGGCGGTCCCGATCACCTCGGGAACGTTGCGGCCGGACCGTGCGGTATTCCGCACGGTCCGGCCGCGACTCACGCCTGGGGTGGGCCGAACTCGACCACGAAGACGGCCCCGCCGGGTCGATCGGCGCCGCGAGGTCGATCGGCTCCGCGAGGTCGATCGGCTCCGCGAGGTCGATCGGCTCCGCGGGTTTCGGATCTTGGGGACGTTACCGCTGCCCTGGCAGCGCAAACGTCCCAAAGATCCGCCGGGTTGGCGGGGTTGGCGGGGTTGGCGGGGGTCGTGCTGCCGGCGTGCAGGTCGCCACCGGAGGCCCGGGCGGTACGCCGGACGATGTCGAGCCCGAGACCGGTCGACCCGTGACCGCTCTCCCCGCGCTCGAGCGCCCGGGCGCCGTCGGACAGCCCGGGACCGTCGTCGGCCACCGTCAGCACGGCACCGCCGCCGGGCTCGCGGGCGGCGAGGGCGACCCGGAAGCCGGTGCCCTCGTCGGTGTGCGCGAAGACGTTGCCGAGCACGGCGTCCACGGCGGCCGACAGGTCCTCCGCCGAGACGCCGACCGGCAGCGGTCCCGCGGCCAGGTCCACCTCGACCGACCGGCCCTCGTCGTCGGCGAGCGGGGACCAGAAGTCGAGCCGGTCGCGGACCACCATGACGGCGTCGCACCCGGCGCCGGCCCCCTCGCGGATCGGGCGCCGGGCCTCGCGGATCACCCGGTCCACCCCGGCCTGCATCGCGTCGACCGCCATCGTCAGCCGGGCCTGCTCCTCGGAAGCAGGCAGCGCGTCGACACCGAGGCGGAGCGCCGTCAACGGGGTACGCAGCTCGTGCGACAGGTCGGCGACGCCCTCCCGCTCGGCGGTGAGCAGCTCCCCGATCCGGCCGGCGAGCGCGTTGAGGCTGCGGGCCACCTCCCGCACCTCGGGCGGACCCTCGTCGGGGGCGCGGGCGGACAGGTCGCCCTGCCCGAGCCGATGCGTCACGGCGACCAGCCGGTCCATCGGGGAGGTGACGGAGCGGGCCAGCCGGTCGGCGACCAGCAGCGAGAGCCCGAGCAGGGCGACCCCGAGGCCACCGAGCACGGCCCAGGTGCGGAAGACCCCGGCATACAGCTGGTCGGTGGTGACGAAGGCGCGGATGACGGTGGTGCCCTGCGGCCCGCCGTGGGCCACGAGCACCTCCCGCCCGCCGTCGGTCTCGGCGGTCACGCTGCGGCCGGTGCGGGCGAGGTCGACGGCGTTCGAGGCGGGGGCGGGCGCGCCGAGCACGGTCCCGTCGGGCAGGTAGACGGTGAGCGGGAAGTCCTGCCGGTCGTCGCCGGCGACCTGCTCGAGCGTGACCCGCAGGGTGGACCGGTCCACGGCACCGACCAGCGGGGCGACCGCCTCCGCCTCGCGCAGGGCGGCGGTCGTGGCCCGTTCGGTGGCGACCTGCCGCACCAGCAGGCCGAGCGGCACGAGGAACGCCACGAGCACCAGCGACGTGGTCAGCGCCACGAGCAGCCGCAGCCGGCGCCTCACGGCCCACCCCCGCCGGACCCGGGTCGGAACCGCGAGCACGTACGGGCGGGAGTCATCGTCGCGACCGTCATCGTCACGCCGTCGGCGCGACCAGCTTCACGCCGGCGCCGCGGACGGTGTGCACGTAGCGCGGCTCCCGTGCGCTCTCGCCGAGCTTGCGGCGCAGCCAGGACAGGTGCACGTCGACGGTCTTGTCGGCCCCGCCGTACGGCTGGCGCCACACCTCGGTCAGCAGCTCCCGCTTGGACACGACGGCCCCGGCGCGCTCGGCGAGGTAGGCGAGCAGGTCGAACTCCTTCACCGTCAGCTCGACCGGTCGACCGGCCAGGCGCACCTCCCGCGAGCGCAGGTCCACCTCGAGGTCTCCCACGACGACGGGGCCGGCGGGGGCCGAGCCACCGGTGCGGCGCAGCACCGCGCCCACCCGGGCGGACAGCTGCTGGGCGCTGAACGGCTTGGTCACGTAGTCGTCCGCCCCCGCGTTGAGGGTCCGGACGACCTCCAGGTCGTCGTCCCGGGCGGTGGCCACGATCACCGGGACCGCCGAGGTCCCCCGGATCATCCGCAGCACCTCCCACCCGTCGATGTCCGGCAGGCCGAGGTCGAGCACCACCACGTCCGGGGGGTCGCCGGCCACCGCCTGCAGCGCCCCGGCCCCGGTGCCGACCGGCTGCACGACGTGGCCGAGGGCGGTGAGCGCTCGGCTCAGCGGGACCCGGATCGAGGTGTCGTCCTCGACGAGGAGCAGGACGGCCATGGCTGCACCGTAGCCGCGGGTCCGGCCCGCGGGCGCCGACCGCGCGCACCCGCAGCGAGGTCTTAGCGGCGGTTTAGCGTCGCCCTAACCTTCGGGCGGTCACGATGGGGTCGTGCGACGGGTACTGCTGGCGGCTGCGGGCTGGGTCGGCGCCGCCCTCGTGGCGGCCGTGGTCGGCCTGCTCGCGCTCACCCTGCTGCGCGACGGTGTCGGCGGCGGGGGGACGCAGGCCCTGTCCCAGCAGGCGGCCGCCCAGGCACTCGCCCGCGCCGAGCAGAGCAGCTCCGCGCGCCCGGCGAGCCCCTCGACACGGGCCCGATCCGCGTCCCCGTCCGCGTCGCCGTCCGCCTCCCCCTCGCCCACGGGGCCCAGCACCACGTCGGGCACCGACGGCCGCGACCGGCCCGATGACCGCCGCACCGACCGCCGTACCGACCGCCGCGCGACCCGGGCCCTGCACTCGGTCGGCGGCACCGTCGTCGCCCGCTGCGAGGGCGGCCGCGCCGAGCTGCGGTCCTGGACCGCACGGCAGGGCTTCGAGGCCGACGACGTCGAGCGGAGCCCGAGCGGGAGGGCATCCGTGCAGTTCGAGTCCGAGGACGTCGACGTGCGGGTGGTGGTCCGGTGCGCGGACGGCATACCGGTGCAGCACGCCGTCGTGGACCGCGACGACTGACTGAGACGACTGACCGCGACGACTGACTGCGACGACTGATCGGCGAACGCGCGCCGCGCCGACCGTAGACTGCCGGCATGGGCACCGCCTCCGACGACGGATGTCAACGCGGGCCGGGTAGCGCCCGGCTCTCCCTGGCGGGCACGCCGTGCTGATCGCACTCGGCATCGCCTCGATCGTGCTCCTCACGCTGGCGACCGGCTGGTTCGTGCTGCAGGAGTTCGCCTACGTCTCGGTCGACCGGGGCCGGCTGCGCGAGCGCACCGCCGACGACACCGACGGCGCCGATGACGACGACATCGACAACGACAACGACACCGACACCGACGTTGCGGCCGGGCGGGCGCTGCGGCTGACCGGCCGGCTCTCCTTCGTGCTCTCCGGCGCCCAGCTCGGGATCACCGTGACGACGCTGCTGGTCGGCTACGCGTCCGAGCCGCTGCTCGGCGAGGGGCTGGCCCAGGTGCTCGGCGCCACCGGCATGTCGTATGCCGCCCGCCTGTCCCTGGCCATGCTCGTCACCCTGGTCTTCTCCACCCTGGTGCAGATGGTGCTCGGCGAGCTGGCACCGAAGAACTGGGCGATCGCCCAGCCGGAGCGGCTGGCGCTGCGGCTGGCCCGGTCGACGACGGCCTACCTGTGGGTGGCCGGTCCGGTGATCCGGCTGTTCGACGGGCTGTCCAACCGAATGCTGCACGCCGTCGGCATCGAGCCGGTCGAGGAGCTGCCGCAGGGCGCCACGCCGGAGGAGCTGGAGCGGATCATCGACGAGTCGCACCGCACCGGGCTGGTGGACCAGCGGCTGAACGACCTGCTGCAGCAGACGCTGCGCTTCCGGGAGCAGACGGTCGAGCACGTGATGACCCCGCGGGTGGACGTGCAGGTGGTCGAGGCCGGCGACCCGGCCTCCCGGGTCGTCGAGCTGCTGGAGGGCGGGCGGTCCCGGTTCCCCGTCGTCGGGGAGGACATCGACGACGTCACCGGCGTGGTCGGGCTGCACGAGCTGCTCACGGTGCCCGCCTCGGCGCGGGCCACGACCCCCGTGTCCGAGCTGGCGACGCCGCCGGTGGTGCTGCCGGCGACGCTGCCGCTGCCGGACGCGCTGGAGCGGCTGCGGTCCGCGCGGCGCCAGCTCGCGGTGGTGATCGACGAGTACGGCGGGTTCGCGGGGATCGTGACCTTCGAGGACCTGGCCGAGCAGGTGGTCGGGCCGATCCTCGACGAGGACGACCCGGCCGAGCCCCGGCCGGAGCAGCTGCCCGGCGGGCACGGGTGGCTGGTGCCGGGGCGCTTCCGGCTGGCCGACCTCGCGGCACTGACCGGGTGGTCCCTGCCGGGCACGAGCGACTACAGCACCGTCGGCGGGCTGGTGCTGGACCGGATCGGCCGCACCGCCCGGGTCGGGGACGAGGTCCTGGTCGGCGCCCGCGCCGACGGTGGCTACGACGCCGACCCCGTCGAGGTGCGGCTGGAGGTGCGCGCCGTGCGCCGGCACGTGCCCGACCAGGTCGTGGTGGGGCCGGCGCCCGGTGGGCCGGGCAGCGGCGGTCCCGGGTCGGCATACCGGGAGGGGGCGCGGTGAGCCCCGGCCTCGCCCTCGCGCTCGGGATCCTGCTGCTGGTGCTGAACGCGTTCTTCGTCGCGGCCGAGTTCGCGCTCGTGGCCAGCCGCCGGCACCGGCTCGAGGAGCGGGCCGCCGCCGGCAGCGCGGGCGCCCGGGCGGCGGTGGACGGGGTGCGCGAGCTGTCCCTCATGCTGGCCGGCGCCCAACTCGGGATCACCCTGTGCACCCTGGGCCTGGGGGCGCTCGCCGAGCCCGCCCTGGAGCACCTGCTCGAGCCGGTCCTCGCGGCGATCGGGCTGCCGGAGCAGGCCGCCTACGTGGTGGCGCTGGTCCTCGGGGTGGCCGTGGTCGTGCTGCTGCACATGGTGATCGGCGAGATGGCGCCGAAGTCGTGGGCGATCTCGCACCCGGAGAAGTCGGCAGTGCTGGTGGCGCTGCCGTTCCGGGCGTTCTCCCGGCTCGTCCGACCGGCCCTGATGGTGCTCAACTCGCTCGCCAACGGGCTGGTCCGCCTCATCGGCGTCACCCCGCGCGACGAGCACAGCCTCGAGGTCGGCCCGGGTGAGCTGCGGCTGCTGCTCGCCCAGTCCCGGGAGCACGGCGTGCTGCCGCCCGGTGAGCACCGGCGGCTGAGCGGCGCGCTGCAGCTGGAGCACATGACCGTGCGGGACCGGCTCGTGCCGATGGCCTCGGTCGTCACGATCCCGGCGCACGCCTCGGCCGCCGACGTCGAGGAGGTGAGCCGCAGCACGGGCCGGTCCCGGCTCGTCGTGCTCGCGCGTGACGAGGCGGCCGGGGGCGACGAGGCGGCTGGTCGCGCGGAGGTGGCCGGTCGCAGGGAGGTGGCCGGTCGCGCGGAGGTGGCCGGTCGCGGGCAGCCGGTCGGCATCACGCACGTGCGCGACGCGATCCGGGCGGCGGCGAGCGACGGCGTGGGCGTGCAGGAGCTGACCCGCCCGCTGCCCACGCTCCCCGCGGACCTGCCGCTGATCGACGCGGTCGCCCAGCTCCGCGCGGAGCGGGCGCAGCTGGCGCTGGTGCGGGACGACGCCGAGGGCGTGGTCGGGATCACGGCCATGGAGGACCTGATCGAGGAGGTCCTGGGCCGGTTCGAGGACGAGAGCGACCCGCGGCGCTGACCGGGCGCGCCAGCCCGATGTGGCGCCCCGGTGGTGCGGCGCCCGGGTGGCGCGCGGCTGCGGTCAGCCCTCGTCGGCCAGGTTGCCCAGCTGCCCCTGGTTGCTGAAGCCCAGCTCGTCCAGCACCTCGGCGTGCTCCGCCGGATCCACCTGGTCGGGGAGCCGCTCGTCGGCCTGCATCGCCTTCTCCTCCTCACCGCGGGAGGTCAGCACCTCGATGATCTGCTCCTTGTCGATGCCCATGACCCACGACAGTACCCACCGATGCCGGGCGCGACACCGCGTCGGGGGACCGTCGTGGGGGGAGCGCCGCCGGGAGTGCCGCGGGGGCACCGGGGAGGTGCTGTTGGGCACCGGGGCGCCGCGACCGCTGCCACCTCCCGCGCGTCACCGGGACGACCGAGCGGTATGCCGGGTCGCTGGTGACCGGCATGCTGCTGAGCGTCACCTCGTGGGTCCTCGTCCGGCTGCCCGGTCATCGGTGTCGAGATCTCCCCGGGGGCGACGGCGTTGACGGTGAAGGTCGGTCGCGACGACGTCGCGCCACAGGTCGTAGTCGAGGTCGAGCAGCAGCGTGCCGGTGCCGGTGCCCGAGCACTGGACGAGGCCGTCGAGCCCGCCGAGGGTGCCGGCGAGGTCGTCGATGACGTGCGCGGCGTCGGGCAGCTGCGTCAGGTCGAGGTGGCCGGCCACACAGCGCTCGGCCGGGTCGCGCCGGCGGGACTATGCCGTGCCCCGTCCTCTGGGGCACCGGGCGCTGCCCCGTCCTTTGGGGCACCGGGGGCTGCCCCGTCCTCTGGGGCACGGCATAGTGCCGACGCAGGGTCTCTCATCCGACGGGTCGGGGCGGCGATCCTCAGGCGCGACGGCCGAGGTGGGCCAGCAGCCGCTCCCCCGGGCCGGCCTCTGGCGGGACGGGCCGCACCGGGCCGAACCGCACCGGCCGGTCCTCGTCGACCACGAGCGCCGGCGCCAGCTCGAGCAGCCGTGCGGCCAGGTCGGCGGGCAGCGGGTGGTCGAGCCCGCAGGACCGGGTGACGTCCCAGGCGTGCACCGCGATCTCGAGCGCCCCCGCGTGCACGAGCAGCTCCGCCGCGAGCGGCTGCCCGCCGACCGTCATCGGCAGCGCCGGGCGGGCACCGACCCCGCAGCCCCCGGCCGCCGCCACGCCCGGGCCGACCACCCCGGACAGGCCGCCGGGCCCGGCCGGTTGCACCCGCGCCACCCAGCCGCCCAGCAGCGCGCAGGCCCGGTCACGCAGGCGCCCGACGGTGGCACCGGCTCCCCCGGCGGCCGGCGCACCGTCGGGGCGGACCGGTTCGAGCGCCACCTCTCCCGCCTCGGCCGCCTCGCACATGGCCGCGAGCGAGTCCTCCATGTGGCCCAGCAGCGTGGCGAGGTCCCACTCCCGGCACGGGGTGGGGCGGCTCAGCAGCTCATCGGTCACCCCGCCGAGGGCGGCTCGGCCGTAGCCGATCGCACGCTCGAGGAGCGCGACCGCCTCGGTGAGGCTCGCGGGGAGGGGAGCTTCCGGCATACGGCCTCATGCGTCCCGCGGCTGGACGCCAGCCGGCAGCGAGGCCGGCAACCCGAACTGGGCGAACAGGCCCTCCTCGAAGAACGCCGCGACGTGCTTCACCCGCTCTCCGCGGGCGCTCAGGGTGAGCACCTGCAGTTGGAACGGGTGGAACACGTCGTCCGCGCCGCGCATGTAGAGCCCGAACGCCGGCTGGCCGTTCGCGCGCGCCGGCAGCATCCGCATGTCGTGCACGCCGCCGGGGCACTGGGTGTCGATGAGGCGCCCGATGGCCTCGGCGCCGAGGTACCAGCTGTCGAACGGCGGCATCTCCCAGACCGCGTCCTCGGTGAGCATGCTGACGATGGCGTCGATGTCCTTCTCCCAGAAGGCGTTCACGTAGCGGTCCAGCATCTCCCGCTGCTCGGGCGACTCGAGCTCGGTCACCGACTCCTCGGTCGGCGCGACCTCCTTGAGCTGGGCGCGGGCGCGCTGGAGCAGGGAGTTCGCGGCCGCGGTGGAGACGCCGACGGCCTCGGCCACCTCGGCGGCCTTCCACGCGAGCACGTCGCGCAGGATCAGCACCGCGCGCTGCCGCGGCGGCAGGTGCTGCAGCGCCGCGACGAACGCCAGCCGGACGCTCTCCCGGGACGTCGCCTGGTATGCCGGGTCGCTCACCTGGGCTGCCTCCCGCGCGCCGGTGCCGACGAGGTCGTCCGGCAACGGCTCCAGCCAAGGCACCTCGGTGCGCTGGTTGAGCGCGTCGCCCGGCTGCGAGCTCGGTGCGCCCAGTCCGGTCGGCAGCGGCCGGCGCTGCTTGCCCTCGAGCGCGGTGAGGCAGGCGTTGGTGGCGATGCGGTGCAGCCAGGTCCGCACCGAGCTGCGGCCCTCGAACTTCTCGTAGGAGCGCCACGCCCGGAGGTAGGTCTCCTGCACCAGGTCCTCCGCGTCCTGCACGGATCCGAGCATCCGGTAGCAGTGCGCCAGCAGCTCGCGGCGGTAGGGGTCGGTGAGGCGGGGGAAGTCGTCGAGCCCCGAGCCGTGGGTCGCCTCGGGCGTGGAGTCGCGCGTGGAGTCGGGCTTTGAGTGGCGCTTGGAGCCGGGCGTGGAGTGGGTACCGGTGGTCGTCATGGCCATGGGTCCTCCCTGGGGTGTGGTCACTAGTAGACCGCGGACGGCCGACAAACTCATCGGTGTTTCCGCTCGACCTTCTCCGCCGGGTGCCTCGCCGGGTTGTTGCTGAACGCCCGACGCTCGGGGCAACCGCGGAAGCTCAGCAACAACTCCCCGGGGGGAGGGCGTTCAGTGTGCTGCCCGTCGGGTAGGGGATCGACCATGACCATCGACGAGCAGACGCAGCGGGACAACCGCGTCGACGACGTGGACCAGGACACCGAGCCGAGCATGATGTCGCCCGAGCCCGGCCGGCCGGACGGCGCCGAGGCGCTCAAGGGCGACGCGGGGGTCCCGGGCGTGACGCCCACCGCGCCCCACAACGACGAGAAGCCGGAGACCGACTGAGCCGAGAGCCGCGCCGACCCCGCGCCGGTGTGACGTCCGCGGCCGCGAGCAGGTCTGGTCAGTCGGCCGACTCCGGCTGATCGGCCCACCAGCGGAGCAGCTCCTCCCGCGCGGCGTCGGGACCGACGGGTCCGGCGTCGAGCCGGAACTGCAGCAGGTGCTGGTACGCCCGCCCGAGCAGCGGCCCGGGCCGGATGCCGAGCACCTCGGCGATCTCGTTGCCGTTGAGCTCGGGCCGCACCGCGTCGAGCTCCTCCTGCTCCCGCAGCCGGGCGATCCGCTCCTCCAGTGCGTCGTAGGTGCGCCACAGCCGCTGGGCCTTGCGGGCGTTGCGGGTGGTGCAGTCCGAGCGGGTCAGCAGGTGCAGCCGGGACAGCAGCGGCCCGGCGTCGGTGACGTAGCGCCGGACCGCGGAGTCGGTCCACTGCCCGTCGCCGTACCCGTGGAACCGCAGGTGCAGCTCGACCAGCCTGCTGACCGCCTTGACCGTCTCCTTGTCGAAGCGCAGCGCCTTGAGCCGCCTGCGGGCGAGCTTGGCGCCGACCACCTCGTGGTGGTGGAAGGACACCCCGCCGCCCTTCTCGAAGTGCCGGGTCGCCGGCTTGCCGATGTCGTGCAGCAGCGCCGCGAGCCGCAGCACGAGGTCCGGCCCGGGCACCCCCTCGCCGGAGCCGGCCGGGGTCTCCAGGCCGATCGCCTGGTCGAGGACCGTGAGCGAGTGCTGGTAGACGTCCTTGTGCCGGTGGTGCTCGTCGACCTCCAGCTGCAGCGCCGGGACCTCCGGGAGCACCTGCGCGGCGAGGCCGGTGTCCACGAGCAGCTCCAGCCCGGCTCGGGGGGCCGGCGCCAGCAGCAGCTTGACCAGCTCGTCGCGGACCCGCTCGGCCGAGACGATCTCCATCCGGTCGGCCATGTCCGTCATCGCGGCACGCACCCGCGGTGCCACGTCGAAGCCGAGCTGGGCCACGAACCGGGCCGCCCGCATCATCCGCAGCGGGTCGTCGGAGAACGACTGCTCCGGCGTGCCGGGCGTGTCGATCACCCGGCGCGCCAGGTCGGCCAGCCCGTCGTGCGGGTCGACGAAGTGCAGCTCGGGCAGCCGCAGCGCCATCGCGTTGACGGTAAAGTCGCGGCGGACCAGGTCCTCCTCGAGGCTGTCGCCGTAGGCGACCTCGGGCTTGCGGCTGGTCCGGTCGTAGGCGTCGGAGCGGTAGGTCGTGACCTCGACGATCGTCGAGCCCGACCGGGCGCCGATCGTGCCGAAGGCCCGCCCGACGTCCCACTGGGCGTCCCCCCAGCCCTTGAGCACCCGCTCGGTCTGCTCCGGGCGGGCGTCGGTGGTGAAGTCGAGGTCCGGCGACTCGCGCCCGAGGAACGCGTCCCGCACCGGCCCGCCGACGAGCGCGAGCTCGTGCCCCGCCGCCGCGAACCGCTCCCCCAGCTCGGTGAGCACCGGGATCGTGGGGGTCAACCGGGTCAGCGCCCGGTGCAGCAGCTCGGCCTCCGGCCGGTCGCCAGCAGACCGGTCGCCACCGGAGCCTCCGGGCAGGGAGGTCTCCGAGGGAACGCGCTGGCCGGACACGAGACTCAAGCCTAGGTCACCCCCGGCACCACCCACCCAACCGGACACGGCGAGGGCGAGGATCGGGCCCGGCATACCGGTCGTGGACTCGCGGTCGGGGTGTCCGGTCGGCGGCGGGTGGCTGGTTAGAGTGACAGGATGGACCGCCCGCTCCCCCGACCGACCCGGCCGCTGCGCCAGCTGCCGGCGGTGGAGGAGACGTCGGCGGGGGGTGTCATCGTCGACGTCCACCAGGGGCAGGCGCGGATCGCGATCATCGCCCGGCGCAACCGGGCGGGGCGGGTCGAGTGGTGCCTGCCCAAGGGCCACATCGAGCCCGGCGAGACGCTCGAGCAGACCGCCGCCCGGGAGGTCGCCGAGGAGACGGGAATCGTCGGGCACGTCCTGACGACGCTGGGCACGATCGACTACTGGTTCTCCACCTCGGAACGGCGGGTGCACAAGCGGGTGCACCACTACCTGCTGGAGGCGACCGGCGGTGAGCTGGGCGTCGAGGGGGACCCCGACCGGGAGGCCATCGACGCCGCGTGGTTCCCGCTCGACAGCGTGCACACCCGGCTGACCTTCCCCAACGAGCGGCGGATCGCCCAGGCGGCCTGGCACCGCCTCGCGGGCCGCCCGTGAGCAGGGGGGGCACGACGGCGCGGTCCCGGGCGCTGGCGACCCTCGGCCTGGCCCTGGTGCTCGTGCTGGCCACCGGGTCGGCGCCGGTCCCGACGGCCGCGGCCCGTGCCACCCCCTCGGGGACAGCCCAGCCCTCGGGGACCCGCCCGGCCACCGGCACCCCCCGAGACGACCCGACCCCCCGCGTCGACATCCACCTGCAGTCGGTCGACCCCGGCATCGCCCGCCCCGGCGAGCCGGTGCGCCTCGTCGGGTCGGTGCAGAACACCAGCGAGGTCTCGATCCACCACCCGACCGTCCGCGTCCGGGTCGGCTCCCGGGGGCTGGACACCCGGGACGCGGTGGCCGGGTGGGCCGAGGGCCGGGACGGCGCCGCGCTCGGGGACGTGGTCGCCAGCACGTCGGTCGGCCGCCTCCTCCTGCCCGGCGAGCAGCTGCCCTTCTCGGTCCGGATCGGCCGGACGGCGCTCCACCCCGGCCTCAACTTCGGGACCCTGCCGCTGACCCTCGAGGTCGTCCCCGGTATGCCGGGCAAGGACCGGGCGCGACCGCGCACCTCCGCGCCCGTGGACGAGAACGAGCCGACCACGCCGCCCGAGGCCGTCGGGGCGCTGCGCAGCTTCCTGCCGTGGGACGCGTCGCGGAACTACCACCGGCTGCAGCTGAGCTGGGTGGTGCCGCTGACCCTGCCGGACGACCCGGCGCTGTTCGGCGAGCCCGGCAGCAACCGGCTCAGCGCCTGGGAGTCCGCGATCGGACCCGGCTCGCGGATCGACCGGCTGCTGCGCGGGACCGCGCGCGCGCCGGTGACCTACCTGCTCGACCCGGTGCTGGTCTCGCCCTATGTCGAGGTGGCACCGGCGCCCGGTGAGCCGTCCGCCCCGCCGAGCGAGTCGGCCCCGGAGTCGCAGTCGGCATCGGAGACCCCCGGGTCCTCCGAGTCGCCCGAGTCGAGCACGGAGACGCCGGCACCGACGTCGACGGAGGACACCACCACCACAACTCCACCGGCCGGCACGGGCTCGACCGACTCGACCGGCCCGACCGACTCGACCGACTCCACCGACACGACCGACACGACCGGCACGAGTGACACCAGCGGCTCCGGCGACTCGGCCCCGACCGGGTCGAACGAGTCGACCGAGTCCAGCCCCACCCCCGAGCAGCCGACGAGCAGCACGACGCCCCCGGCCCCGCCGCGGCCCGAGGCCGAGGTCCAGGACCTGGCCGCCGAGCTCGCACAGCGCCTGCGCGGTGCGGGCCCCGGGTCCGCCCCGCCGCACCCGATCTGGGCGCTGCCCACCGGGGACCCCGACCTGCCGGCCGTCCTGGAGCACAACACCGACCTGCCGGCGCTCTCGGCCCTCATGCAGCAGCCCGTGCCGGAGGGGCTCGGCACCGACGTGCGCACCGGCGTCTCCTGGCCGCTCGGGGCACGCCTGGACCACAGGCTGGTCAAGCGGATGCGCCAGGCCTACCGGGTGGCGCCCGACCCGCTGGCGGCCGCGCTCACCCCGCGGGGCACCGTGGTGGACCGGAGCTCGAGCACGGGCGTGGCGGCATACCAGTCCCCGCAGGGGCTCCCGCTGCTCGCGTATGACGAGCGGCTCAGTGCCATCGCCGCCGCCGGCAACAGCCGCGGCAACGGGGGCGCGACGGTCCAGCGGTTCCTCGCCGAGACGATGGCGATCTACCAGCAGCAGCCGGCCGTCGACCGGTCGGTGCTCGTGGCGCCGCCGCGCGGCTTCGACGCCGACCCGGGGGTGCTGCGGGACCTGTTCCGCCAGCTGCGGCAGACACCGTGGATCCGGTCGGTGCCGGCCGAGGACCTGCTCGCCGAGGCGCGGCGCGCCCCCCGGATGGACCAGCCGCTCACCCGGCCGCGACACCAGCGCGGGGGCGCGAACGACATCAGGACCTACCCGCGCGCCGGGCGCTCGCCGCTCACCGCCAAGCACCTCGGCCTGGTGCAGGACGCCGAGCGCCGGCTGGACGGCATCGCCGGGATCACCGAGGGCGGCCGCGCCGACATCGTCGGCCGGCCGGCGTCCGCGGGCCGACAGCTGCTGTCGACCCGCTACCGGGGGTCCCGGGTGGCCTGGGCGACCCTCGCCGGACAGGTGCGCGGCGCGACCCGCGACCTGCGCCGGGCGGTGCACGTCACCCCCAGCACGGTGAACTTCCTCGCCGACGAGGGCGCCCTGCAGATCACCATCGTCAACAACCTCGACGCCGACGTCCGCAACGTGCGGCTCGACCTCGAGGCCGGCAGCACCGACCTGCAGATCACGCAGCAGCCCGGGGCGCTGCACATCGGCGCGCACAGCCGCACCAGCGTGCGAGTGCACGTGTCGGCCCTCGGGTCCGGCGACGTCCCGATCCACACCCAGCTGACCACGCCGAACGGCACCCGCCTCGGCACCCACCCCCGGGTGATCGTCCACGTCCAGCCCACGGGGTCCTGGATCTACTGGGTGGTCGGTATCGTGGCGGCGCTCATCCTCGCCCTCGGGCTCTACCGTTCCTTCCGAGGCGGCCGAGGACACCAGGGCGATGAGGGCGGCCATGGTGGCCAGGGCCCGGACGAGAACGGAACACGCGAGACATGAGTGAGGCCCCCGTCAGCGGGGACGCGGTCGACGGCGGTGCCGGGCAGGGCCCCGGCGGCCTCGACGGCTCCGGCGACGCGACCGACACCGCCAGCCTGACCCGCAACAGCCTGGCGATGGCGTCGGGCACGATCGTCTCGCGCGTGCTCGGCATGGTCCGGGTGGTGCTGCAGGCCAGCGCGCTCGGCACCGTGGCGATGGCGGCCAACGCCTGGGACACCGCCAACACGCTGCCGAACATCATCCACACGCTGCTCGCCGGGGGCGTGCTCAACGCGATCCTCGTGCCGCAGATCGCCAAGGCGGGCCGGCACGCCGACGGCGGGCGCGACTACGTCGACCGGCTGCTCACCCTGTCGCTGACCGCCCTCGCGGGCGCGACCGTGGTGTTCACGCTGCTCGCGGCGCCGCTGGTGTGGATCTACGGGGCCGACCTGCCCGGCGACGCCCGGCACCTCGGCACCGTGTTCGCGCTGATCTGCATGCCGCAGGTCTTCTTCTACGGCCTCTACACCCTGCTCGGGCAGGTCCTCAACGCCCGCAACCAGTTCGCCTCGTTCATGTGGGCGCCGGCGCTGGCCAACATCGTCGCGATCGGCGGGTTCGGCGTGTTCCTGGCGACCCAGCAGCGGGTCGCGCCGGTCGAGGAGTGGACGCCGACGATGATCTGGCTGGTCGCCGGGTCGGCGACGGTCGGCGTCGCGATCCAGGCGCTGGTGCTGATCTGGCCGCTCTACC
Organism: Segeticoccus sp.; assembly: GCA_035690725.1. Classification (GTDB taxonomy): domain Bacteria; phylum Actinomycetota; class Actinomycetes; order Actinomycetales; family Dermatophilaceae; genus DASSKF01. The sequence continues at coordinate 24,805 of DASSKF010000069.1, forward strand.
GCAAAGGGTTCCGCTACCGACCACGCTGGGGGTTCCGGGGGGTCGGGCTGCGCAGCGCGTCCCGGGTGGCGATCTGGACCTTCGGCGCCGTGGTCGTCAGCCAGCTCGCGTTCGTCGTCGCGTCCAACGTGCTGAACTTCGCCGCCGCGCGCGGTGGGGCGGGGCGCGCGGCATACTCCACCGCGCTGTTGCTGTTCATGCTCCCGCACTCCCTCGTCACGGTCTCCCTCATCACCGCGCTGTTCCCGCGGATGTCGCGCGCCGCCGTGGCCGGGCGGATCGCCGACGTGCGGGCCGACGTGCGGCACGGGCTGCGGCTGACCGGCGTCGCGACCGTGCCGATCACCATCGCCGGCATCATCCTCGCCCGGCCGATGTCGACCACGATCTTCTCCACCCTCGCCCGGCTGGACCGCAGCTCGGCGCTCGCCGTCGGCGACGTCCTCATCGCGATGATGACGGCGCTGATCCCGTTCGGGCTGTTCTTCCTGGTGCAACGGGCCTACTACGCCTTCGAGGACGCGCGGACCCCGTTCTGGTTCCAGGTCGTCATCAGCGGCGTCGCCACCGCCGGCAACGTCGTGGTGCTGCTGCTCGTCGCGCCCCGGTGGATGGCGGTGGGCGCCGGGGCGGCCCTGTCGCTGGGCAACGTCATCGGCTCGGTGGCCAGCTTCGTGTGGCTGCGCCGCCGGCTCGGCGGGCTGCCGGTGTATGACGTGGTCCGCACCTACGTGCGCCTCACCCTCGCCTCGGTGGTGGCCGCCGTGGTCACCCTGCTCATCATCTTCGGCCTCGACCACGTGCTGACCGGCAAGCTGCTGGCGTTCGTGGTCCTGGCCGTCGGCGGCGGGGCGTTCCTGCTCGTCTACGTCGTGGTCGCCCGGCGGCTGCGGGTCGGCGAGATCGACGAGATCCTCGCGCCGCTCAGCCGGCGGCTCCGGGGCGCGCTCGGCCGGTCCTGAGCGGGCCCGCCGCGAACGTTGCGGGAGTTGCGGCCGAACCGGGACGTATGGGTCACGCTTCGGCCGCAACTTCTCGCGTTCCTCCGCCGTTGGTCCCGCGGGGCCGAGTCCGTGCCGGTGTGGTTCCCGTAGCGCGCCAAGACCACGCCCGTAGGATGAGCCACCGACCGAACACGGCCCCCAACCCGACACCACAACCGACCACCACCCCAAGGAGCCGGCGTGCAAGGGATTGCTCCGGAGACGGTGCTCGGCGGGCGGTACACCGTCACCCGACGCCTCGCCCACCGTGAGGACCTCGAGCACTGGGCAGCCGTCGACACGACCCTCGACCGGGACGTCGCCGTCACCGTGTTCGACCGCGACCAGCCTCAGGCGGCCGCCGCCCTCGACGGGGCCCGCCGTGCCGCGGGGATCGAGGACCCGCGCCTGGTGCGCATCCTCGACGTCGGCACCCAGCAGGGCCACTCCTTCATCGTCGAGGAGGGCCTGCACGAGGCGGTCTCGCTCGCGACCCGCATCCGCAGCGGCCCCCTCCCTGCCGAGGAGGCCCGCCGCATCCTCGGCGAGAGCGCGAGCGCCCTGGAGGCCGCCCGGCACCGTGGCCTGCACCACCTGCGGCTCAGCCCGTATGCCGTGCTGGTCACCCGCGAGGGCAGCGTCAAGATCAGCGGCACGGCCGTGGCGGCGGCGCTGGACGGTGCCGACGAGCCGTCCGCGGCCGAGGCCACCCGGATCGACACGATCGGCCTCGTCGCGATCGGCTACTGCGCGCTGACCGGGTCGTGGCCGCTGGAGCCGGGCCTGCCGGACGTCCCCTCCGCCCCGCGCATCGTCGGCGGGGTGCCGTCCCCCTCCGAGCTGGTGCAGGGCGGCGTGCCCAACGACCTCGACGCCCTGTGCCGGCACACGCTCAACGAGGCGGCCGGCCCCGGCACCCCGGGCGAGCTCGCCACCGCGATCGCCCCGTGGCCGCCCGAGCCGGTGCGCGGCGCCGGCCCACGACGGCAGGACCGCCCCGAGGACGGGAGGCGGGACGCGGCCCGCGGTGCGGCCGCCGCCGCCGGTGCCGCGGCCGCCGCGGGCGCCGCCGCCGGTGCCGCAGCCGCCGCGGGACGCTCGGGCAAGGCGGACCTGCGGGGCCGGACCCCGGGGGCCACCGGTGCCGGGGAGGGCGACCCGGGCGACCGGACGCTCGACGGCCGCACCGGCACGACGAACGAGATCCCGACCCGGCCGGCGGGCGCCGCGGGCGCGGCCGGTGCCGCGGCCGGCACCTGGGCGGGGAGCCGTGGGGACGCCACCCGGGCGGACGACGCCACCCGACCCGACACGGCCGAGCAGGAACTGGCCGACCGGCAGCACGCCGACGACGACCACGCGGACGACGACCACGGCGACGTGGGCAGCTACTACGGCGACGACCTGCCCGACGAGGAGCTCGGACCACCGCTGCCCCTCATCGGCCGCGGCGCGGCGGCCCCGGACCGCAGCCAGACCCGGTTCGCCCTGGTCCTCGCGGTCGTGCTCGTCGTGGCCGCCCTCGTGCTCGGCTTCTGGGGCCTCGCCCAGATCGGGCAGCCGGACCAGTCCGCGGCCGAGAGCTCGAGCGCCGGCGGCCCGCAGCCGGTGCCGACCGGCGGCGCCGGCCGGAGCGGGTCGCCCAGCAGCCCGTCCGGCAGCACCTCGCCGTCGTCCACCCCGACGCACCACGGCCCGATCGAGATCACCGGCGCCTCGCTGATCAACCAGTCGAGCGGGGCCGACCACCCCGAGCTGCTGCCCCGGTCCTACGACGGTGATGCGTCGACGCAGTGGTACTCCAGCGGCTACGCCACCACCGACTGGGGCAACCTGAAGTCCGGGATGGGCGTCGCCTACGACCTCGGGTCCGCGCAGGACGTCAGCAAGGTCACGCTCGACCTGCCCTCGTTCGAGGGGGTCTCGGTCTACGTCGGCGGCTCCAAGGACCGCGGCGAGGGCACCCGGCTCGACCTCGGCAGCCCGTCGGGCCAGCGGGCCACGGCGACGGCGCCGGACGGCACCGTGAAGGGGAAGTACGTCATCGTCTGGTTCGACACGGCGAGCGTCCCCAACGGCTCCTGGAACCGGGTCGAGATCAACGACGTCAGCGTCCGGTAGCGCCGACCGCCAGGCCCGCCCCCGATGTCCCGCGCCGACGAGCTCGCCGCGCTCTCGGACCGTGAGCTGCTGGCCACTCACTGCGCCGGTGACGCCGAGGCCTTCGGGGAGCTGTTCCGCCGGCACCGGGACCGGATGTGGGCGGTCGCCCTGCGCACCTGCCGGGACCGCGAGCTGGCGGCCGACGCCGTGCAGGACGCGTTCGTGTCGGCGTTCCGCCGGGCCGACAGCTTCCGCGGCGACGCCCAGGTGACCACCTGGCTGCACCGCATCGTCGTCAACGCCTGCCTCGACAAGCTGCGCCGGGCCAAGCCGGTGGACCCGTTGCCCGAGCGGGAGCCGGCCGACCCGCACGACCGGCACGCGGGGGTCGAGGACGCCCTCGACGTGCACCGCGCCCTCGACCGGCTCCCCGAGGGGCAGCGCCTCGCCCTCGTCCTCGTCGACATGCAGGGACTCCCGGTCGCCGAGGCGGCCCGGGTGCTCGACGTCGCCGAGGGAACGGTGAAGTCCCGGTGCGCCCGCGGCCGGGCGACCCTCGCGACCCTGCTGGGGCTGGACGCGGAGCGCTCGACGTGAGCACCCGGCATACCGACCGGGGCGGGGCCGGGAACCGCAGCCGTCGCCCCGTCGTCCTACTCATGGCGGGCCGGACCGCGCCGGCGACCTCCCCGGAGCCGGTGTCGGGACCAGGGCGGCCCGCCCCCAGCCCGGGCCGGACAGCGCCACTCCACCTGGCACCACGGAGGAGCTCCTGATGACCCCACGCCTCCCGCTGGGCCGGTCGTCGTCGCCCGACGACGACCCGACCGGTGTGCGGGCGCTGCTGTCGTCGCTGCCGGAGCCGGGCCCGATGCCGGCGGAGCTGGTCGAGCGGATCACCTCCAGCCTCGCCGAGGAGCAGCGGGCCCGCGGCTCCGCCGACGCCGGCGCGGACGGTGCGCACCCCGGCTACCTGCCGGAGACGGAGGCGGACGTGCGCCCGCTCGTGCGGCGGCCCCGCTGGCGGCAGGTGGTCGGCGGTGCGACCGGTGCCGCGGCCGCCGTGGTGGTGGGGTTCGTGGCGGTGAACGCGTACACCCAGTCCGGCGGCAGCTCGGCCTCCAGCGCCTCCGGTGGCTCGGTCGCGCGCAGCTCGATCAGCGGCGGGTCCGCCGGCAGCACCGCGGGACCGGAGTCCGACGCCTCCGGCGGGCGCGGCGCCCCCCAGCACGCCGAGGGACTGGCCGACGCCGGTGCGCTCGGCGCCGTGCGGATCACGCAGAGCGGTCGCAACTACACCGAGGACGGGTTCGCCCGGCAGGCCGTTCCGCTGGCACACGGCA
>DASSKF010000070.1:0-15107 GCA_035690725.1 Segeticoccus sp.
GCGGGATCGGCGGGGAGCAGACGTTCCTGCGCCGCTACGTCGAGCAGAGCCAGCAGGTGCGCCGGGTCGGTGTGCACGTCGCCTCGGTGCAGGCCGCGCTCGAGGCCGCCCAGGTGCTGCTGCCCGGGTGCTTCGTGGTCCTCGTCACCTGGTTGGGAGCCCGGTTCGCGCTCGAGGGCGGCATCTCGGTGGGCCAGCTCGTGGCGTTCTACGGCTACACCGCGTTCCTCGTCATCCCGCTGCGGACGACGACCGAGTTCGCCGACCGCGCCACCCGCGCGGTCGTCGCCGCCGGCAAGATCATCCGGGTGCTGGCGGTCCAGCCGGACCACCTCGACGGTGACGTCGACGGGTCCGCGCCTCCCGACCCGGACTCCGGGCCGCTGCACGACCCGGTCAGCGGGGTACGCGTCCGGCCGCAGCGGCTGACTGCCGTGGTGTCCGCCCGACCGGCCGAGAGCTCCGCGCTCGCGGACCGGCTCGGCCGCTTCGGCCCGGCTCCGACGCCGGTCACCCTCGGTGGCACCGCGCTGACGTCCCTCACCGTGCAGCAGGTGCGCCGCCGCGTGGTGGTCAGCGAGACCGACCCCCGGCTGTTCACCGGGACGCTGCGGGAGGAGCTGGACCCGGATGGGCGGCACACCGACGAGGAGATCCTCGACGCCGTCGCCACCGCCAGCGGCGAGGACCTGCTGGAGGCGCTCACCGAGGGACTGGACAGCGAGGTCGAGGAGCGGGGTCGTTCGTTCTCCGGCGGCCAGCGGCAACGGCTCACCCTCGCCCGCGCGCTGCTGACCGACGCCGAGGTGCTCGTGCTCGTCGAGCCGACCAGCGCGGTCGACGCCCACACCGAGGCACGGGTCGCCGAACGGCTGGCGGCGGCGCGCGCGGGGCGCACCACCGTCGTCATGACGGCCAGCCCGTTGCTGCTCGACCGGTGCGACGAGGTCGTGCTGCTGCAGGAGGGCAGGGCTGCCGCCCACGGGACGCACCACGAGCTCCTGGCGAGCTGCCCGGCATACCGACACGTCGTCATGCGTGGAGAGGAGGACTGACGTGCTCACCGTCGAACCGACCACTCGCGCACTGCCGGTGGCCGACATGCGCTCGGTGCGCCGGCACACCGCGGCCATGCTGCGACAGCACCGGCGCACCCTCGGGCGGGTCGTCGGCCTGCACGCGCTGGCGGCGCTCGCCGGGCTCGTCGCGCCGCGGCTCGTCGGCGAGCTCGTCGACGCCGTGACGCACGGGACCGAGCGGTCGTTCATCGACGACCTCGCCCTGGTGATCGCCGTCGCCGTGCTCTTCCAGACCGGCCTGACGTGGGCCGCGAGCCGCGCATCGGTCGTCATGGGCGAGACGGTCTTCGCCCAGCTGCGCGAGGAGTTCGTCGAGCGCGTCATGGCGCTGCCCCTGTCGACGGTCGAGCGCGCGGGCACCGGCGACCTCGTCTCCCGGACGACCAACGACGTCGAGTCGCTGTCCTACGTGGTGCGCTTCGGCATCCCCGCGATCCTCGTCGCGGTCGTGACCACGACGCTCACCGCGGTGGCCGCCCTGTTCGCGGGCCCGCTCGTGGCGCTGCCGATCGTGCTCGGCGTGCCGATCATCTGGTGGTCGACCCGTCGCTACCTGCGACTGGCGCCCGACGGCTACCTGGCCGAGCGTGCGGCCTACGCCGTCGCGAACGGCGTCGTGACCGAGACGGTCGACGGGGCGCGCACGGTCGACGCCCTGTCGCTGCAGGAGCGCCGGCGGCAACGCATCGACGACGCGGTGCGCGGCTGCTTCGACGCCGAGCGCTACACCTTGCGGCTGCGGCTGTGGTGGTTCCCGCAGGTCGACTTCGCCTACCTCCTGCCGGTCGCGGCGGCCCTGGTCTGGGGTGGCTGGCTGGTGTCGACCGGCCAGGCGACGGTCGGCACGGTGACGACCGTCGTGCTCTACCTGCAGCAGCTCACCGGCCCGCTGGACGAGCTGCTCAGCTGGCTGGACGAGATCCAGGTGGCGGCGACCTCACTGGCCCGGGTGATCGGGATCGCCGACGTGCCGCCCGACCGGGTGCCGACCGGCGAGGAGCCGGCCGGCCAGGAGCTGGAGGTCCGACAGGCGCGGTACGCCTACCGTCGCGGACGGGACGTCCTCCGTGGCGTGTCACTGGACCTGCGGCCCGGTGAACGGCTGGCCGTCGTCGGGCCCTCCGGCGCCGGGAAGTCGACGCTCGGACGGTTGCTGGCGGGAATCGACGGCCCCCGCTCGGGACGGGTGGACGTCGGTGGTGTCCGGCTCGTCGACCTCGAGCTCGACCAGCTCCGCCGGCAGGTGGCGCTGGTCACCCAGGAGCACCACGTGTTCGTGGGCACGCTCGAGGACAACCTGCGGCTGGCCCGGCCCGAGGCGGGACGCGGCGAGCTGTGGGCCGCCCTGCGGGCGGTCGACGCGGACGGCTGGGCGGCCGAGCTGGCCCAGGGCCTCGACACGGTGGTCGGCAGCGGTGCCCACCGGCTCGCTGAGTCCCAGTCGCAGCAGCTGGCGCTCGCCCGGCTCGTGCTCGCCGACCCGCACACCCTCGTCCTCGACGAGGCGACCTCGCTGCTCGACCCCCGGGCCGCACGTCACCTCGAGCGGTCGCTGGCGGCGGTCGTCGAGGGGCGGACGGTCGTGGCCATCGCCCACCGGCTGCACACCGCGCACGACGCGGACCGGGTGGCGGTGGTCGAGGACGGCCGGGTCAGCGAGCTCGGGACCCACGACGAGCTCGTCGCGGCGGACGGCGCCTACGCGGCGCTGTGGCGGTCCTGGCGCGATGAGCCGGCGGTCGCGTCCGCCGAGGAGCCGGGTGTGGCGTCGCGGGTGGAGTCGGCCCCGGACACCGCCGGCTGAGAGCCGTCCCGCTCGGTCACATCTCAGCGGCCCACCTCGGGACCACCCTGAGAGCCGTCCCGCTCGGTCACATCTCAGCGGCCCGCCCCGGGACCGCTCCGACCAAGGTGGGTCAGCTGCGCTGGTAGGGCGCGACGACGACCTCGACCCGCTGGAACTCTTTGAGGTCGGAGTAGCCGGTCGTGGCCATCGCGCGGCGCAGGGCGCCGATGAGGTTGGTGGTGCCGTCGGCGCTGTGGCCCGGGCCGAGGAGGATCTCCTCCAGCGTGCCGACGAAGTCGACGGCGACCCGCTCACCGCGGGGCAGGACCGGGTGGTGGGCCTCGGACCCCCAGTGGTAGCCGCCGCCCGGAGACTCCTTCGCCCGCGCGAGCGCCGCGCCGAGCATGACCGCGTCGGCGCCACAGGCGACCGCCTTGACGATGTCGCCGCTGCGGCCCATGCCCCCGTCGGCGATGACGTGGACGTAGCGCCCCCCGGACTCGTCCATGTAGTCCCGCCGGGCCGCGGCCACGTCGGCGATCGCCGACGCCATCGGCGCCTGGATTCCCAGGGTGAGCCGGGTGGTGTGGGCCGCTCCCCCGCCGAAGCCGACGAGGACACCCGCCGCGCCGGTGCGCATCAGGTGCAGCGCCGCGGTGTAGGTCGCGGCCCCGCCGACAATGACGGGGACGTCGAGCTCGTAGATGAAGCGCTTGAGGTTGAGCGGCTCGGCCCGGCTGGACACGTGCTCGGCGGACACGGTCGTGCCGCGGATGACGAACAGGTCGACGCCGGCGTCCACGACCGTCTTCCAGAACTGCTGGGTCCGCTGCGGCGACAGGGCACCGGCGACGGTGACCCCGGCCTCCCGGATCTGCCGGAGCCGCTCCACGATCAGGTCCTCGCGGATCTCCGCCGCGTAGATCTCGCGCATCCGGGCGGTCGCCGCGGCCGCGTCGAGGCGGGCGATCTCGGCCAGCAGCGGCACCGGGTCCTCGTGCCGGGTCCACAGGCCCTCCAGGTCGAGCACCGGGAGCCCGCCGAGCCGCCCGATGGCGATCGCGGTCTCCGGCGAGACGACCGAGTCCATCGGCGCGGCGATCACCGGGAGGTCGAAGTGGTAGGCGTCGATCTGCCAGGAGACGGACACCTCCTCGGGGTCGCGCGTCCGTCGCGACGGCACGATGGCCACGTCATCGAAGGAGTAGGCCCGCCGCCCCCGCTTGCCGCGTCCGATCTCGATCTCAGTCACGCGGCAAGGCTACAAGCGCCCCTCACACCGTGTAGTTGGGCGCCTCCACGGTCATCTGTATGTCGTGTGGATGGCTCTCCTTGAGGCTGGCCTGGGTGATCCGCAGGAAGCGTCCCTGCTCCTGCAGCTCCGGGACCGTGCCGGCCCCGACGTAGAACATCGACTGACGCAGCCCGCCGATCATCTGGTGGGCCACGGCCGACAGCGGCCCCCGGTAGGCGACCCGCCCCTCGATGCCCTCCGGAATCAACTTGTCGTCGCTGTCCACCTCGGCCTGGAAGTAGCGGTCCTTGGAGAAGGACTGCTTGCCCCGGGAGGACATCGCACCGAGTGATCCCATGCCGCGGTAGGCCTTGAACTGCTTGCCGTTCACGAAGATGAGCTCGCCGGGGCTCTCGTCGCAGCCGGCCAGCATCGAGCCCAGCATGACCGAGTCGGCGCCGGCGACCAGGGCCTTGCCGATGTCACCGGAGTGCTGCAGGCCACCGTCGGCGATCACGGGGATCCCGGCCGGCCTGCAGGCCTGGGCAGCCTCGTGGATCGCGGTGATCTGGGGCACGCCGACACCGGTGATGATCCGCGTGGTGCAGATCGAGCCCGGCCCCACGCCGACCTTGACCGCGTCGGCTCCCGCGTCGACGAAGGCCTGGGCGCCGTCACGGGTCGCGACGTTGCCGCCGATCACCTGCACGTGCCGCGTGGCGGGGTCCGACTTGAGCCGCTGGACCATGTCCAGCAGCATCCGGACGTGGCCGTGGGCCGTGTCGGCGACGAGCACGTCGACCCCGGCGTCGATCAGCGTCGTGGCACGCTGCCAGGCGTCCCCGAAGTAGCCGATCGCCGCGCCGACCAGGAGCCGGCCGTGGCCGTCGTTGCTGGCGTCGGGGAACTGCTCGCTCTTGACGAAGTCCTTCACGGTGATGAGCCCGGCCAGCCGGCCGTCGTCGTCGACCAGCGGCAGCCGCTCACGCTTGTGCTTGCGCAGCAGCAGGGTCGCGTCCTCGCGGCTGATGTCCACCGGCGCCGTGAACAACGGCGTGGGCGTCATCACCTCGGACACCTTGGTCGTCGCCCACTCCGCGACCGGCGTGAAACGCAGGTCGCGGTTGGTGCAGATGCCGAGCAACCGGTTGTCGGCGTCGACCACCGGCAGGCCGGAGACGCGGTACTCGCCACACACCTCGTCGAGCTGCTCGAGTGTGGCGTCGGGGCCGATCGTGATCGGGTTGGTGATCCGACCGGTCTGGGTCCGCTTGACGAGGTCGACCTGGTAGGCCTGGTCCTCGGTGGACAGGTTTCGGTGCAGCACCCCGAGGCCGCCCTGCCGCGCCATGGCGATCGCCATCCGGGACTCCGTCACGGTGTCCATGGCGGCCGAGACGAGCGGGATCCGCAGCGAGATGTCGCGGGTCAGCCTCGTCGCGGTGTCGATGTCCGCCGGCACGAGGTCGGTGAGACCCGGCTGCAGCAGGACGTCGTCGAAGGTGAGACCGAGGGCGGCGAAGGGAGCGGGGACAGCAGCGTCAGCATGACTCGCGGGCGTCATTCCCCGATTCTATGGGGCGGTCGTCGCCTGCCCTCCGCCCGGTGCGCCGCCTCGCGACGTCGGTGCAGCCGGCGCCTGCTCCGGGTGCGCGCGCGCCGCGTCGCCCGGGTCCGCTGGCGGCCGGGGCCTCGCCCTCGCCGCCCCCTCGGAACCGCGCCCGGGCACGATCTGGTGCGCCCGCGGAGCCGCCTGGTCGGGCAGGGATCTCTCCGGGTGCGGCGGCCGGACCGGTCGCTGCCCGCCGGGAGTGCCCCCGGGCGGGTCTCCGGCACGACCGGCCGGCGGTGGCACGATCGGGGGCGGCGTCGGCGACGGCTGCTCGCCGGTGCCCGCGTCGTTCGGCGCCGTGGGGGTGCGCAACGTTTCCCGTGGGCCACCGCCGGTGCCGGGTGTCGGCGCCTGCCCCCGCGACGCCGGTGGGGCCGGGTGCGTCGCGCCGCTCCCGGGTGCACCGGCAGCCGGCGACTGGGCTGACCCGGCGGAGCCGGCGGCCGGAACGTCGGTCGGCGCCCCGGCGCCCGGCGACTCCTGTCCGGGTGCGGTGCCCGACTGTCCGGACGTCGTCTCGGGGCCGGACTCCGCCGGAGGTGTGTGGGCCTGCCCGGGCTCCGTGGACGCCCCGGACGGGGCCGACGACGGCACCGGGACCACGGCGCCGCCCCGGGGACCCTGCTCGTCACTGTGCTGCTGCCGCCCCTCGACCGGCCGCGGCGCGTGCGTCACGCCGGCCGACCCCGGCAGGAGACCGCCCTCGCCGTCGGGCTCCGACGGCGGCTGCTGGGCCGAGGACGGGAACACGCCGTGCAGGAAGTACGTCCCGACCGTCCCGAGCTGCTGCAGCACGGGCAGGTGCGTGCTGACGAGGGCCGCGGCCATGCTGCCGCCGGAGAAGGTGAGGGTGGCGGCGAGGGCCGCGGACGCGATCCGTGCCCCGCGACGCCACGGGGGCCGGGCCGTCCCGCGCCGACGCGCCGCGTGTCCGTGGGCGACGGGCGACGAGTCCACGACGGCGTCGGCGTCGATGTGCCGGGTCCAGCTGCCGAGCAGCGCGGTGAGCTCGTCGCGCTCCCGGACGGGCGCCTCCTGCCGTGCGCCGAGCGCGTCCAGCAGCTCGTCGTCGCGGTGGATGGGTCCCAGCCGGGCTGGTGTCATCCGAAGGCTCCTGCGACGGCCGCCGGTGAACGGCCCCGGGTCGGCGCAGCAGGGACGAGTGCGCCGTCCTGCTCCTCGCTGAGGAGCTTGCGCAGCCGGCCCAGCGCCCGGTGCTGGGCGACGCGGACCGCACCGGCCGTCATACCGAGGGCCTGTGCCGTCTCCTCGGCGGACAGGCCGACGGCGACCCGCAGGGTGAGCAGCTCACGCTGGGTGTTTGACAGCCGCCCCATGAGCGCCCAGAGGCGGGTCGCGTCGTCAGCGGCCAGCGCCTGCTGCTCGGGTCCGGCGCTGTCGTCGACATGGTCCGGGACCTCGTCGGTCGGGGTGGGCTGGCGCATGGCGAAGCGCTGGGCGTCCGCCACCTTCCGTGAGGCGATGGCGTAGACGAACGCCTCGAACGGCGCGCCCTTGTCGACGTAGCGCGGCAGGGCCGTGAGCACCGCGACACACACCTCCTGTGCGGCGTCCTGCGCCACCTCCCCGGCCCCGCCGAACGGTCCGAGCCGAGCTCGCGCGTAGCGGAGGGCGAGCCGGTGCACGGACGCCATCAAGTGCTCGGTCGCCGCCTCGTCCCCCTCGCGCGAGGCGAGCAGGAGCTCTCGTAACGGCGTTCGAGCCTGTGCCTGTTCCATCGCCGCGGAGGCCCGGAACGTTACCGAACTCCCCTCCGGCTCCTCCGCCGGCTGTGCAACCGCCGTCGCACCGCGCTGCACCGTGCCGCGCCCCCTGAGCATCAATCACCGCCCGACTTGATTCCGTGGCGGCCCCACGGTAGCGGCTCGCCCCCACTTGCCGAAACCGCTCGTCGGGTTTAGTCCCCCGGGCCGCGGGTAGTTCGATCGGCGTTGAGCCACAGACCGTCGTCCCTCGCGGACCGACCCAAGGAGGCACCGTTGGCTGAGATCTCTCGACTGCCCGGACCCGTCGCCGACCTGTGGGACTGGCAGTTCGAAGGAGCCTGTCGCGACGCCAGCCCCGACGTCTTCTTCCACCCCGAAGGCGAGCGGGGCCCGGCCCGACGCAACCGCGATGCGGAGGCGAAGGCCGTCTGCATGTCCTGTCCGGTGCTCCAGCAGTGCCGCCGGCACGCCCTCCAGGTGCGTGAGCCGTACGGCGTCTGGGGCGGGATGACCGAGGGAGAACGGGAGGAGATCTACGCCACGGCGCCTCCCGCCGAGGCACCCTCGCTGTTCCCCGCCGCAAGCTGATCCCGCGACGGGGTCGACCCACCCGGTCGGGTCATCGCACCGCGTCCCGCACGAAGGGCCGTCACCGGACTCGGTGGCGGCCCTTGCGCGCACCTGATGGGATGAGCCCGTGAACGACGTGACCGACCGCTTGCCCGACGACCACCCGGACCCCGCCACCGGGCGGGTCGACCCGGCCGTACCCCAGCAGGTGATGATCCGCGACCAGGCGATCAAGCTGGGCCAGCTGCTCAAGCTGGCCGGTTTCGTCGAGGACGGCGTCATGGCCCGTCAGCTGATCGAGGACGGGCTCGTGCGGGTCGACGGCCAGGTGGAACGGCGCCGGGGCCGCCAGGTGGAGCTCGGCAGCCACGTCGACGTGGACGGCACGGTCATCCGCGTCATGAGCGGCTGAGCGACGGAGCAGCTGCGCCGTTCCCGACGCCGAGCGGACAGCAGGAGGGCCCCGCACCCGGTCCGGGTGCGGGGCCCTCGTGCGTCGAGGAGGACTCGGCGCTCAGTGGCCGTGGCCGTGACCGTGACCGGCGGCCGGCTCCTCCTCCTCCTTCTTCTCGACGACCAGCGTCTCGGTGGTGAGGACCATCGAGGCGATCGAGGCGGCGTTCCGCAGCGCGGACCGGGTCACCTTGACCGGGTCGATGATTCCGGCCCGGATCAGGTCGACGTACTCGCCCGTGGCCGCGTTGAGCCCGTTCGGGGCCTCGAGCTCGCGCACCTTGGCCACGGCGACGTAGCCCTCGATGCCGGCGTTCTCGGCGATCCAGCGCAGCGGCTCGGAGACCGCCTTGCGGACGAGGGCCACACCGGTGGCCTCGTCTCCCGTGCGCTCCACCTTGTCCAGCGCGGAGGCCGCGTGCAGCAGGGCGGTGCCGCCGCCGGCGACGATGCCCTCCTCGATCGCGGCGCGGGTGGCCGAGACGGCGTCCTCGATGCGGTGCTTCTTCTCCTTGAGCTCCACCTCGGTGTGAGCGCCGACGCGGATGACGCAGACGCCTCCGGAGAGCTTCGCGAGGCGCTCCTGGAGCTTCTCGCGGTCCCAGTCGGAGTCGCTGCGCTCGACCTCGGCCTTGATCTGCTCGATCCGGCCCTCGACGTCGGCCGCGTTGCCGCCACCGTCGACGATGGTGGTGTCATCCTTGGTGACGACGACCCGGCGGCAGGTGCCGAGCACCTCGAGCCCGACCTGGTCGAGCTTCAGGCCGACCTCCTCACTGACGACCTGGCCGCCGGTGAGCACGGCCATGTCCTGCAGCATCGCCTTGCGGCGGTCACCGAAGCCGGGGGCCTTGACCGCGGCGACGTTGAACGTGCCGCGGATCTTGTTGACCACGAGGGTCGAGAGGGCCTCGCCGTCGACGTCCTCTGCCACGATGAGCAGCGGCTTGCCGGCCTGCACGACCTTCTCCAGCAGCGGCAGCATGTCCTGCACGGAGGAGATCTTGCCCTGGTGGATGAGCAGGTAGGCGTCCTCCAGGACGGCCTCCATGCGCTCGGTGTCGGTGACGAAGTAGCCGGAGATGTAGCCCTTGTCGAACTGCATACCCTCGGTGAACTCGAGGTCGGTCGTGGCCGTCGAGGACTCCTCGACGGTGATCACGCCGTCCTTGCCGACCTTGTCGAACGCCTCGGCGATGATGCCGCCGATGGTCGGGTCCTGGGCGGACAGCGTCGCGACCTGCGCGATCTCGTCCTTGCCCTCGAGCTCGCGGGCGGAGCTGAGCAGCTGCTCGTTCATCGCGTCGACGGCGGCGTTGATGCCGCGCCCGAGGGCGGCCGGGGCCGCACCGGCGGCCACGTTGCGCAGGCCCTCCTTGACCAGCGCCTGGGCGAGCACCGTGGCGGTGGTGGTGCCGTCACCGGCGATGTCGTTGGTCTTGGTGGCGACCTCCTTGGCGAGCTGGGCACCGAGGTTCTCGTAGGGGTCCTCGAGCTCCACCTCACGGGCGATCGTCACGCCGTCGTTGGTGATGGTCGGGGCGCCCCACTTCTTGTCGAGGACGACGTTGCGGCCCTTCGGGCCCAGCGTCACCTTGACCGTGTTCGCGAGCGCGTCGACACCGCGCTCGAGCGCCTTGCGTGCGGAGTCGTCGAACTCCAACGTCTTGGCCATGGGATTCCTTCACTCTCGTTCCGATCTTTGGGGCGTTTCCGCGGCCATGGCCGCGGAAACGTCCCAAGATCTGCCTCAGTGCGGGGGTATGCCCGCGCCCCGGCCCGCACCTGCCCTGCAGGTACGTGGCCGGGGCGCGTCATACGAGGATGTCGCTGGTCCGCGACTTACTTCTGGACGACCGCGAGGACGTCGCGGGCGGAGAGGATGAGCAGCTCCTCGCCGCTGTACTTGACCTCGGTGCCGCCGTACTTGCTGTAGATGACCTTGTCGCCGACAGCGACGTCGAGCGGCACGCGGTTGCCGTTGTCGTCGATGCGGCCCGGACCGATCGCCAGGACCTCGCCCTCCTGGGGCTTCTCCTTGGCGGTGTCCGGAATCACGAGGCCGGAAGCCGTGGTCTGCTCGGCCTCGACGGCCTTGACGACGATGCGGTCTTCGAGCGGCTTGATGGAAACCGACACGGTGTGACCTTCCCTTCGGGACATGTCGAGTGGACAGTGCTGATGGATGAACACGCGCGTGGGTTCCGGCCCTGTCGCCGTCGCGGGGGTCGACATGATCGGGTGACACGCTGGCACTTGCCGGTGGCGAGTGCCAAGTCCGAATCTAGGTCGCCGGTTAGCACTCGGTCAACTCGAGTGCCAATCCCCGGTCACAAGGGGGCGGTCAGCCGGGTTCTCACGGCCGACTCCTCGGTGCTCCAGGTGGGGGCACCTCCCGCTTGCGGGGGATCGCTTCGCGAGGGGGGTACCTCCCGCTTGCGGGGGAGCCTCACACACATCGTCGTCAGCCGATCGGCAGGCGGGGCTGCGGCGGCGCGTGCGTGGGGTCCACGCCGTCGAACAGGCTGCTCACCGACTCCCCGGCGTGGATCCGGGCGATCGCCTCGGCGAACAGGCCGGACACCGACCGCACCTGCAGCTCGGGCCAGTCGGCCGGCGGCGGCACGGTGTCGGTCGTGACGACCTCGGAGATCATCGGGTGGCAGCGCAGCCGCTCCACCGCCGGTCCGGTGAACAGGCCGTGGGTGCACGCGACGGCGGCCGACGGGCACCCGCGCTCGGCGAGCTTGTCGAGCAGCTGCACGATCGACCCGCCCGTGGCGATCTCGTCGTCGAGCACGATCGCCCGCTTGCCGTCCACGTCGCCGACGATGGCGTCGATGACCACCCGGTCGTCGGCCACCCGCTGCTTGGCCCCCGCCGCCACCGGCAGCGCCAGCAGCCGGGCGAACTGGGTCGCCGTCTTGGCGTTGCCGAGGTCGGGCGAGACGACCACCGTGTCGGTGAGGTCCTGGTCCCGGAAGTGGTCGGCCAGGATCCCGATGGCGGTCAGGTGGTCGACCGGCATCGAGAAGAAGCCGTGCACCTGCGGCGCGTGCAGCGCCATCGTCAGCGCCCGGTCGGCCCCGGTGGTGTCGAGCAGGTCGGCGACCATCCGCCCGCCGAGGGAGATCCGCGAGGCGTCCTTCTTGTCCGAGCGCGCGTAGGCGTAGTGCGGCATCACCGCCGTGATCTGTGCCGCCGAGGCACCCCGCGCCGCGTCGATCATCAGCAGCAGCTCCATCAGGTGCTCCTGCGTCGGCGGGCACAGGGGCTGCACGAGGTAGACGTCGCGCTGGCGACAGTTCGCCAGCAGCTGCGCCTGCAGGCAGTCGTTGCTGAACCGCCGGATGTCCACCGGCGACAGCTCGACGCCCAGGTGGTCACAGATGCGGGCGGCCAGCGCACGGTGGGCGCTGCCGGAGAAGACGACGATCTCACGCACGCGGGGCTCCGGAGGTGGCTCGGCCGGTCGGGACGCCCCGAGCCTAACCACCGCGGGCCGCCGGGCGACGGGAGGCTGCGCGGCCGTGCGCGAGGATGGGGGCCATGGACCTGCGCACCGTCGAGCGGCTCGTCTCGGGCGAGGGCTGGGGGCTGCTCCAGTCCCTCCCGCCGTATGACGAGTCCTCGGCCATGGTGCTCGCCGAGCGTCTGCGTGCGGCCGGCTTCGACGCGGACCTGGTCTCGGCGGCCCTCACCCAGTCGCGGCTGCGGGCCAGGGCGGTGGGCAAGTTCGGGACGTTCGCCGCCGGGATGATGTTCACCGCCGACGGCCTCGAGCAGGCGACCCGGATGCCGGTCGCCGCCCGGCACGCCCAGCGGTTCCGCGACGCAGGCGTACAGCACGTCTGGGACCTCGGCTGCGGCATCGGCTCGGACGCCATGGCGCTGGCCGGCCTCGACCTCGCGGTGACCGCGATCGACGCCGACGAGGTGACCGCCGCCGTCGCGGGGGTGAACCTGCGGCACTGGCCCCGGGGGCGCAGCCGGGTGGGCCGGGTGGAGGACACGCGGTTCCCGTCCGGGGAGGCCGGCCGCCGGGTCGGCGGCTGGCTCGACCCCGCCCGTCGCACGCCGGGGATAGCGGACGTGCAGGGCCGCACCCGCCGGGTCTTCCGCCTGGACCAGCTGACGCCCTCCTGGGACACCGTCCGGGACGTCGCCGCCGCGCTGCCCGCCGTGGGAGCCAAGCTGAGCCCCTCCTTCCCGCACGGCTCGGTGCCACCGGGCAGCGAGGCGCAGTGGACGTCATACGGGGGTGAGGTCGTGGAGTGCACCATCTGGTGGGGATCGCTGGTGCGACGCCCCGGGCGCAGCGCGCTGGTGCTGGACGGGGACCGCGCGGACCTCGTCACGGCGCCGCAGGCGGACCCCGACGTGCCGTGGGTGGAGTCGTTGGACCGGATGGGTGAGTGGCTCTACGAGCCGGACCGGGCGGTCATCCGGGCCGGGCTGACCGGCGCCCTGACCGCCACGACCGGCGGCGCGGAGCTCGACTCGGGCGTCGGCTACGTGGCGTCGGCGCAGGTGGTCGAGGTGCCGTGGGCGAAGCGCTTCCGGGTCTCCGACGCGCTGCCGCTCAACGTGAAGGGGCTGCGGGCGCTGCTGCGCGACCGCGGCATCGGGCGGCTGACGATCAAGAAGCGCGGCGTGAGCGTCGAGCCGGAGCAGCTGCGCCGGCAGCTGCGGCTGCGCGGGGACGCGGAGGCCACCATCGTGCTGAGCCGGGTGCAGGGGCGGCCGGTCGTCCTCGTCGTGCACCCGGCGTGAGCCGGCGCCCGCCACGCCGCTCGCCTGCGGCATCCCGGGCGGGAACGTCGGCCGATGGCGGGTCGCGGTGCTCGTTCGCGAGAACGTTCCCGCAAGCGAGCACCGGTTGTCGTGACCAGGTGCCGTTGTCGTGACCGGGTGCGAGTCGTCGTGGGCGACGCGTCGGCTCAGAGCTCGCCGTCGGGCTGGGCGCCCGCGTGCCGCACGGCGTCCGCCCCGGCGGCCAGGGCCCGCTGCAGCGCCTCGGTTCGCTCGACCCCGGCGGCGAGGGCCGCGGCGAGCGCCCCACAGAACGCGTCACCGGCCCCGGTCGTGTCCACCACCTCGCCCTCGGGGACCGGCACCCCGTCAGCCGGTGTGCCGTCCCACGCCGCCCCGGCGGCCCCGAAGGTGACGAGCACCGACCGGGGCACGAGGTCGGAGTCGGCCAGCAGCAGCGCCTCGTGCTCGTTGACGACGGCGACGTCCACGGCGGCGACCGCCTCGGGCGCGAGTGCCGCCCAGGGCGAGACGTTGACCAGCACGGTCGCGCCCGCCCGACCGGCCCGGCCGATCGCGCGCTCGACCACGTCGAGCGGGACCTCCAGCTGCAGCAGGACGACGTCGCCGCCGCCGAGGGCGTCCACCGGCGCGAGGTCCTCGGCCGCCAGCTCGGCGTTGGCGCCGGGCACGACGATGATCGTGTTCTCCCCCGCTGCGTCGACGGTGATGACCGCCCGGCCCGTGGGAGCGGTGGCCGACCGGCGGACGTGCGACACGTCGACTCCCGCGGCGGTCAGCCGCTCGAGGTGGGCCCGGCCGTCCTCGTCCTCCCCCACGCAGCCGAGCATCGTGACCTCGGCGCCGGCCGCACGGGCGGCCATGGCCTGGTTGGCGCCCTTCCCACCGGCCAGCCGGCCGCCGCTCTCGCCGAGGATCGTCTCCCCGGGACCAGGGTGGCGCTCCACCCGGGTGACGTGGTCGACGTTGAGCGAGCCGACGGTGACGACGCGCCCCACCTCACGCCCCCTCGCGGCCGGACGTGGCTGCGGCATCCCCTCCAGCGGCCGCCGTGGCCCCTGCAGCTCGTGGGGAAGGCGAGCGCAGGGCACCCAGCCAGAGATCGGCATACCGCTTCCCGTCGACCTCGAGGGCGACGTCCACGGCGCAGGGCGCGACCCCGTGCGGGTCGTGGGCGAGGTCGCCGCTCCAGTCACGACGGTCGACGATGGTGCAGCCGCGCGCGAACGTTCCGGACAGCTCGACCCGGACGGGGAGCCGGGTGGTCTGCAGGCCGCCGGGGTCGACCACGGCGCAGACCGCGCCGGCGTCGCCGATGGTGGCCCGCTCGGCGGCGAACCGTGTGCACTGGTACTCCACGAGCAGCCCGGCCAGCTCGGCCGACCGGTTGCCGGTGCGGCGGCCGTCGGCGACGAGCTCGGCGGCCTGCGCCCGGTCGACGAGGACGTCGTAGAAGACATCGAGGCCGTACATGGTCACCGGCACGCCCCCCTCACCCGTCGCGTCGAGCACGACGGCGGCCGCCTCCGGGTCGTGCCAGACGTTGAACTCGGCCGAAGCCGTCGCGTTGCCCGTGCCGGCGGTGCCGCCCATCGCCACGATGCGGCGCAGGCCGGCGGCGGCCTCGGGCCAGGTCCGCAGGAGCAGGGCGATGTTGGTCAGCGGCGCGAGTGTGACGAGGGTGACCCGCTCCTCCTCGGGCGCATCGGCCAGCGGCAGCAGCAGGTCGCGGAGCAGCTCGACGGCGTGCCGGGGGTCGACGTCGGCAGCGGCGTCCGGCCAGCCGAGGTCGCCCATGCCGTCCTCGCCGTGCACGTGCCGGGCGTCCCTGGACGGCTCGAGCAGCGGCCGGGCCGCGCCCCGGGCCACCGGA
>DASSKF010000071.1:0-16033 GCA_035690725.1 Segeticoccus sp.
GTTGCGCATCTGGACCTCGATGCCGGTCTTCTGGGTGAAGCCGTCGACGATGGCCTGGGTGAGCTCCTCGTGCTGGGCGTTGTAGAAGGTCAGCGGCTCACCGCTGCCACCGCTCGCCGCCGTGCCGCCCGAGGTGCTCCCCTCGCTCGTCGTGTCGCCGCCGCCGCAGCCGGCCGCCGCCAGGGCGATCGTCACTCCGGTCGCGACCAGGGCCAGACGTGCTCGTGCGCTCACGCGCCGGACTCCCTCCACTCGGTGTCGCTGTCCTGCCACCGGGATCGGTGACTAAGGGGAGCCTAACCTAATGGTCGCCGGGTGGCCGCACCAGTCCCGGCCGCCGCCGGGCGTGGCGACGCCCCGACGCGGCGGGAGACGCTCCTACGCTGGTCCCATGGAGGAGCGGGACGACGCCGTGGGAGCAGCGCTGGGTGACG
The DNA here is from genome assembly GCA_035690725.1 of Segeticoccus sp. Lineage (GTDB taxonomy): Bacteria > Actinomycetota > Actinomycetes > Actinomycetales > Dermatophilaceae > DASSKF01. Next base: position 435 of record DASSKF010000071.1, read on the forward strand.
TCGTGGCCGACGTCCGCCGGCAGGCCACCGACGAGCTCGTGGAGGTGCGGGTGACGGCCGGCTCCCGCGAGGAGGCACAGCGCCTCGCCGACCTGCTCGTCGACGAGCGCCTCGCCGCCTGCGTTCAGCTGGTCGAGATCACGTCCTGCTACCGGTGGCAGGGTGCGGTCGAGCACGAGCCCGAGGTGCTGCTGCTCGCCAAGAGCACCAACCGTCGGTTCCCGCGGCTGCTCGCCCGGCTGCGCGAGGCCCACTCCTACGACACCCCGGAGGTGCTCGCCGTGCCGGTGGTCGCCGCCGACGAGGAGTATGCCGAGTGGGTGCGGGAGTCGGTCCGGTCCTGACCGCGTCCACCAGCGACGTCCACGTCGTCCCTGCGGGCCGTTTCGGGCGTCAGCTGGCGGTCCCCAGGGTGTTGCGCGTCGAGGCGGCGGCAGTCGCGACGTCGCGCGGGTAGGTGCGCAGGGCGATGGCGACGATCAGCCCGGCGGCGATGACGACCACGAGGAACAGCAGGAACGTGTAGCTCAGCGCCTGCTGGGACCCGTGCGCCGCCTCCGAGCCGACCCGGACCGTACCCCCGAACCAGGCGTCCGAGACCCACCCGAACGTCAGGGGTGCCGCGGCGTCGAGCACGCCGCGCAGGGTGGTCCGCACACCCTCGGAGCGACCCCACAGGTGCGGGTGGATGATGTCGAGCCGTGCCGCGTCCTGCGGCGGGTTGGCCGCCCCGAGCAGGCTGGCGCCGATGCCGAGCAGCGGCACGGCGACCCAGGGGTTGGTCACCCAGAACGCCGGGGCGAGCACCGGTGAGAGCGCCAGCAGCACGACGACCGGCACCACCACGCGGGCCGCGACGACGCCGCGCTCCATCAGCCGGTCCGCGGCGCGGCCGCCGGCGAAGACCCCGACGAGGCCGCCGATCCCGAGGACCAGGACCAGGCTGGACGCCGCCGACTTCGAGAGCCCGTAGTGTCCCTCGGCGAAGATGACGGCGAACGTGCGCAGCCCGGAGAAGTAGAAGTAGCCGAGCGCCGACGCGACGATGATGACGACGTCGGTGCGCACGCGCAGGACGTAGCGCACGGCCCACCACAGGTTCTTGCCCGCCGGGTCCTCGGTGAGCACCTGCCCCGGGTAGGGCCGGATCTCCCGCTCCTCGACCGTGCCGGCGACGTCCCGCTCCGGGGGGACACCGTCGTCCTCGCTCGCCTCCCCGGGCGGCTCGCTGGGAGCCCGGCCGGCATCGACCTCCCGCTCGTCGACCAGCCGGGTCTGGCCGAGCCGGAGCCGGCTCTGCCCGCCGCGGGCCGGTTCGGGCAGCCGGTGCACGAGGAGCACCAGGACGACACCGGGCAGCACCAGCCACCAGAACGCCCAGCGCCACCCGGCGTGCTGCGTCACGAAGCCGGTCACGACGAACCCGAGGCCGGTGCCGACCAGCTCGCCGGCGAGGATGAAGCCGTACATGCGCGCCCGGGCCGCCGCCGGGAAGAAGTCGCCGGTGAGCGACGCCACCGTCGGGCCGGCCGTGGCGGTCACCGCGCCGAGCGCGACGCGGGAGAGCAGCAGCCACAGGTAGGAGGGGGCCGCACCACTGAGCGCCATCGCGAGCGACCACAGCACGATGCTGCCGGCGAGCAGGCGGGTGCGGCGCACCCGGTCGGTCAGGGCACCGACCGGCAGCGTGCACACGGCGCCGACCAGGGTGGAGGCGGTGACGAGCAGCCCGAACTCGGTGTTGCCGATCCCGAAGGTGCGCTCGATGTTGCTGGCGGCGGCCGAGATGGTGCCCTTGTCGGCGCCGTCGAGGGCGAGCACGGCGGCCAGGACCACGACCACCCGCAGGCGGGCCGGGCCCCCGACCTCGCGCAGGAGGCGGCTGCGCGCCCGCGCCAGCCAGTGGACCGGGGTGTCGCGCGGCGTGCTGCCCGAGGCGGTGCCGGTCACCGACGACTCCGTTCCAGAGAGCGGGCGACGAGAATCGAACTCGCGTTCTCAGCTTGGGAAGCTGATGTTCTACCATTGAACTACGCCCGCAGGCGTCCCCGAGCGCACCCGAATCCGGGCCGTTCCTGACGACGCGCGGGAAGTCTAACCGACGCCGGAGGCACCGCAACGGTCCGGCCCACGGGGCACACCGGATAGCCTTTCGCGCGTGCTGCTCTCCGACCGAGACATCCGCGCCCAGATCGACGGCGGTCGCGTGCGCCTCGAGCCCTACGACGAGGCGATGGTGCAGCCGTCGAGCATCGACGTGCGCCTCGACAAGTACTTCCGGCTGTTCGACAACCACAAGTACCCGCACATCGACCCCGCGGAGGACCAGCCGGAGCTGACCCACCTCGTCGAGGTCGAGGACGGCGACGGGTTCGTCCTGCACCCCGGCGAGTTCGTCCTGGGCTCCTCCCTCGAGCTGGTCTCGCTGCCCGACGACGTGGCCGCGCGCGTGGAGGGCAAGTCGTCGCTCGGGCGGCTCGGCCTGCTCACCCACGCCACCGCCGGGTTCGTCGATCCCGGCTTCAGCGGGCACGTCACCCTGGAGCTGTCCAACGTCGCCACGCTGCCGATCCGGCTCTGGCCGGGGATGAAGATCGGCCAGCTGTGCTTCTTCCAGCTGTCCAGCCCGGCCGAGAACCCCTACGGCAGCGCGAAGTACGGCTCGCACTACCAGGACCAGCGCGGGCCGACCGCCAGCCGGTCCTTCCAGAACTTCCACCGCAGCACGGTCTGAGCAGCGGGGTGTTGGCGCACCTGTCCGTGCTCGCCGCCCCGCAGGGCGCGCGTGGCGTGGCGCTGGTGCTGCACGGCGGTGCCGCCGAGAGCCGGGCCCCGGTGCAGCCCTGGGGCCTGGCCGTGCTGCGCATGGTGCCGTTCGCGCGCGACCTCGCCCGACGGTCGACGGGCCGACTCGTCGTCGCCCGGCTGCGGTTCGCCGTGCGCGGCTGGAACGGCGGCGACCGCTCACCGCTCGGCGACACGGTGGCCGCCCTGGACCGGCTGCGCGAGCGCCACCCCGGGCTGCCGGTCGGCCTCGTCGGGCACTCCATGGGCGGTCGCGCGGCCGTCCACGCCGCCGGGACGGGCGGGGTCCGCTGTGTCGCGGCGCTCGCGCCGTGGCTCACCGCCGCTGATCCGGTCGAGCAGCTGCTCGGCCGCCGGCTGCTGGTCGCGCACGGGACGGCCGACCGGGTCACCTCGTCCGAGGAGAGCCGCCGGTATGCCGACCGCGCCCGTGCCGCGGGGGTGGAGGTCACCTACGCGCCCCTGGCGGGTGGGGAGCACACCATGCTCCGCCGGGCGCCGCGGTGGCACGCGCTCGCCACCGACTTCGTGCTGGACTCGCTGCTGGACCGCACCGCCTGACGACGCCTCGCGCGTCGGTGGGCGGGACACGCGTCGGCAACGATGCGCGGCGGGTGCGGCGGTGACGCTGGGATGCCCCGGCTTCTGCGGTTAGGTTGATGCCCATGATCCGGTTCGACGGCGTCACCAAGCGCTACCCGGACGGGACGGTGGCCGTCGACGACCTCACGCTGGAGGCGCCGACCGGTCAGATCACGGTGCTCGTGGGCCCCTCCGGCTGCGGCAAGACGACCAGCCTGCGCATGGTCAACCGGATGATCCAGCCCACCGGTGGCCGGATCCTCATCGACGAGGAGGACACGGCGTCGATGGACGCCGCCGCCATGCGCCGGCGGATCGGCTACGTCATCCAGCACGGCGGGTTGTTCCCGCACAAGCGGGTGGTCGACAACGTCGCCACCGTCCCGCTGCTGCTCGGCTGGTCGAAGCAGAAGGCGCGCGACCGGGCCCGGGAGGTGCTCTCGCTCACCGGCCTGCCCGAGGAGCTCGCGGAGCGCTACCCGGCCCAGCTGTCCGGTGGGCAGCAGCAGCGGGTCGGGGTCGCACGGGCGCTGGCCGCCGACCCGCCGGTCATGCTCATGGACGAGCCGTTCAGCGCCGTGGACCCGGTCGTGCGCGAGGTCCTGCAGGACGAGTTCCTCCGGCTGCAGGACGAGCTCGGCAAGACGATCCTGTTCGTCACCCACGACATCGACGAGGCGATCAAGCTCGGCGACCAGGTGGCGGTGATGCGGGTGGGGGGACGGCTCGCGCAGGTGAGCGAGCCGGCATACCTGCTCGCCCACCCGGCGGACGACTTCGTCGCGGACTTCGTCGGGCGCGACCGCGGCTACCGCGGGCTGAGCTTCCAGCCGACCCCGCCGCTGCGGCTGCGGCCGGAGCCGGCCACCACCCTCGGCGCCACGCCCGAGCAGGCCCGGGAGGCCACCCGGGACCCGTGGCTGCTCGTGGTCGACGACGACCGGCGGCCGCTCGGCTGGGTCGAGCCGGAGCGCCTGCTCACCCGCATCAGTCCCGAGATGCTGCACCGCGGCGGCACCCTCGCCCGCGAGGACGGGCCGCTGCGTGCTGCCCTCGACGCCGCGCTGTCGTCACCGAGCCGGCGCGGCGTCGTCATCGACGGCGAGGGTCGGCTGCTCGGCACGGTCAGGGCGCACGAGGTGCTGACCGCGATCGAGGACGCGGACCGCCCCGAGGCAGAACCGGTCGAGGGCGTGGCGGACCTGACCGGGAGCGGCAGTGGGTGAGGCCGGAGCGGACGGGCGACGGGTGGTGACCGACCGGTGAGCTGGTTCCTCGACCACACGGGACAGGTCCTGGACTACGGGCTGCAGCACGTCTACCTCGCCGGGCTGCCACTGCTGCTGGGGCTGCTGATCGCGCTGCCGATCGGCTGGCTGGCGCGACGGCACCGGTTCCTCTACCCGCCGATCGTCGCGGGCAGCGGCCTGCTGTTCACCATCCCGTCGCTCGCGCTGTTCGTCCTGCTGCCCGGCATCCTCGGCTACGTCCGGGACACGAACATCCTCGACCCGGTGAACGTCGTCGTCGCGATGACGATCTACACGGTGGCGCTGCTGGTGCGCACCGTCGCCGACGGCCTCGGGTCGGTGCCCGACGACGTCAACCAGGCCGCGACCGCGATGGGCTACCGGCGGCTGTCCCGCTTCTTCCGGGTCGAGCTCCCGCTGGCGGTGCCGGTCATCTCCGCCGGCCTGCGGGTCGCCGCGGTCAGCAATGTGAGCATCGTGAGCGTCGCCTCGCTGATCGGCGTCTCCCAGCTCGGGCTGTTCCTCACCGACGGCTACGCGCGCAGCTTCGGCACCGAGCTGCTCGTCGGCATCGGCTCGTGCATCGTGCTGGCGCTGCTGTTCGACCTGACGATCCAGCTGGTCACCCGCCTGCTCACCCCCTGGCAGCGGGCGGTGGCGTCGTGATCCACGCCATCGTCGCCTGGCTGTCCGACCCGGCCCACTGGTCCGGGCCCTCCGGCATCCCGCAGCGCGTGCTCGAGCACCTGGAGTACTCCGCGGTGACCCTCGTGATCGCGGCGCTCATTGCCATCCCCCTCGGCATGTACGTCGGACACGCGGGCCGGGGGAGGACCGCCGTGTCGGTGGCCAACTCGCTGCGCGCCGTGCCGAGCCTCGGCCTGCTGTTCGCCATCGCCCTGTGGGTCGGCCCGTGGATCCACGGCGGGCTGGCGTTCACCCTCCCCAGCATCATCGTGCTGGTGCTGCTGGCGATTCCGCCGATCCTGTCGGGCACCTACGCCGGCGTCGGCAGCGTCGACCCGGCCGCGCGCGACGCCGCGGTCGGCATGGGCATGCGCGGTCCCCAGGTGCTGTGGCGGGTCGAGCTCCCGATCGCCCTCCCCCTGCTGATCTCCGGCCTGCGCAGCGCCGCGCTGCAGGTGATCGCCACCGCCACCATCGCCGCGGCCGTCGGCCTCGGCGGACTCGGTCGCTACCTCATCGACGGGCTGGCGCTGCAGCAGTACGACACCGTCGCCAGCGGCGCGGTCGTCGTCGCCGTCCTCGCCCTCGTGGTGGACCTGCTGTTCGCCGGGGTCGAGCGGCTGGTGGTCTCCCCGGGGCTGACCGGCCGCGCGGACCGCGGGGGCGGGCGCCGCGGACGGGGGAGCGGGACCGGGGGCCGCGCCGGTGGAGACCGACTCCGCGGGACGGCCGGTCGCCGGCACGGAGGTCGCCGATGCCCACTGACGACGTGCGCGGCACCTCCCCACCCGACACGATGAGCCCGACGCACCCTCGTGACCACTCACTGGACCCAGGAGCGAGCAGATGAAGAGCAGCCGTACGACCGTCCTGTCCGCCACCGCCTGCGCCGCCGTGCTCTCCCTCGCTGCGTGCGGTGGCGGCAGCGGGGGCAGCCCGCTGTCCACGGGCGGCACCTCCTCGGACACCGGTGGCTCGACCGCGGCCGAGACCGGTGGCGACTCCGGGGCGGAGAACATCGTCGTCGGCTCGGCCAACTTCCCGGAGAGCCAGCTGATCGGCGCCATCTACGCCGGCGCCCTGAAGGCGCAGGGCATCACGGTCCAGGAGAAGCCCAACATCGGCAGCCGGGAGATCTACCTCGCCGCGCTCAAGGACGGGTCGGTCGACCTGGTCCCGGAGTACACCGGCGCCCTGAGCCTCTACTACGACCAGAACGCGAAGATCGACAACTCGAAGAAGGTCTACCAGCGGCTGAAGAACCTCATCCCGTCACGCCTCGAGGTGCTCGAGCCGTCGGCCGCGGAGGACAAGGACTCCATCTCGGTCACCAAGGAGACGGCCCAGAAGCTGGACCTGAAGACGATCGGCGACCTCGGGGGCAAGGCGCGTGACCTCACCCTCGGCGCGCCGCCGGAGTTCAAGCAGCGGCCGCAGGGTGTGCCGGGGCTCCAGAAGACCTACGGCGTCGTCTTCGGCGACTTCCGCCCCCTCACCGGCGCGGCCCTGTCCAACGCGCTGAAGAACGGCCAGGTCGATGCGGCCAACATCTTCACCACCGACCCCTCGATCGCGGTCAACGACTTCGTCGTGCTGAAGGACCCGAAGGGCCTGTTCGGCGTCCAGAACGTCGTGCCGCTCATCGTCCGGAGCAAGGTCGACCCCAGCGTGGAGAAGGCGCTCAACGGGGTGTCCGCCAAGCTCGACACCGCCACCCTCACCCAGCTGAACAAGCAGGTCCAGGTCGACCACCAGGACGTCGACGCGGTGGCCCAGCAGTTCCTCCAGAAGAACGGGCTGGACCAGGCCGGCTGACCGTCCGCCCTCGGGACGTTGCTGAGCCCGCCGTGCTCCCGGGGACCGCGGATCCTCAGCAACGTCCCGGGCGGAAAAACGATTTGTGAGTGAGTGCTCACTCACTCTATCCTCCTCGGGTGAGCACTTCTCCGGCCGCGTCGACGCGCGCCACCGCCCTGCCGCGCGAGGAGCGCCGTGCTGCCCTCGTGCGCGCGACGCTGCCCCTCCTGCGGGAGCACGGCCGGCAGGTCAGCACCCGGCAGATCGCCGAGGCGGCCGGGGTCGCGGAGGGGACGATCTTCCGCGCCTTCGACTCCAAGGACGAGCTGGTCGAGGAGGCGATCCGGGCCGCCTTCGCGCCGGGCGACCTGGACGAGCGGTTGCGGGCCGTCGACCCGGGGCTCGAGCTGCGGGACCGGCTCATCGCGGTCGTGCAGCTGATCCAGGACCGGTTCCTCGGCATCTTCTCGCTGATGGCCCGGGTCGGCATCGTCCAGCCCCCGGCCGAGCGTGAGGACTGCCCGCCCGGTGTTGCGCCCTCGCGCTCCCGGAGCCTGGAGCTGGTCCGCGAGCTCATCGAGCCGGACCGTGACCGGTTCCGGGTGCCGCCCGAGGAGGTCGTCCGACTGCTGCGCCTGCTCACCTTCTCCGGGAGCCACCCGGAGATCACCGACCACCACCTGCTCACGCCGGCGCAGATCGTCGACGTGGTGCTGCACGGAACGATTCGGGGAGACGACTAGTGCTGTTCCGCCTGCTCAGGAGCCACCTGCGCCCGTATGCCGGGTGGCTGGCCGCCGTGGTCGCCCTCCAGCTGGTGGGGACGATCGCCTCGCTCTACCTGCCCAGCCTCAACGCCGACATCATCGACAACGGCATCGTCCGGGGGGACACCGGCTACATCGTGCGCACGGGCGGGTGGATGCTCGCCGTGAGCCTGCTGCAGATCGCCTGCGCCGTCATCGCCGTCTACTTCGGGGCGAAGACGGCGATGAGCTTCGGTCGTGACGTGCGCGGCTCGCTGTTCGCCCGGGTCGGCACCTTCTCGGCGCGGGAGGTCAACCGGTTCGGCGCGCCCTCGCTCATCACCCGCAACACCAACGACGTCCAGCAGGTGCAGATGCTGGTGCTGATGACGTGCACCATGCTCGTCGCCGCACCGATCATGTGCGTCGGCGGCATCATCATGGCGCTGCGCGAGGACGTCGGGCTGTCCTGGCTCATGCTCGTCGCGGTCCCGCTCCTGCTCGTCTCGATCGGCCTCATCGTCCGGCGCATGGTCCCCGGCTTCCGGCTGATGCAGACCCGCATCGACGCCGTGAACCGGGTGCTGCGCGAGCAGATCACCGGCATCCGCGTGGTCCGCGCGTTCGTGCGGGAGCCCCACGAGACGGCCCGGTTCGGCGAGGCGAACGGCGAGCTGACGCAGACCGCCATCGGGGTCGGCCGGCTGATGGTGCTGATCTTCCCGACCGTCATGCTCATCCTCAACGCGTCGAGCGTGGCGGTGCTCTGGTTCGGCGGGCACCGGGTCGACGCGGGGCAGATGCAGATCGGGTCGCTCACGGCCTTCCTCGCCTACATGATGCAGATCCTCATCTCGGTGATGATGGCGACCTTCATGGCGATCATGTTCCCCCGGGCGGCGGTGTGCGCCGAGCGGATCGGCGAGGTGCTGCACACCGAGTCCTCGGTCCGGCCGCCGGCGTCGCCGGTGCGCGACCTGCACGGCCAGGGCGAGCTGGAGCTGCGGGGCGTCGGGTTCGCCTACCCGGGAGCCGACGAGCCGGTGCTGCGCGACATCTCCTTCGTGGCCCGCCCCGGGGAGACCACGGCCGTCATCGGCAGCACCGGTGCCGGGAAGACGACCCTGGTCTCGCTGGTGCCGCGGCTCTTCGACGCCACCGAGGGAGAGGTGCTCGTGGACGGCGTCGATGTGCGCGACCTCGCGCCGGAGGACCTCTGGCGACGGATCGGCATCGTCCCCCAGCGGCCCTACCTGTTCACCGGGACGGTGGCCAGCAACCTGCGCTACGGCAACCCGCATGCCACCGACGAGCAGCTGTGGGAGGCCCTCGAGGTGGCCCAGGCGCGCGACTTCGTCGAGGCGATGCCCGAGCAGCTCGAGGCGCCGATCGCCCAGGGCGGCACGAACGTCTCCGGCGGGCAGCGCCAGCGGCTGTGCATCGCCCGGGCCCTGGTTGCCCGGCCGGAGGTGTACCTGTTCGACGACTCCTTCTCGGCGCTGGACCTCGCCACCGACGCCCGGCTGCGGGCGGCGCTGCGGCCGCACACCGCGCAGGCCACCGTGGTGATCGTCGCCCAGCGGGTGTCCACCATCACCGGAGCCGACCAGATCCTCGTCCTCGAGGACGGCCAGGTCGTCGGACGCGGTCGGCACGAGGAGCTGCTGGAGAGCTGTCCCACCTACGTCGAGATCGTCGAGTCGCAGCTGAGCGCCGAGGACGCGGCGTGACCCGCAACGGCCGCGAACAGCACGACCAGGTGCCGCCGCAGGAGGCGGCGGGCACCGCGGCACCACCGACCGAGGGCGCGCAGCCGGGAGGTCCCGAGCCGGCATCCCCCCGGCGCCTGCCCCCGGCCGGCGCGCGGGCGAACCGTGGGCCGATGGGCGGCATGGGGATGCCCACCGAGAAGTCGATGAACTTCGGGCCCTCGGCCAAGCGGCTGGTCGGCCGGCTCGGTCCCGAGCGCCCGCGCATCGTCCTCGTCATCGCGCTCGCGGTCGCGAGCGTCGCGTTCACGGTCGTCGGCCCCAAGATCCTGGGGCGGGCCACCGACGAGATCTTCTCCGGCGTCATCGGCCGCCGGCTCCCCTCGGGTGCCAGCAAGGAGCAGGTGATCGCCGGCCTGCGGGAGCGCGGGCGGGACACCTTCGCGGACATGCTCAGCGGCATGCACGTCGTCCCGGGCCAGGGGATCGACTTCGGCGCGCTGGGGCGGATCCTGCTGCTCGCGGTCGCCCTCTACGTCGTCGCCTCGCTCTTCGGGTGGCTGCAGGGCTACCTGCTCAACGACGCGGTCCAGCGAACGGTTCAGCGGCTGCGCGGCGACGTCGAGGACAAGCTGAACCGGTTGCCGCTGCAGTACTTCGACCGCCAGCCGCGCGGCGAGCTGCTCAGCCGGGTGACCAACGACATCGACAACATCCAGCAGAGCCTGCAGCAGACGATGAGCCAGCTGCTCACGTCCCTCCTGACCGTCATCGGCGTCCTGGCGATGATGGTCTGGATCTCCCCGCTGCTGGCCGTGATCGCTCTGGTGGCCGTGCCCGTGTCGGTGGTGGTCACCCAGCAGATCGCCAAGCGCTCGCAGAAGCTGTTCATCGCGCAGTGGACCCACACCGGTGCGCTCAACGCCCAGGTGGAGGAGGCCTACACCGGCCACGAGCTGGTGAAGGTGTTCGGCCGGCAGCACGAGGTGCAGGCGGCGTTCGACGAGAAGAACGAGGAGCTGTTCCGGGCGAGCTTCGGGGCGCAGTTCGTCAGCGGCATCATCATGCCGGCGATGATGTTCATCGGGAACATCAGCTACGTCCTCGTCGCGGTGGTCGGCGGCCTGCGGGTGGCGCACGGCGCGATGACCCTCGGCGACGTGCAGGCGTTCATCCAGTACTCCCGCCAGTTCACCCAGCCGCTGACCCAGGTCGCCTCGATGGCGAACCTGCTGCAGTCCGGGGTGGCGTCCGCCGAGCGGGTCTTCGACCTGCTCGACGCCGAGGAGCAGCGTCCCGACACGCGGGACGCGGTGCCGGTGCGCGACCCCCGCGGACGGGTGGAGTTCGAGGACGTCTCGTTCCGCTACGAGCAGGACAGCCCGCTCATCGAGGACCTCTCCCTCGTCGCGGAGCCGGGCAGCACCGTGGCGATCGTCGGGCCGACCGGCGCCGGCAAGACGACCTTGGTCAACCTCGTCATGCGGTTCTACGAGGTCGACGCCGGCCGGATCACCCTCGACGGGGTCGACATCACCGACCTCACCCGGCAGGACCTGCGCTCGCAGGTCGGCATGGTGCTGCAGGACGCGTGGCTGTTCGGCGGCACGATCCGGGACAACATCGCGTACGGCCGTCCGGAGGCCGGCGAGGAGGAGCTTCTCGCCGCGTCCCGGGCCACCTTCGTCGACCGGTTCGTGCGCTCACTCCCGGACGGCTACGACACCGTCGTCGACGAGGAGGGCAGCAACGTCAGCGCCGGGGAGAAGCAGCTGATCACCATCGCCCGCGCCTTCCTCGCCGACCCCTCCCTGCTGATCCTGGACGAGGCGACGAGCTCGGTCGACACCCGGACCGAGGCCCTGGTGCAGCACGCCATGGCGGCGCTGCGCACCGACCGCACCAGCTTCGTCATCGCCCACCGGCTGTCGACCGTCCGGGACGCCGACCTGATCCTCGTGATGGAGGCCGGCCGGATCGTCGAGCAGGGCACGCACGAGCAGCTCCTCGCCGCGGGGGGCGCCTACCACCGGCTCTACGCGGCACAGTTCGCCGGCGCGGCGACGGACGTCGACGCGGAGGAGGAGCTGCAGCCCGCCGGCGCGGCGCCCTCCGCCACCTGACACCGACCCGGTGATGGGGGCTCGGGCGCCGGCTCCGCTCAGCTGGCGCGCTGGCTGAGACGCGGCGGCTTGCCGTGCCGGGCCACCAGGCCCAGTTCGTGCAGCACCGCATCGGGGTGGGACCAGCTGCGCCCGGGCGGAAGGGCGAGGATCGCCTCAAGGACCGCCGGGGGTGCGTGCCGGCTGATGCCCCGCTCGAGCAGGTCCTCCCGGTCCGCCGGGAACACGTGCTCGGAGCCGAGGTAGGGCCGCAGGACGTCGGCACGTGCGGGAGTGGAGAGTGCGTCGGCCAGGGTGGACGGACGGCGGGTCTGGGGTGTCGTGGTCATCGGCGACCTCCGTTCGTCTGATCGCCCCAACTGCTTGAGGCCGCTTTCAGTGTGCGGCCTGGTTTCCCCATCGGCAAGGGGGAAAATGCCCGGAGCAGTTTCCTCCTCCATTTCCCACTTCGCCTGCGGAATCAGCGAATTGAGCGCTCAACTGTTGCGGATCGAATCGTCCGCTCCAGGCGGTAGTCCCACGCCCGGGCCTGCTCCCCGGCGAGGAAGCGGGCGCTGTGCCGGCGCCAGTGCCGCAGCGACGCGTCGTGGGAACGGTCCACGAGCCGGGCCGTGCCGGTGTAGCGCCGCGAGTCGTGGGCCTCCCACGCCTCGTCGACCTCGACACCCAGGTCGCGGTGCACGGTGACCCAGCGGGGGCGATCCGGGTCCGGGCGCTGGTCGAGGCGGGGCACCGGGTCCCGCCGGTGCTCGAGGGCGAGCACACGGACCGAGGCCGGCACGGCCGCGCGGCCGATCGGTGCGCCGGCCGCCACCACGTGGGTCACCCGGAAGCGGCGGCGGAACGCGGGGGTGGCCGCCAGCTGCGCGGCCAGGAGGCCGCCCTGGCTGTGGCCGGCGAGCATCACCGGCTCGTCCCCCGGTGCGACCCCGGCACCGTCCATGGCGTCGGCGAGGGCGCGCGCGACCGAGCGGCCGAGCCGGGTCCGCTCGCCGCCGGCGAGTCGCACGTCGGCACCGAGGTCGACCGGGTTGCGGCCGGACACCGGGCTCCACTGCTGCGTCCCCGGCAGCTCGACCACCCACGCCGCGGTGCCGTCCCCGGCGGCGACCCGTAACACCCGCAGGCGCGCCGGTCCCCGCTCCGGGCACGCGGGACCGTCGACCGGGCGGCAGCGCATGAGGGCCTGCTGGTCCCGCAGCAGGCCGGCGACACCGTCGGGCGCCGTGACGGGCACCCCCACCGCGGCGGAGAGGGGCCGCGCCCACACCTGCCGGCGGTCGGTGAGCCACCCGCCGGACCCGGCTCCGGCCAGCAGCGTCCGCACCTCGTGGCGGTAGGTCAGCGGCGGTCCGCCGGCCAGGTCGAGCGCGGTGCGGGCGCCGCCGACGACCAGTCCGGTGGCCCACGGCGCCTCGGCCAGCGTCTGCCCGAGCGCTTCCACCGGGTTCGGGCCGAGCTCGTCGACCAGGTTGTCCCGCCACGGGTCCAGCGCCGGAGGCACGGGCAGCTCCTCGAGCAGCCGTGCGGTCCCGGCGCGCTGCACGGTCAGACCGGCCAGCGCCACGGTCGCCGGGAGACCGACCATCCGCCCGGCGAGCTCCAGGGCGGAGCGGGCCACGGCCTCGGCCTCCCGGTAGCGATCCGCGGCGGTCCGCAGCTCCCGCGCCGTGACCTCGAGCGCGACCGCGCGGGCGACCAGGCCGCCCGGTCCGGCCACCACCTCGGCCAGCCGGGCCTCCGCGCGGGCGGCCGTCAGCGGGCTGCGCAGCACCGACTGCGGTGGCAGGGAGGCCGCGCAGCGCGCCGTCCGTCCGGCGACGTGGCGCACCTCGTCCCCGGCCCGGTCCAGCACCCCGGCCGCCGTGTCCAGGTCCTCGAGCGACGCCGCCGTCCCCGCGTAGCCGCCCTCCACCCGCAGTGTTCCGGGTGGTGCGGGCGCAGGGGAGGTCATCGAGGGTCGGCCTCGACCGCGGCGGCGTGGGCCAGCAGGAGTCGGGCCGCGCTGTCCAGCTCGCCGGCCAGCCCGGTCAGGCCGGACACCTCCTCGCGCAGCCGCGTCCGGTAGCCGCTCGCGGCCGCCGACACCCAGTCCACCTGCCCTGCCGTGACGGCCCGGTCCCGTGCGGCGCGCAGCTCCTCGGCGAGCCGGGCGACCGCGCGTGCCAGCGCCCGCACCTGCTCGGCGTCCCCGGCCCCGGTGCCCCCACCCATGCCGGGACGGTATGCCGGCCCGGGACCGGACCGTCAGGCCGACCGGTCGCGCTGTGGACGCCCGGGCCCCCGGCACCCACGGGTGGGGACGGCGGCGGTGGGCTCACGGCATACCGCGGTCCGCCGGGCACCTTGCTGCGCGGGCGAGTCCGCCCGGGATCCGAGGGTCAGCTGGTGGGCTCGGACTCCGGCTCGTCCTCGGACTCGGTCTGGCCGCCATCCCGGCGGACCGCCGCGAGGAGCATGTTGGCCACGTCGACCACCTCGACGTCCTCGCGTGCGTCGCCGCTGGACTGCTGCTCGGTCAGTCCGTCGCTGAGCATCACCCGGCAGAAGGGGCACCCGATGGCGATCCGGTCGGCCCCGGTCGCGACGGCCTCGGCGGTGCGGTTGTTGTTGATCCGGGTGCCGAGCTTCTCCTCCATCCACATCCGGGCGCCGCCGGCGCCGCAGCAGAAGGACCGGTTGCCGGAGCGCTCCATCTCCTTCAGCTGCACGCCGGGCAGGGCGCCGATGAGCTCGCGCGGCGGGGAGTAGACGCCGTTGTGCCGGCCCAGGTAGCACGGGTCGTGGTAGGTGACCAGGTCGCCGGTGGAGGCGGCCCCGGCGGTGTCGGCCTCGTCCGGCCGGGCCACCGGGACGAGGCGCTTCTCGCGCACCAGTCGGTTGAGCAGCTGGGTGTGGTGGACGACCTCGTAGTGGCCGTCCAGCTGGGGGTACTCGTTCTTGAGGGTGTTGAAGCAGTGCGCGCAGGTGACCACGATCTTGGTGACCTTGGCCTCGTTGAGGACCTCGACGTTGCCCTGGGCGAGCATCTGGAAGAGGAACTCGTTGCCGGCGCGGCGGGCCGGGTCGCCGTTGCAGGTCTCGCCGTCGCCGAGCACGGCGAAGGAGACGCCGGCGGTGTGCAGCAGCTCGGCCACCGCCCGGGTGGTCTTCTTGGCCCGGTCCTCGAAGGCACCGGCGCAGCCGACCCAGAACAGGTAGTCCACCTCCTCGGCGGACTCGACATCGGCGCCGAGCACCTTGACCTCGAACGGCAGGTCCTTGGCCCAGTCCAGCCGGGCGCGCGCGGACATGCCCCACGGGTTCTGCTTGTTCTCCAGGTTCTTGAACAGCCCGCTCAGCTCGGTCGGGAAGGCCGACTCGATGAGCACCTGGTAGCGGCGCATGTCGACGATCTCGTCGACGTGCTCGATGTCGACCGGGCACTGCTCGACGCAGGCGCCACAGGTGGTGCAGGACCAGATGACGTCCGGGTCGATGACCGCGTCGACGCCGTCGGGGTTGTAGGCCGCGAGCGGGTCGCCGTCGTAGCCGGTGTCCCCGATGAGAGAGCGCTCGGAGGCGGCGCGCGCGCTCGCCAGCGACGGCTCGCCGGTGAGATCGGGCCCGGTCGGCTGCCCCTGGCCGTCCTGCTCGGCGGCGGCCCGCTGCTCCTCGGTGGCCAGCAGCCACGGCGCCTTGGCATGGGCGTGGTTGCGCAGCCCCATGACGAGCAGCTTGGGCGACAGCGGCTTCTCGGTGTTCCAGGCCGGGCACTGGGACTGGCAACGGCCGCACTCGGTGCAGGTGGAGAAGTCGAGCAGGCCCTTCCAGGTGAAGTCCTCGACCTTCCCGACGCCCAGGGAGGCGTCCTCGTCGAGGTCCTCGATGTTCTCGAAGTCGACCCGCTCGCCGCCGACG
>DASSKF010000072.1:0-22623 GCA_035690725.1 Segeticoccus sp.
GTGGTCGACCTGGAGTTCGACGCCGCCTCCGGGCGGTGGGTCGACCGGTTCGCGAGCGGCCTCGACACCCTCCGGGTGCGCACGGCGGTCTACCCCGACGGGCTCGGGCGGGTCGTCGGCGAGGGCCGGCGGACCGGGGACGCGTGGGACGGCGGTGGCGGCCTGCTCACCATGGGACCCCTCAAGGTGATCACCGACGGGTCGCTCGGCACCCGCACCGCCCACTGCTGCGAGCCGTACCCCGGTGCGCTTGCGGGCGACGCCCCGCACGGCAAGCAGAACGTGCCGCCCGAGGAGCTGCACGACCTGCTCGCCACGGCGACGGGGCACGGGCTGCGGGTCGCGTTGCACGCGATCGGGGACGCCGCCGTGGCGATCGCGCTGCGGGCGTTCGAGGCCACCGGTGCGCGGGGCTCGATCGAGCACGCGCAGCTCACCACGACCGACCAGATCGCCACGATGGCACGCCTCGGGGTCCGCGCCAGCGTCCAGCCGGCCCACCTGCTCGAGGACCGGGACCTCGTCCCTCGGTGCTGGCCGGGACGGGAGGACCGCTGCTTCCGGCTGCGGAGCATGCTCGACGCCGGGGTCGACGTGGCCCTGGGGTCCGACGCGCCCGTCTCGCCGCTGGACCCGTGGCTGGAGATGGCCGTCGCGGTCCACCGGTCCGGGGACGACCGTCCGCCGTGGGTGCCCGGGCAGGCGATCACGGCCGCCGAGGCGCTCGCGGCGAGCACGGACGGCTGGGGCACCGTCGCCGCCGGGCACCCCGCAGACCTGGTGGCCCTCGACCGCGACCCGCTGGGCGCCCCGGTCGACGACACGGCCGCCGCCGCGGCGCTGCTGCGGGACGTCCCCGTCGCGCTCACCCTGGTGGCAGGGCGCACCGTGCACGACGCGCGCTGAGCACGACCGGCTCCCCCTGGGACCTGTGGCAGGGTCCGCGCGGTGAGGTCGACCCGTGTCGGGTCAGTGCGACGGATCAGTGCGGCGGGTCGAGGCGCCGCACGGACGTGACCGCGTCGACGTCGAGCGGCCCGTAGATGTGGGGGAAGCGCTCCGGCGAGGCCGGGTCGCCCACCTCGAACCGCACCTCGGCGCCGAGCCGCTGCGGGTCGATCTCCAGCAGCAGCAACGGACCTCGCAGGTCCGAGTAGAACATCCGGCGCACCCGGGGCCACTGCTGCTCGGTCGAGGCGTGGATGAAGCCCTCATCCTCCAGCGAGCGGCCGCGGGTCGAGCACCGGTAGCTGCCGCAGGCGCGGGCCGCGGCCCAGTCGTCCGGGTCGGCGAGGTGCCAGATGCTCATCGGTCGGCCGGACGGACCGCGAAGGCGATCCCGTCGACCCGGGCCCGGGTCTCACCGTCGGTGGCCAGCCGCTCGCCCAGCCGGGTGACGAGCCCCTCCAGCTGCTTCGGTGCCAGCCCCGGCCGCAGGTGCAGGACCACGCGCAGCGTCCCGGTCGGGTCGCCGGCCTCGGCCCGGAACGTGACGACGTCCGGCTCCTCGGCGACGGCCCCCTGCAGCGCCCGGGACACGAACGGGTCGTCGTGGGCGGGCAGCCACTCCCGGCCGGTCGCCAGCGCCCAGAGCATGCTCGGACGCAGGGCCCGCTCGTGGTCGGACCGCGGGTCGAGGACAAGCACCTGGCAGCGCTCCTGGACCGCCGCCTGCGCCGCCCGGGCCGCCGTGACCGGGACCGGTCGGGCGTCCGGGTCCCAGGCACGCAACGCGTCCAGGCCGCTGAACAGGGGAAGTGCCCGCTGCCCGTCGGGGGCGGTCAACGTGACGGCCGCCATCTCGGTCGACGTCTCGGCGCGCAGCCCGGGGCTGCTCCCCTCCGGGGACGGCTCGGTGGGCCCGCCCGCCTCGGTCGCGACGACGGGGACCATCCAGCGTGCGGCCGCGACCGCGGCGACCAGCGCGCGCTCCCCCTCGGGGCTGCGGTCCCGGACCACCTCGACCAGGGCCGGGTCGGCCGACCCGTCGTCCTGGTTGAAACCGGTGCCGCTCAGCTGCCGGTCCTGCCAGGGGACGCCCGCGGTGTCCGCGAACGCCGGGTCCGGGCCGTCGTCCGGGCCGCCGTCGTGCCCCTGGGGCGAAGTCACGGCCGGCCCGCCGCGTCGAGCGCCTCGGGGAGGGTGAACGCGCCGCGGTACAGCGCGGAGCCGATGATGGCTGCCTCGACCCCTTCGGGGACCAGCCCGCGGACGGCCACGACGTCGTCGATGGTGGACACGCCCCCGGAGGCGACGACAGGCCGGTCGGTGCGGGCGCAGACCGCGCGGAGCAGGTCGAGGTTGGGGCCCTCGAGCATGCCGTCCTTGGCGACGTCGGTGACGACGTAGCGTGCGCAGCCCTCGGCATCCAGCCGCTCCAGGGTCGCCCACAGGTCGCCACCGTCGCGCGTCCAGCCGCGGGCCGCGAGCGTGGTGCCGCGCACGTCCAGCCCGACCGCCACCCGGTCGCCGTGCTCGGCGATCGCGGCCGCGGTCCACTGCGGGTCCTCGAGGGCGGCCGTGCCGACGTTGACCCGCCGGCACCCGGTGGACAGCGCCGCCGCCAGGCCCTCCTGGTCGCGGATCCCGCCGGAGAGCTCCACCGCGATGTCCAGCTTGCCGACGACCTCCCCGAGCAGGTCCCGGTTGGAGCCGCGACCGAAGGCGGCATCGAGGTCGACCAGGTGCAGCCACTCGGCGCCCTGCTCCTGCCAGGCGAGGGCGGCCGCGACCGGGTCGCCGTACTGCCCCCCGCTGCCCGCGACGCCCTGCACCAGCTGCACCGCCTGGCCGCCGGCCACATCCACCGCCGGCAGTAGCTCCAGCCTCGGGCTGTCACTCATCGGATCCTCCTTCACGGGTGGTGGCGGTCGGTGCCCCCTGGAGGGAGTGGACCCAGTTCGCGAGGAGGGTCGCACCGGCGTCGCCCGACTTCTCGGGGTGGAACTGCGTCGCCCACAGCGGGCCGTCCTCGACCGCCGCCACGAACGGGTGCCCGTGGACGGCCCAGGTGACCCGGCCGGCCGGCGGTGGGGCCGGCCAGTGCTGCACGGCGTAGGAGTGCACGAAGTAGAAGTGCGCGTGCTCGGCGCCGGCGAACAGCGCGGAGCCCTCGGGCACGCGCACGGGCGACCAGCCCATGTGCGGCACCACCGGCGCCGCGAGCCGCTCGACCCGGGCCGGCCAGGTGCCGAGGCCGGGCTCGCTGCCCTCCTCGTTGGGCTCGTCGGACCCGGAGAAGAGCACCTGCATGCCCACGCAGAGGCCCATGACCGGGCGCCCGGCGGCCAGCCGCTCCCGGACCAGCCGGGGGCCGTCCACGGTCCGCAGGCCGCGCAGGCAGGCGTGGAAGTTGCCCACGCCGGGCACGAAGAGGCCGTCGGCCGCACGGGCCCGGTCCGGGTCGGCGGTCAGCTCCACCCTGGCGCCCACCCGCTCGAGCATCCGGACGGCCGAGCGCAGGTTCCCGCTGCCGGGGTCGAGCACGACGACGGTGGTCACCGGCGGTCCTCCAGCTCGGCCCGCATGAACGCCTCGTGGTGCACCGTGCGCTCGAACTGCTGGACGTGCCGCTCCCGCGGCTCCACCGGGTCCCCCGACGAGGTCGTCCCCCGCACGGCGGCGAGCAGCGGGAACCCGGGGAGGTCCAGCCGGCCGACGAGCCCCTCGAGCAGGGTCAGGGCGTCGGGGGCCTCCGCCCGCAGCGCCTCGTGCACCACCCGCTCGGTGGTGCGGGCCGGTGCGCCGACGGCCCGGACGACGTCGCGCGGCCGGGCCAGTGGCAGCCCGGGGAGGCGGGCGACCCCGCGGTCGGGGTGCCACAGCACCCAGCGCTGCACCGGCCGCCACCCGGACGGGTGCACGGTGACCACGGCCACCCGGTCCACCACGAAGCACCCCACCGCGGGCCGCATCCGGGCCGCCACGGGGCGCGCGGCCAGCACTCGCAACGACTCGTCATACGGAGGAGCGGCCGCGGACGGGCCGTCAGGCACGATGCCGACCCAGCCGTCGAGGTCGTGCACCCGGACGGGGACGACACCCCGCCGTGCCCACGACGTCACCGTCGCCACGGAGCCCCGGCTGAGCAGCAGGCCGTGGGAGCGACGGGAGGAGGCGCTGTGCACTCAGAGGGCACCCTTGGTGCTCGGCACGCCGGTGACCCGGGGGTCCGGGGCCAGCGCCGCACGCAGCGCCCGGGCCACGGCCTTGAACTGTGCCTCGACGAGGTGGTGCGGGTCGCGCCCGGAGAGCACCCGGACGTGCAGGGCGATGCCGGCGTGGTGGGCGAGGGTCTCCAGCACGTGCCGGGTGAGCGAGCCGGGGAAGTTGCCGCCGATCACGGCGTAGACCTGCCCCTCCGGCTCGCCGGTGTGCACGACGTAGGGCCGGCCGGCCACGTCGACGACGGCCTGCACCAGTGCCTCGTCGAGGGGGACGGTCGCGTCACCGAACCGGTTGATCCCCCGCTTGTCCCCGAGCGCCTGCCGCAGGGCGTCGCCGAGGACGATCGCCACGTCCTCGACCGTGTGGTGCGCGTCGACCTCGACGTCACCGCTCGCCTCGACCCGCAGGTCGATGAGGCTGTGCTTGGCGAGCGAGGTGAGCATGTGGTCGTAGAAGGCGACGCCGGTGCTGACCCGAGCCGTTCCGGTGCCATCGAGGTCGAGCGACAGCCGCACGCTGCTCTCGGAGGTGGTGCGCTGCAGCTCGGCGGTGCGGCCGGCGCGGGTCGTCTCGGTCGCCCGGCTCATGCCGGGGTCCCCTCGCCGTGTCGAAGCCCAGCGGAGAGCGTCGTGGGGTGGTTCATGCAGGCTCCTGGAGGTGGCTCGGGGTCAGGGCGCGCAGCGCCGCGAGGAAGGCGTCGGTCTCGTCCGCGGTGCCGGCGGTCACGCGCAGATGGTGCCGCAGACCGACGTCGCGCACCAGCACGCCCTGGTCCAGCAGCGCGGTCCACAGCGCCGTCTCGTCCGCGATGCCCCCGAACAGCACGAAGTTCGCGTCGCTGGGCACCGGACGGAACCCGAGCTCGGTCAGCTCGTCGACGATGCGGTCCCGCTGGGCCTTGATCTGCTCGACGGTGCCGAGCAGTGCGTCGACGTGGTCCAGGGCTGCCCGGGCGATGGCCTGGGTCGGCGCGGACAGGTGGTAGGGCATCCGCACCAACCGAAGCGCGTCGGCCACGGCCGGGTCGGCGGCGAGGTAGCCGAGCCGGGCCCCGGCGAGCGCGAACGCCTTGCTCATGGTGCGGGTCAGCACCAGGCGCGGCCGCCCCTCCACGAGCGTGAGCGCACTGGGTGTGCCCGGCCGGGCGAACTCGGCGTAGGCCTCGTCCACGACCACGAGCGCGTGCGGTGCCGCGTCGTGGACCGCCTCGACCACGTCGAGCGACAGCGCTGTCCCGGTCGGGTTGTTCGGCGAGCACAGGAACACCAGGTGCGGGTCGTGCTCGACCACCTGCCGCACCGCCGAGTCCGCGTCCAGGTCGAACTCGCCGTGCCCGGGGATACCCCGCATACCGTCGATCCAGCGGGTGCCGACCGTCCGGGTGATCACCGGGTGCATGGAGTATGCCGGGGTGAACCCCAGTGCCCGCCGGCCCGGCCCGCCGAACGCCTGCAGCAGGTGCAGGAGCACCTCGTTGGAGCCGTTGCCCGCCCACACCTGCCGCTCGTCGACGGCGACACCGCTCACCCGCTGCAGGTAGCCGGCGAGCCCGCGACGCAGCGCGGTGAACTCGCGGTCCGGGTAGCGGTTGAGGTCCGGCGCCACCTCGGCCACCGCGGAGGTGACGGCCTCGACGACGACCTGCGGGACGGCATACGCGTTCTCGTTGGTGTTGAGCGCGACCGGCACGTCGAGCTGGGGCGCCCCGTACGGCGCGGAGCCGTGCAGGTCGGGGCGGAGCAGCTGCCCGACCGCGTCGTCGGTGCGCTCCCCGGGGTCGGCGGCGCTCACGTCGGGTCGCCCTCGAAGCGGGCGGTGACCGCCTCGCCGTGGGCCGGCAGGTCCTCGGCGCGTGCGAGGGTGACGACGTGGTGGGCGACGTCGTGCAGGGCCTCGCGGGTGTAGTCGACGACGTGGATACCGCGCAGGAACGACTGCACCGACAACCCGCTGCTGTGGCAGGCGCAGCCGCCGGTCGGCAGCACGTGGTTGGACCCGGCGGCGTAGTCGCCGAGGCTCACCGGCGCCCACGGGCCGACGAAGATGGCGCCGGCGTTGCGGACGCGCCCCGCCACGGCGGCCGCGTTTCGGGTCTGGACCTCCAGGTGCTCGGCGGCGTAGGCGTCGACGACCCGGATGCCGCTGTCGAGGTCATCGACCAGGACGGTGCCCGACTGCGGGCCGCGCAGCGCGGTGCCGACCCGCTCGGTGTGCTTGGTGGCGGCGACCCGTCGCTCGAGGGCGCGGTCGACGGCGTCGGCGAGCGGCTCGCTGTCGGTCACGAGCACCGAGGCGGCCAGCACGTCGTGCTCGGCCTGGCTGATCAGGTCGGCGGCGAGGTGCTCGGGATCGGCGGAGTCGTCGGCGAGGATCGCGATCTCGGTGGGGCCGGCCTCGGCGTCGATCCCGATGAGCCCCTTGAGCGCCCGCTTCGCGGCGGTGACGTAGACGTTGCCCGGGCCGGTCACGAGGTCGACCGGCTCGCACACGACCGCACCGGTGTTCGGCCCCTCCGGTCCGTCCTCGCGGGCCCCGTGGGCGAACATGGCGATCGCCTGGGCGCCCCCGACCGTGTGGACCTCGTCGACCCCGAGCAGCGCGCAGGCGGCGAGCACGGTCGGGTGCGGGTAGCCGGTGAAGGCGCCGGAGTTGTCCCGCTGGGGCGGGCTGGCGACCGCGAGGGACCCGACCTCGGCGAGCTGGGCGGGCACGACGTTCATGACGACGCTGCTCGGGTAGACGGCCTGTCCGCCGGGCACGTAGAGACCCACCCGGCCGACCGGCACCCACCGCTCGGTCACCGTGCCGCCGGGGACGACCTGCGTCGTCACGTCGGTGCGCCGCTGGTCGGTGTGGACCGCGCGGGCACGGCGGATGGACTCCTCGAGCGCCGCGCGGACGTCCGGGTCGAGCTGGTCGAGCGCGGCGGCGAGCACCTCCGTCGGGACGCGCACCGACGTGGGCCGGACGCCGTCGAACCGTTCCCCCAGGTCGCGCAGTGCCGCCGCCCCCCGGTCGCGCACGTCCGCGATGATCGGATGCACCGCCGCGAGTGCGGCTTCCACGTCGAGCTCGGCACGGGGCAGCGTCTCGCGCAGCTCGCGCGCGTCCAGCGCGCGGCCGCGCAGGTCGATCCGGGCGGTCACCCCTCCAGTCTAGGTATGCCGGGCACGGACCCTCGTCGCCGTCTCACCTCGCCGGTGCTCACTGCTCGTAGAAGACCCGCTCCATCACCTGGCGGGCGCGGCGGGCGACCCGGCGGTAGGCGTCGTCGAGCTCCCAGCCCTCGAGGGGTCGGCGCCCGATGAGCCGGCCCACGCCGTCGGCGTCGCGCAGGTCGCTGGGGAGGGACTCGACCGGCCGGCCGCGCCAGAGCACCGACGCGTTGCGCAGGGCGGCCACCAGCTGCCAGGACTCGGCCAGCACCTCGGCGTCGTCCTCGGCCAGCAGGCCCGCGGACGCGGCCGCGTGCAGGGCCGGCACGGTCCCCGTGCACCGCAGCGCGGGCACGTCGTGGGCGTGCTGCATCTGCAGCAGCTGGACGGTCCACTCCACGTCGGACAGGCCGCCCCGGCCCAGCTTGAAGTGGGTCTTGGGATCGGCGCCCCGCGGCAGCCGCTCCGCCTCCATCCGGGCCTTGAGGGTGCGGACCTCACGCAGGGCCCTCGCGGACAGTCCGTCCTTCGGCCACCGCAGGGGCGCCACCATCTCCTCGAAGGCGGCGCCGAGACGCTCGTCCCCGGCGACCGCACGCGCCCGCAGCAGGGCCTGCGCCTCCCACGGCGAGGACCAGCGCTCGTAGTAGGCCCGGTAGGAGTCCAGGGTCCGGGTGATCGGTCCCTGCTTGCCCTCCGGGCGCAGGTCGGTGTCGACGACGAGGGCCGGGTCCGGCCCGGAGCCCTTGAGCAGCCGGGTCAGGTCCTGCGCGACCACCGTCGCGTGCTCCTGCGCGACCGCCGGGTCGGCGCCCGGGAGGGGCTCGTGCACGACGACGACGTCGGCGTCGCTGGCGTAGCCCATCTCCGCCCCCCCGAGCCGGCCGAGCCCGACCACGGCGAGCCGGGTGGCCAGGGGCCGTCCCCACCCCGGCTCCCGCGCGCCGACGATCGCGTCGAGCACCGCCTGCAGCGTGGCCTCGGTCAGCGCGGTCAGCGCCTCGGCCACCGCGCCGACGCCGAGTCCCTCGACGATGTCCGCGATCGCGATGCGCAGGAGCTCCTGGCGGCGGAGCACCCGCACGGCCTCGGCGGCCGCGGCCAGGTCGGCCTGCCGGCCCGCCGCCGCCCGCATGGTGCGCAGCAGCGCCGAGCGGTCCCGCGGCTCCAGCCCGCGGTCGTCGCCCAGGAGGGCCACCGACTCCGGGGCACCGAGGAGGAGGTCACCGGCATACCTGCTGCTGGCGAGCACGTGCGCCAGCCGCTCGGCCGCACGCCCCTCGTCGCGCAGCATCTTGAGGTACCAGTGAGTCGCTCCCAGCTCGTCGCTGAGCCGGCGGAAGGCGAGCAGGCCGGCGTCCGGGTCTGCCTCGTCGGCGAACCACCCGAGCATCACCGGCAGCAGCGTGCGCTGGATCGCCGCCCGGCGGCTCACCCCGTTGGTGAGCGACTCCAGGTGCCGCATCGCACCGGCGGGGTCCTGGAACCCGAGCGCGGACAGGCGCTCTCGCGCCGCCTCCGGTGACAGGCGCACCTCCTCGGTGCTGAGCCCGGCAACCGCCTCGAGCAGCGGCCGGTAGAAGAGCCGCTCGTGCAGCCGCCGCACCTCCCGGGAGCGGCGGCGCCACTCCCCGGTCAGCCAGGTCGCCGGCTCCCGGCGGGCGCCCAGCGAGCGGCCGAGCCGGCGCAGGTCCTCCTCCGCCGTGGGCAGCAGGTGCGTGCGCCGCATCCGGTGCAGCTGGATCCGGTGCTCCAGGGCGCGCAGCCAGCGGTAGGCGCCGTCGAGCACGGCCGCGTCGTCCCGGCCGACGTAGCCGCCGGCGGACAGCGCGGCGAGCGCGTCGAGCGTCGTGCCGGAGCGCAGCGTCTCGTCGGAGCGGCCGTGGACGAGCTGCAGCAGCTGGACGCTGAACTCGATGTCGCGCAGCCCGCCGGGACCGAGCTTGAGCTGGCGCGGCGCCTCCGCGGCCGGCACGTGCTCCTCGACGCGCCGGCGCATCGCCTGGACGTCGACGACGAAGTGCTCCCGGCTCGCGGCGCTCCAGACCAGCGGCCGGACCGTGTCCAGCCAGACCCGGCCCAGCTCCACGTCGCCGGCGACGACCCGCGCCTTCAGCAGCGCCTGGAACTCCCACGTCTTGGCCCAGCGCTCGTAGTACTGCTGGTGGCTCGCGAGGGTGCGCACCAGGGGGCCGTCCCGTCCCTCGGGGCGCAGGGCGGCGTCGACGGTCCACAGCGCGCCCTCACCGGTGGAGGCCGAGCAGGCGCGCATCAACGCGGTGGCGAGCGCGGTGGCGACGGCGAGGGCCTCCTGCTCGTTCGCGCCGGCAGCCGGCTCGGCGACGAAGAGGACGTCGACGTCGCTGACGTAGTT
This sequence comes from Segeticoccus sp., assembly GCA_035690725.1. Classification (GTDB taxonomy): domain Bacteria; phylum Actinomycetota; class Actinomycetes; order Actinomycetales; family Dermatophilaceae; genus DASSKF01. The sequence continues at coordinate 9,697 of DASSKF010000072.1, forward strand.
CAGCTCGCGGCCTCCGCACTTGCCCAGCCCGATGACGGCGAGGCGGCAGCGGGAGGCGTCCCCGTCCACCTCGTCCCGGGCGATGTGCAGGGCGGCCTCGAGGGCGGCGCAGGCGAGGTCCGCGAGGGCGGCCGCGGCGTCCGGCATGGTGCCGGCCGGGTCGCCGCCGGTGAGGTCCAGCGCCGCGATCTCCAGCAGCTGCTCGCGATAGCCGATGCGCAGCCGGTCGTATGCCGTGTGCTCACCTCCCGCCTCGTCCGCCACCGCGGCGACGAGCTCCTCCCGGCGCTCGTCGGGCGTGCGCGGGCGCGCGTCCCGCAGCCGGCACCAGTGCTCAGGGTGGCGGACCAGGTGGTCGCCGAGGGCCCCGCTCGCCCCGAGGACCGCGAGCAGCCGCGAGGTCACCCGCTCGTCGTCGGCGAGGGCGCCAGCCAGCTCGGCGCGCACGCCGTCGTGGGCGCCGTCGAGCAGTGCCTCCTCGAGCCGGACGAGGGTCAACAGCGCCAGGTCGGGGTCGGCGACGCGCGCCAGCCGGGACAGCAGGTCCGTCGTGGCCAGGTCTGGTGCGGCGGCTACGAGCTCCTCCCAGCGGCGCAGCGCCGACGGGGTGTCCGAGAAGCCGTGCCGGGCCAGCGTGCCCGGCGAGACCTCCGCGGGGTCGCCCACGTCAGAGGCTGCGCAGGTAGCGCTCGAGCTCGAACGGGGTGACCTGACCGCGGTAGTCGTCCCACTCCTGGCGCTTGTTGCGCAGGAAGAAGTCGAACACGTGCTCCCCCAAGGTCGCTGCGACGAGCTCGCTGCGCTCCATGGTGACGAGGGCCTCGTGCAGCGACAGCGGCAGCGGCTCGATCCCCATCGCCCGGCGCTCCCCGTCGGTGAGCGACCACACGTCGTCCTCCGCCTCCGGAGGGAGCTCGTAGCCCTCCTCGATGCCCTTGAGCCCGGCGGCCAGCAGCACCGCGTAGGCGAGGTAGGGGTTGCACGCCGAGTCCAGGGTCCGCACCTCGACCCGGGTGCTCTGGCCCTTGAACGGCTTGTACATCGGCACCCGCACCATGGCACTGCGGTTGTTGTGGCCCCAGCAGATGTGCGCCGGTGCCTCGCCGCCGCCCCACAGCCGCTTGTAGGAGTTCACCCACTGGTTGGTCACCGCTGAGATCTCCGGCGCGTGCCGCAGCAGCCCCGCGATGAACTGCCGGCCGACCTTGCTGAGCAGGTAGGGCGCCCCCGGCTCGTGGAAGGCGTTGCGGTCCCCCTCGAACAGCGACAGGTGCGTGTGCATGCCCGAACCAGGGTGCTCCGCAAGGGGTTTGGGCATGAAGGAGGCGAAAACGTCCTGCTCGAGCGCCACCTCCTTGATGACCGTGCGGAAGGTCATGATGTTGTCGGCGGTCGTCAGGGCGTCGGCGTAGCGCAGGTCGATCTCGTTCTGCCCGGGCGCGCCCTCGTGGTGGCTGAACTCCACCGAGATGCCCATGCTCTCGAGCATCGTGATCGCCGCCCGGCGGAAGTCGTGACCGGTGCCGTGCGGGACGTGGTCGAAGTAGCCGGCCCGGTCCACGGGCACCGGCCGACCGACCGGGTCCGTGGACAGCTCGAACAGGAAGAACTCGATCTCCGGGTGGGTGTAGAAGGAGAACCCGAGGTCCGCCGCGTGGGCCAGCGCGCGCTGCAGCACCTGCCGGCTGTCGGCGAAACTCGGTGTGCCGTCGGGCATCACGATGTCGCAGAACATCCGTGCGGTCCCCGGGCTGTCGCCGCGCCACGGCAGCAGCTGGAAGGTCCCGGCGTCCGGCCGGACCAGCATGTCCGCCTCGAAGACCCGGGCGAAGCCCTCGATCGCGCTGCCGTCGAAGCCGATGCCCTCGACGAACGCCTGCTCCAGCTCCGCGGGCGCGACCGCCACCGACTTGAGCGTGCCGAGGACGTCGGTGAACCAGAGCCGGACGAAGCGGATGTCCCGCTCCTCGATGGTGCGGAGGACGAACTCCTGCTGACGATCCATGTGCCGATCCTGCCTCATCGGTGGGGCGCGCCGGTCAGGCCTGCCGCTCGAGGACGGCGCGCGCGGCATTGTGCCCGGGGATGCCGCTCACGCCGCCACCGCGCCGTGCGCCGGCCGCCGCGAGCAGCACCGAGTCGTATGACGTCTCGACCCCCCAGCTGCCCACCTCCTCCTCGCGCTCGGCCCAGGGCCACTGCAGCGGGCGGTGGAAGATGTTGCCCCCGGGCAGGCCGACGTCCTGCTCGAGGTCGACCGGTGAGCGGACCTCCAGGCAGGGCCGGCCGTCCGCGTCCCGGACCAGCACGTCCTCGATGGGCTCGGCGAGCGCGCTGTTGATCGACGCCAGCGTCGCCGTCAGGGCCTCCGCGCGGCGGGCCCCGTTGTCCTCGCGGAACAGCCGGGCGGGGGTGTGCAGCCCGAAGACGGTGAGGGTCTGCGCGTCGGTCCCCGCCAGCTCCGGCCCGAGGATCGAGCGGTCGGACAGCGTGTGGCAGTAGATCTCGCACGGCAGCAGCTCCGGCAGCCGCCCCTGCGTGGCCAGCCGCTGAGCCTCCTGCAGCTGGCTGAAGGACTCGTTGAGGTGGAAGGTCCCGGAGAACGCCGCGGCCGGGTCGACCGACCGGTCCCGCAGCCGGGGCAGCCGGGACAGCAGCAGGTTGACCTTGAGCTGGGCCCCCTCGGGGTGCGGGTCGGTGGGCACCGGGTCGGCGCCGGCCGCGGCCAGCAGCCCGTTCAGCGTCGTCGGTGCCAGGGCGGCCAGCACCGTCCCGGTGGACTCCTCGTGCCGGCCGCCCTCGGGGTCCTCCCACGTCACCGTGCCGGCCGGGTCCACGGCGACGACGGTCGCGTCGGTGCGGACCTCGGCGCCGGCGGCGGTCGCGGAACGTGCGAGGGCGGCGGTCACGGCGCCCATCCCGCCGACCGGCACGTCCCAGTCGCCGGTGCCGCCCCCGATGAGGTGGTAGAGGAAGCAGACGTTCTGGCGCAGGTCCGGGTCGTCCAGGTCGGCGAAGGTGCCGATGAGCGCGTCGGTGGCCACGGTGCCGCGGACCAGGTCGTCGGTGAACGTGCGGCGCAGGACCTCGCCGAGGGGTCGCTCGACGACCGCCTCCCACAGGTCGTCGTCCCCCACCAGCTCGCGGACCTCCGTGGCGCTGCGGAGGGGCTCGAGGACGGTGGGGAAGAGGCGCTCGGCGAGGGACGTCATACGGTCGTAGAAGTGCTGCCAGGCCGCGAAGTCGGCGTCACCGCCGGTGACCGCACGGAAGGTGCGGGCGCTCGCCGCGTCGTCGGAGCTGTCCACGAGCAGTCCCGTGGAGGGGTCGGCCGGCACCGGGGTGAACGACGAGTAGCGGCGACGCACCAGCTGCAGGTCTAGGTCGAGGTCGGCGACGACCCGGCGCGGCAGGAGCGAGACCAGGTAGCTGTAGCGGGACAGGACCGCGTCGACACCGGCGAAGGGCGCCGCGCTCACGGCGGCGCCCCCGACGTGGTCGGCCCGCTCGAGCACGAGGACGCGGCGTCCCGCTCGGGCGAGGTAGGCGGCGGCGGTCAGGCCGTTGTGGCCCCCGCCGAGGATGATGTCGTCGAAGGCCGTCACGACCGTGAGCCTAGGACCTCGGCCACCGACGCCCCGCCGCCTGCTCGGCGAGAAGCACGACGGCCCGCTCGATACGCTCCTCGCATGGCTCGGATGCGACTGGCCCTGGCCCAGGTGGACCCGACCGTCGGGGACCTCTCGGGCAACGCCGACCTGGTGCGGAGCTGGACGGCCCGTGCCGCCGACAGCGGCGCGGACCTGGTCGCCTTCCCCGAGATGGTGCTCACCGGCTACCCGGTCGAGGACCTCGCGCTGCGTCGCTCGTTCGTGGAGGCCTCGCAGGCCGCCCTGCAGCAGCTGGCGCGGGACCTGGCCTCCGACGGGCACGGCGCACTCCCGGTCGTGGTGGGCTACCTGGACGAGGCCCCCGAGGGGACGCCGGACGGCGACCCGGCGCGGGTGCTGCCGCAGAACTGCGCCGCGGTGCTGCACGAGGGCGCGGTCGTCGCCCGCTGTGCCAAGCACCACCTGCCGACCTACGGCGTGTTCGACGAGGCGCGCATCTTCGCCCCGGGCACCGAGCTCACGGTGGTGCGCGTCGGCGAGGTCGACGTGGCCCTCGCGATCTGCGAGGACCTGTGGCAGGAGGGCGGCCCCGTGGCGCTGACTCGGGAGTCCGGCGCCGAGCTGCTGCTGGTCGTCAACGGATCCCCCTACGAGCGCGACAAGGACGATGTCCGCTACGACCTGGTCGCCCGGCGCGCGGCGCAGGCCGGGTGCACCCTCGCCTACGTCAACCTGACCGGCGGCCAGGACGAGCTCGTCTTCGACGGGGACTCGCTGGTCGTCGCCGGCGACGGGACCGTGCTCGCCCGCGGACCGCAGTTCACCGAGGACCTGCTGGTGGTCGACCTCGAGCTGGAGCCGAGCACCGTCGACCCCGCCGCTCCCCCGGCGGGCGTCCGCCACGTCGGGGTCACCGACGCGGCCCCCGCCGAGCGCACGGGCGGTGCCCTCCCCCGCGAGCGGGAGATGCCCCCAGGCAGCGATGCCGGGACCGCGGCCGAGCGCGCCCCCCGCCTGGACGAGGTGGGCGCGGTCTACGAGGCGATCACCCTCGGCATCCGTGACTACGTGCGCAAGAACGGCATGCGCAGCGTCGTCTTCGGTCTGTCCGGCGGGATCGACTCCGCGCTCGTGGCCGCCCTCTCCTGCGACGCGCTCGGCCCCGAGAACGTCCACGGCGTCTCCATGCCGAGCACCTACTCCAGCGAGCACTCCCGCAGCGACGCCGCGGAGATGGCTCGGCGCACGGGGCTGGACTACCGGGTCCAGCCGATCGCGGACATGGTCGCGGCGTTCCTGGAGCCACTCGGCCTCACCGGTGTCGCCGAGGAGAACCTGCAGGCCCGGTGCCGGGCCGTCGTCCTGATGGGGCTGTCGAACCAGGAGGGCCACCTGGTGCTGGCGCCCGGGAACAAGAGCGAGCTCGCCACCGGCTACTCCACGATCTACGGCGACGCCGTCGGCGGCTACGCCCCGTTGAAGGACGTGCCGAAGACACTCGTGTGGGAGCTGGCCCGGTGGCGCAACGCGGAGGCCGAGCGGTGCGGCGAGACACCGCCGATCCCGGAGAACTCGATCTCCAAGGCGCCCTCCGCCGAGCTGCGGCCCGGGCAGGTGGACCAGGAGACGCTGCCGCCCTACGAGGTGCTCGACGCCCTCGTGGACCGCTACGTGGAGCGCGCCGAGGGCCGCGAGCAGCTGGTGGAGGCCGGGTTCGACCCGGAGGTCGTCGAGCGCGTGACGGCCCTGATCGACCGGGCGGAGTGGAAGCGGCGCCAGTTCGCGCCCGGCCCGAAGATCTCGCCGCTCGCCTTCGGACGGGACCGTCTGCTGCCGATCACCAACCGCTTCCGCGGCGTGCCCCCGGGCGGAACCGGTGGGTGAGCAGCCGAGCCCGTACGGCGGCCCGCCGCCCCGGGCGGGCGGTGGTGGGGCCGCAGCCGCGGTCGACCCGCCCCGGCGGGTGCGGATCCCCCACCTGCAGCAGCTGAAGGAGCGCGGCGAGCGGTGGGCGATGCTCACGGCATACGACCAGCTGTCCGCGGAGATCTTCGACGCGGCCGGCATCCCGGTGCTGCTGGTGGGCGACTCGGCGGGCAACAACGTGCTCGGCTACGACACCACGGTCCCGGTGACCGTGGACGAGCTGATCCCGTTGGCCCGCGCGGTCGCTCGCGCCGCACCGCACGCGCTGGTCGTCGGTGACCTGCCGTTCGGCTCCTACCAGGCCGGTCCCGAGCAGGCGCTGGCCACCGCGACGCGGTTCATGAAGGAGGCGCTGATCCACGCGGTCAAGCTCGAGGGAGGCGCGCACGTCGCCCCGACCGTCGAGGCTCTCACCCGTGCCGGCATCCCGGTGATGGCCCACGTCGGCTTCACCCCGCAGAGCGAGCACGCCCTCGGTGGCTACCGGGTGCAGGGGCGTGGTGAGGGGGCCGCCCGGCTCCTCGAGGACGCCCGGGCGTTGGAGGCGGCCGGTGCGTTCGCCCTCGTGATGGAGATGGTGCCCGCACCCGTCGCGGCCGAGGTCACCGCGGCGCTGCGGATCCCGACGATCGGCATCGGCGCCGGGCCCGACTGCGACGCCCAGGTCCTCGTCTGGACCGACATGGCCGGGCTGCGGGCCGGCCGGATGCCGCGGTTCGTCAAGCAGTACGCGGACCTGCGCGGCGAGCTCGCCCGCGCCGCCCGGGCGTACGCCGACGACGTCGCCTCCGGTGCCTTCCCCGGCCCGGAGCACCGCTTCGACGCCTGACCCCACCCACCCCACCGCCCACGCGCGAACCTCGGGACTCTCCCGGCAACCTCGGGACTTTCCCACCGACCTCGGGACTTTCCCACCGACCTCGGGACTCTCCCACCGCGCTCACTCGGTCATGCCGGCCACCGGGCTCTCGGTGACGACCGAGCCGAGCGGCAGCTCCTCGGCCACGGCGACCGCGCCGTCGACCACCTCGGGGACCGCGCGGAACAGGCGGCCGCGCAGCGCGAGCACCAGGTAGCCGGCGGCTGCGGCCGTCGCGGCCCCCATGATCGCGAAGATGAGGTGGTAGCTGATCAGGGTGACCAGCAGGGCGCCCACCGCCAGTGAGACGGCCTGGGGCACGCCCATGACAACCTCCACCGCGGCCGACACCCGTCCCATCAGGTGGTGCGGCGTGCGTCGTTGCATGAGGGTGGTGAAGGCGACGAACAGCAACGGCAGACTGTAGCCCAGCGGCACCGTCGACAGCATCATCACCCAGAGCGTCGACGTGAGGGCGATCGCGGCCAGCGAGGCCGCCATGAGGACCAGACCCAGGGCGACCGTGCCGGTCTCGGCGATCCGGCGCACCAACCACGAGGCGCTGGCGCCACCGAGGACGGCGCCGACGCCCTGCACGGTGACCACCACACCGGCGAAGGTGGCCGGCTTGTCGAAGAAGTCGAGGATCGCGTAGATCGAGGATTCCGAGAAGCCGATGACGAGCAGCATCACGCCGAAGGCGACCAGGGTGTGCCGCAACAGCCTGTCGCGCACCAGATGGCCGAGTCCGCCGGTCATCTCGGTCCACCACCGCTGCGGAGCGTGCTCGGGCAGCTTCTCCCGCAACGGGATCCAGGCGACGAACGCGGCCGCGACGAGGAACGACAGGGCGTCGAGGACGGCGACCACGCCACCGCCGAGCCAGCCGAACAGCCCCGCGCCGACGAGCGGCCCGACCAGCCGGTACCCCTCCTTGACGGTCTGCAGCGAGGAGTTCGCGTCGACGAGCATCCGGTCCGGCATCAGCTCCTTGAGCAGACCGTTGAGCGCCGCGGGCAGCACGATGAAGGAGAGGCCGTAGCCGAACGTGACCGCCCAGATGATCCACACGTCGCTCGCGTCGCGCACGAGCACCAGGGGCAGCACACACACCGCGGAGGCGATGTTCCCCCAGACGAGCAGGGGCTTGCGACGGAAGCGGTCGACATACATCCCGATGAGCGGCGCGAACAGCGCGGGGACGCACATCCAGAGGAAGGTGAGGCCCGCCATACCGTTCGAGTCGGTGAGCGTCTTCACCCACATGGACAGCACGAGCAGCATGAGCGAGTCACCCAGCATACTCGTCGACAATCCGGTGAACAGGCGGCGGAACCCGGTGACCCGGAAGGCTTCCCGCATCACTGCTCCGGTCGTCGCGGTGGCACCTCGGGGTCGGCGCCCGCGCCCGGTGTCGTGGGCCCGGGCACGTCGTCGGCGGTGATGGGCTGCCCGTCAAGCTGGTAGGTGGGCGCGACCCAGCCCATGAAGGAACACAGGCGGGAACCCGGGGGCCGCAGCTCGGGGTGCTCGTGTCGCTCGACCGAGCGCAGCACCAGCTGCTTGAGCTCCTCAGCCAGCTCGGTGAGCTCCTCCACCGTGAGCCAGAGGGCGCTCTGGGTGGAGCCGGACACCTCCCGCCACTCCGCGTCGTCCGAGCGCAACCTCTGCCGGGCCGCCGCGAAGCGCGCCACCTCCCGGTCGACGAGCATGGCCGTCAGCGCCTCACCGGCGAGCTGCTCACCCTCGGCGAGATCCTGCTCGTTCCACTGCAGCCCCAGGGTCACGGCTCGCCAGGGGCGTCGGCGTCCGGTCCCCCCGCCCGCCTCCTCGACAAAGCCGTGCTCGGCGAGCTTGCGCAGGTGCCACGAGCAGTTTGCCGGCGACTCGTCGATCCGGTCGGCGAGCTGGCTTGCCGTCAGCGGCCCGAAGACGGTCAGCTGCTCGAGGATCGACATGCGGACCGGGTGGGCCAGCGCCCGCAGGTCCTCCGGATCGGTCAGGCGGCGCGAGGAGTACGGCACGGAGTCGAAAGTACTCTTTCGAAAGGGCCCTTGCAACGCTTCGGCGGAAAGTCCCGAGGTCGGTGGGAGAGTCCCGAGGTCCGCGGGGAAGTCCCGAGGTCGGTGGGGAAGTCCCGAGGTCGCGGTCAGACGCAGTGGGCGAGCGCCAGGAGCGCGTAGACCCGGGCGCACCGGAGCACCTCGGCCACCTCGACCCGCTCGTCGAGCGCGTGCGCGCACCGGATGTCGCCCGGTCCGTACTGCAGCGTCGGCACGCCGGCGGCCGCGTAGTGGCGCAGGTCCGACCCGTACGGCGCGCCCCGCACCTCCGGTCGGGGGTCGCCAACGGCCATCACCGCCGACGCGACGTCCCCGAGGAGCCGGTGCCCCTCCGGGAGCGAGCCGCTCGCGAACTCGCCCCCGGGCCAGGTCACCTCGACCGGGTGGTCGCGCAGCCACGGGTGCCCGGCCCCGGCGTCGGCGAGGGCGTGCTCGAAGACCCGGCGCCCGGTGTCGACGTCCTCCCCCACCTGCACGCCGAACCGTCCGTGGGCGACGAGCCGGTCCGGCACCGAGCTGGCCCAGTCCCCCGCCTCGACCCTGCCGATCGAGATCGGCCAGGCGAGGTCGAGGTGGGCGAACTCCGGTGGCAGGTCGGCGTTCCGGTCCCGCTCCAGCCGTCGCAACGTCGCCTGCACGTCCTCGAGCAGGTCGATGACGCTGACCCCCTGCGTGCGAGTGGCGCCGTGCGTGGACCGGCCGGTGACGTCGAGCCGGAACGTGAGCGAGCCGGCGTTGAGCGGGATGATCGTGCGGGCGGTCGGCTCGACGATGACGCAGGCGTCGGCCAGGTGCCCGCGGCGCAGCGTCGCGAACGCCCCGAGGCCGCCGTCCTCCTCACCACTGACCGTGTGCACCGCGAGCGGTCGGCGCAGCGGCATGCCCGACCGGGACAGGGCCGACACGGCGCCGAGGATCGCCGCGAGCCCGCCCTTCATGTCGCACGCACCTCGTCCGTGCGCCAGCCCGTCGATGATCCGCAGGGAGAACGGATCCGCGTCTGGCCAGCTCATCAGGTCGCCCGGGGGCACCACGTCGGTGTGGGCGCACAGGGCGAGGGCCGGCATACCGGCTCCTCCCGAAGCGGGCTGGGAGGTGCCGCCGAGCACGCCCACGCAACCGACGGCGTTCCACCGCTCGACCTCCGCCCCCGGGTGGCCCGGCACCTCGCTGAGCGCGGCCAGGTCGATGTCCCACCGGTCCACGTCGCAGCCCAGCTCGGCGAGCCGTGCGGCACACCACTCCTGCGCCTCGGCCTCCGCCCCCGAGCCGCCGATCGAGGGGATGGCCACCAGGTCGCGCAGGTCCTGCACGACCCGGTCGTCGTCGATGGCGTCGAGCACCTTCTGCTGCAGCAGGGACAGCTCGGCCGACGTGTCCGATCCCGTGGTCCCGGTCATGACGTGAACGTTCTCACCCCTCCCACGCACGGCACTACGTTGGGGCCCATGAGTCTCACCATCGGATACGCCGCGATGCTCGAGCAGTTCCACCCCACCGAGTCGGTCGAGCTCACCGCGCTCGCCGAGCAGCACGGCTTCTCCGGCTGTATGGCGGCCGACCACTTCCAGCCCTGGGTCCCGCAGCAGGGTCAGGCCTCGTTCGTCTGGAACGTGCTCGCCGCCGTGGCCGAGCGAACGACCGGTGACCTCGGCCCGGGGGTGACCTGTCCGTCGTTCCGGTTCCACCCGGTCCTGGTGGCGCAGGCGGCGGCGACGCTGGAGGCCATGTACCCGGGTCGCAGCTGGCTGGGCGTCGGCGCCGGCGAGGCGCTCAACGAGCACGTCGTCGCGGGCTACTGGCCCGAGGCCGGTGAGCGGTCCCGGCGCATGTTCGAGGCGATCGACGTCATCAAGGAGCTGTTCGACGCCTCGCTGGCCGGCAAGGACACCAAGCACTCCGGGGAGTTCTTCAAGCACGAGACCACCCGCCTGTGGACCATGCCGGAGTCCGCGCCACCCGTGCTCGTCGCCACGGCGGGTCCGCTGAACGCCAAGCGCACCGGCCGGCACGCGGACGGCATGATCACCGTCGGCGCGCCGCTGGAGAAGATCGACGGCCTGTTCGCCAAGTTCGCCGAGGGGGCCCGCGAGGCCGGCAAGGACCCGGACACCATGCCGCGAGTCCTGCAGCTGCACCTGTCCTGGGCGCCGACCGACGAGGAGGCGCTGGCCAACGCGATGACCGAGTGGCCCAACGGCGGGATGAAGTTCGCCAAGGCCGACATCCGCTCCCCGCACGACTTCGCCGCGATGGCGAAGCTGGTGCGCCCCGAGGACTTCGAGGGACGGATGGTGATCTCCTCCGACCCCGACGTCCATCGGGCGCACATCCAGCAGTTCGTCGACCTCGGGTTCGACCGGGTCTACCTGCACAACGTGGGGCGCAACCAGCGGGAGTGGATCGAGGTGTTCGGGCGGGACGTGGTGCCGAAGCTGCACCGCTGACGCGGCCCGCCACCAGCGCACCCTCACCGCGGCACCAGGCCGGCACGCGGCACGGCATACCCTCGTCGGTTGTGAGTGCCCCCACGCGGAGCCGGCCGGCTCGCACCGACCGCCGCGCCCGGGTCGCCGTCGCGGCCCTGTTCCTGACCAACGGTGCACTGTTCGCCAACATCCTGCCGCGGTACCCGGAGATCAAGGCTGCGCTCGGGATGGACAACACGGTCTACGGGCTGGCGGTGGCAGCGTTCCCTGCGGGCGCGATCCTCGCCGGACCGGCGGCCGCGGCCCTGATCCGGCGCTTCGGGTCGGCGCGGGTCGCCGTGGGCGGCACGGTCCTGACCGCCGCCGCGGTGCTCGTCGCCGCCCTCGCCCCGGCCGTCGCCCTCTTCGCCCTCGCGCTCCTGGTCGGCGGGGCCGTGGACGCCCTCACCGACGTGGGGCAGAACGCCCACGGATTGCGCGTGCAGCGGCGCTACGGCCGCTCCATCATCAACTCGTTCCACGCCGTGTGGTCGATCGGCGCCGCCCTCGGCGGGTCGATGGCCGCCGGGGCGATCGCCCTGGGCGTCCCGCTGGGCGTCCACCTGGCCGTCACGGGCGGCGTGTTCTCCTGCGTCGCGCTCGTCGCCCTGCCGTTCTGCCTGCCGGGCCACGACGAGGAGCAGTCACCCGCTGACGTCCCCGAGGACGTCGGGCAGGCACCGGGGCGGCGCCTGCCCGGGATCAGCAGGCGCACGGCCCTCGTTCTCGGCGCCCTGGTCCTGATCGCGGTGGCGGGCACGACGGTCGAGGACGCGGGCAACTCCTGGGCGGCGCTGTACCTGTCCCGATCTCTCGACGCCCCCGGCGCGATCGCCGCCACCGGCTACATCGCCCTGGTCGGGGCGCAGTTCATCGGCCGTGCCCTCGGCGACCGGCTGGTGGACCGGTGGGGCCAGCGCGCCGTCGCCCGTGTCGGCGGCGTCGTCACCGCCGGTGGCATGGGGCTCGCCCTGGCGTTCCCCAGCGTGGTGGGCACGGTGCTCGGATTCGCCGCCGCGGGGCTGGGCGTGGCCACCCTCGTCCCCGCCGCGATGTACGAGGCCGACGAGCTGCCCGGACTGCGCCGCGGCACCGGCCTCACCGTGGTCTCCTGGCTGATGCGCGTCGGCTTCCTGCTCTCGCCCCCGGTGGTCGGCGCCGTGGCCGACGCCACCTCGCTGCGGGTGGGTCTGCTCGCGGTCCCCCTCGCCGGTGTCGTCGTCATCGTGCTGTCCGGGGTGCTCCACGGACGCACCGGAGCCGGCCGCGCCGCCACCTGAGCGGCATGGCGTCGGGTGAGCGCCCGGCATAACGGCACCGCGGGCCGGCCGAGGGGCCCGTGTCCCTCGGCGCCGACCACCCGCCGGACGTAGGGTCGGACGGTGAGTGACGCGCCACAGATCACGACCCGCGGACAGCTGCTCGCGACCGGCCACCGGTCGCGCACCGTCAAGGAGGAGCTCCGGGAGAACCTGCTGGACCGGCTGCGCTCCGGCACCCCCGCCTTCCCCGGCATCGTCGGCTTCGACGAGACGGTCCTGCCCGAGCTCGAGACGGCGCTGCTGGCCGGGCACGACCTCGTGCTCCTCGGCGAGCGGGGCCAGGGCAAGACCCGGCTGATGCGCACCCTCGTCGGGCTGCTCGACGAGTGGAGCCCGGCCGTGGCCGGCTGCGAGATCAACGACGACCCGGTCACGCCCGCGTGCCTGCGCTGCCGCCACCTGGCGCAGGAGGTCGGCGACGACCTGCCCCTGGTGTGGCGGCACCGGGACGAGCGCTACACCGAGAAGCTGGCGACCCCGGACACGAGCGTCGGGGACCTGGTCGGCGACGTCGACCCGGTCAAGGTGGCCGAGGGTCGCACCCTCGGCGACCCGGAGACGGTCCACTACGGGCTCGTCCCCCGCGCCAACCGCGGAGTCTTCGGGCTCAACGAGCTGCCCGACCTCGCCGAGCGCATCCAGGTCGCGCTGTTCAACGTGCTGGAGGAGCGCGACATC
>DASSKF010000073.1:0-2787 GCA_035690725.1 Segeticoccus sp.
GCCTCGAGCATCGTCAGCTCGTAGTGGTCGGTCAGCAGGGCCGTGCTCGTCGTGCCAGTCACGGGGGCAGCCTATGGTGGAGGACGTGTCGATTGCGCCGAGCGAGCAGGAGGAGGTCGCCGAGGTCATCGACCCCGGAGCGGACTCGGAGCTGAACCAGCCCTGGGTCACCCTCGTGTGGAACGACCCGGTGAACCTCATGAGCTACGTCACCTGGGTGTTCCAGAGCTACTTCGGCTACCCCAGGGCCAAGGCGGAGAAGCTCATGCTCGACGTGCACCACAAGGGCCGCGCGGTCGTGTCGACCGGCACCCGCGAGAAGATGGAGCACGACACCGAGGCCCTGCAGGGCTACGGCCTGTGGGCGACGTTCCAGAAGGACGAGTGAGTGGCGCGGGGATTCAGCCGCAAGGGTGAGCGGTTCGTGGCGAAGATGGACGACGGCGAGCGGTCCGTCGTCGTCGGGCTGCTCAGCCAGACGCGTGACTTCATCGCACCGCCCGAGGTCGCCGAGTCCGGCGACCCGTTCGAGGACCTGGTCCGGTCCTGGGAGGTGCCCGACGACGCCGCCTCCATCGGGGAGCGGGACCCGGCCCTCGAGCGGCTGCTGCCCCCCGCGAACCGGCAGGACGACGAGGCGGCGGCCGAGTTCCGCCGGCTCACCGAGCGCACCCTGCGGGAGCGCAAGGTGGCCCACCTGTCCACCGCCATCAGCGCGCTCGAGGAGGCCGAGGGCGGCAAGGTGTCGCTGGACCGCGACCAGGCGCAGGCGCTCGCCATCGGCCTGACCGACGTGCGCCTCGTGCTCGGTGAACGGCTCGGGCTGCGCACCGACGAGGACGCGGAGGCGCTCCACCAACGGCTCACCGGCGTGGTGGAGGGCGAGGCCGACGACGACAGCTACGTCCTGGCCGCCTACTACGACTTCCTCACCTGGCTGCAGGAGTCGGTGACCCTCGCCCTCATGAGCTGAGGCCCGACACACCGGCGTCGGACGGGAGACCGCGCGCCCATAGAATCGGCGGACGATGATGAACGCGAGCGACCCCCAGCCGACCGACCCGACCAGCCAGGGCAGCGGCCCGGTGCGGCTGCGCGTCGCGCCCTCCCCGACCGGTGACCCGCACGTCGGAACCGCCTACATGTCGATGTTCGACGTCGCCTTCGTGCGCCAGCAGGGGGGCCGGTTCGTCCTGCGCATCGAGGACACCGACCGGGCGCGCTACCAGGCGGACAGCGAGCAGCAGATCTATGACGCGCTGCGCTGGCTCGGGCTGGACTGGGACGAGGGGCCGGACGTCGGGGGACCGTTCGCGCCCTACCGGCAGTCGGAGCGACTGGGCACCTACCGGCCCTACGTCGAGCGGCTGCTCGAGTCCGGCCACGCCTACCACTGCTGGTGCTCCAGCGAGCGGCTGCAGCAGATGCGGACCGAGCAGCAGAAGGCCAAGCAGCCCACCGGCTACGACCGGATGTGCTACGGGCTGACGCGCGAGGAGCGCGCGGAGCTGCCCGGGTTCAGCGACGACCCGGTGGTGCGGATGCTCATCCCCGACGACGTGGACACGACGTTCACCGACCTGATCCGGGGAACCCTCACCGCACCGCGTCCGGACGACCAGGTGATCGTGAAGGCGGACGGTTTCCCGACCTACCACCTCGCCGTCGTCGTCGACGACCACGAGATGGCGATCACGCACGTCGTCCGCGGCGAGGAGTGGATCAGCTCGACGCCCAAGCACATCCTGCTCTACCAGTGGCTGGGGCTGCCATTGCCGAAGTTCGCGCACATGCCCCTGCTGCGCAACGCCGACAAGTCCAAGATCAGCAAGCGCAAGAACCCCGCGGCCCGGCTGAGCTGGTTCCGCGAGCAGGGATACCTGCCGGAGGCGCTGCTGAACTTCCTGGCGCTCCTGGGCTACCCGCCGATGGAGGGGGACCGGGAGGTGTTCAGCTTCGCGGAGTTCGTCGAGGGCTTCGAGTGGTCCAAGGTCAACACGGTCGGTCCGATCTTCGACCTGGACAAGCTGGGGTGGCTGAACGGCCACTACATCCGCGAGCTCGAGGTCGGGGACCTGGCCTCGCGGCTGCTGCCCCACCTGCAGCACGACGGCGTCCTCCCGGGCGAGCCCACCCTGCCGCAGCTCGGCCGCCTGAAGGCGATCACACCGCTGATCCAGACCCGGATCGCGCTGCTGTCCGAGGCGACTGCGCTCGTCGCCCCGTTCTACGTCGCCGACGACGAGCTCGAGGTCGCCGAAGACGCCCGCAAACAGCTCAAGGACTCCGCGCCGGAGGTGCTGGACGCGGCCGTGGCCGCACTCGAGCCGTTGTCGGACCGGGGCGACGGACTGGCCGACACGCACGGCGAGTGGACGCACGACCGGATCGAGTCCGTGCTGCGCGAGGCCATCGTCGACGGCATGGGCGTCAAGCCGCGGCTCGCCTTCGGCCCGCTGCGCACCGCCGTGTCCGGGCAGCGCGTGTCGCCGCCGCTGTTCGAGTCGATGGAGATCCTCGGCAAGGACGCAACGCTGAACCGGCTGCGCAACTTGCGCGCCAGCGTGTGAGCCGCCCGGTGCCCGCGCGGCCGGACGGCGCGCGCCGCCCCTTCGACGGGCTGCTCCTGGACGTGGACGACACGCTCGTCGACACCCGGGCCGCCATGGTGGCCGCCGGCACCGCTGCCGTGGCCGCGCTCTGGCCGGACGTGGGCGAGGAGGTGCACCGCGCGGCCGGGGCGCGCTTCCACCGGGACCCCGGCGGGTTCTTCACCCGGTTCACCAC